>JAUXOM010000130.1 GCA_030682175.1 Rhodocyclaceae bacterium
AGGGCGACGACATCGACCGCATCGTCGGCCTGGAACTCGGCGCCGACGACTACCTGGCCAAACCCTTCAATCCGCGCGAACTGGTGGCGCGCATTCACGCCGTGCTACGCCGGCGCGCCGCGCCGCCGCCAGCCGGCGCGCCCGCCGCCACGCACGAGGTGGTGCGCTGCGGCCTGGTCGGAATCAATCTGGCCACCCGCGAATTGACGCGCGATGGCGCTGTCACCCTGCTCACCACTGGCGAATTCGGCCTGCTGCAAGTGCTGCTCAAGCACCCGCGCCAGCCGCTGTCGCGCGACAAGCTGATGGAACTGGCACGCGGCCGCGAGCACGGCGTCTTCGACCGCGCCATCGACGTACAGATCTCGCGCCTGCGCAAGCTGGTCGAAAACGACCCGGCCAAGCCGCGCTACATCCAGACGGTGTGGGGCTTCGGTTATGTGTTTGTTCCCGATGGCAAGGATACGGGTTAAGCCCTTGCATCCCTTGCGCTGGCTACCCAAGAGCCTGCTGTGGCGCGCCTTTCTGCTGATCGCCACGCTGATGTTGCTGGCCGTCGCCGCCTGGCTGGCCATCTTCCGCGAAGCCGAACTGGAGCCGCGCGCGCGCCAGTTGACGCAACTGCTCGTCAGCATGACCAACCTGACACGTGTCGCCCTGCTGGCCGCCCAGCCCGAACTGCGCCACCATCTGCTGGCGGAGCTTTCCGACCGCGAAGGGCTGCATGTCTACCCCGCCGACAAAAACGACCTGATCGTTCCACCGCCGCCGCTGCCGCTGCCGCGCCGCATCGCAGCCCTGTTGCAGGAACAGCTCGGGGCTGAAACCCGGCTGGCCTTTGAACTGAACGGCGAACCCGGTCTCTTCGTCAGCTTTCGCATCTTCGAAGGCGCGGACGGCGATTTCTGGCTGGCCCTCCCGCGCGAACGGCTGGAACACAAACTGCCCCTGCAATGGCTGGGCTGGGGCGCGGCGGTGCTGCTGTTGTCGCTCGCCGGCGCCTGGCTGATCGTGTTTCTCATCACCCGTCCCCTGCGCGCACTGGAAACCGCCGCCCGCAAAGTCGGCGCTGGCGAGACGCCGCCACCCCTGCCGCAACACGGCCCACAGGAGATCACGGCCGTCACCGCGGCATTCAACCAGATGAGCGCGAACCTCCGGCAACTGGAAGATGACCGCCGCCTGCTGCTGGCCGGCATATCGCACGACCTGCGCACGCCCCTGACGCGCCTGCGCATGGAAACCGAACTCAGCGTTGCCGATGCCGAAGCACGCGCCGGCATGGCTGCCGACATCGCCGAGATGGATCGCACCATCGGCCAGTTCCTCGACTTTGCCCGACCGCAGGACAGCACCGGGACGCCGCCGGAACCGACCGACCTTGACGCCCTGCTAAGCGACATCGCCAGTCGCTATGGCGATAAAGTACGCCGTACCGCCAGCGCCGACTTTCCCGCGCTGGCCTCGGCCCGCCCCGCGGCGCTGCGCCGCGCCATCATCAACCTGATCGAAAACGCCTTGCGCCATGCCGGCACGGCAGAACCGGTTGAGTTCACGCTGACGCAGTCCGGCGCTGAAATCGTCATTGCCATCGCGGATCGCGGTCCGGGTATCGCCCCCGGCGAGATCGAGCGCCTGAAACTGCCCTTTACGCGTGGCGAAGCAGCGCGCACCGGAGCTGCCGGCGCCGGGCTGGGCCTGGCCATCGTCGAACGCATCGTGCGCGCCCAGCATGGCCGGCTGGAATTGCTGCCGCGCGAGGGCGGCGGCCTGATTGCGCAGATCAGGTTACCGACAGCCAGGCATGCAGGCATGCCCGGATAACTCCTGAAGCGTCATTCCTGCAAAAGCCGGAATCCAGAAACTGCTGCAGCCTGATACCGGATTGCGCCGGTGTGACGGATATTTGTGGCCGAGCAACTTAGTTCAGATTTTGCCCGCGCCCGATACGCTCGAGAAACGCCCGCGCCTCGTCGTGTCCCTGGCTGGCGGCCATGCGCAACCATTTCATCGCCAGTCGCAGGTTTTTGCCCAGCCCGGCCCCGCGGTAATAGGCCAGGCCCAGTTCGTACTGGGCGTTGACTTCGCCGAGCACCGCGGCGCGGCGCAGGTGGCGCAAGGCCAGCCGCGCATCGCGGCGCACGCCCTGGCCATGCAGCAGGCAATAGCCCAGGCTGTAGAGCGCATAGGCATCTTCATGCTGGGCGACGGCCTGTTCGAACCAGCGGAAGGCCTCGCGGTAATTGAGCACCACACCTTCGCCGTTATAGTAGAGATCGGCCAGCGCCAGCTTGGCGTCGAACAGTGTCGCCGCGCGGTGATACCAGGTCAGCGCCTGAGCCGGCTCCGCTGCCCCGCCCAAGCCATGGCGCAGGCATTCGGCCAGCATGTAGGCCGCGCGCCGGTGGCCCAGTTCGCCTGCCTTCCGGTAACACAGGCGGGCACGCGCCGCATCCGCCACCGCACCATGGCCGTGGAAATGCCGCTCGCCCTCGGCAAACCAGTAGCGTTCCAGTTCGTCGAGCGCCGGTTGCCAGCCATTTTCGGCCGCCTGTTTCAATGCCGCCTCGCCGCGCGCGACATCGACCTGGCCGCCGATGCCATACAAGCTGCAGCGCCCCAGTTCGGCGCGGCCGTGCGGGTCACCGGCCGCCGCGGCCTCCAGATAGCAATGTCGTGCCGCGACAGGATCGGCAGTGATGCCTTCACCATGTTCATGACATTCACCCAGCCAGACATGGGCGGATATTTCGCCACCATCGGCGGCACGCCGATACCAGGCCAGCGCGAGACGCTTGTTCTCCTCGATGCCCTCGCCCCAGCGATAGCAGTGCCCGAGTTTCAGTTGGGCCCGCGCATGCCCCTGCCGGGCAGCGGCACGCCACCAGCACACCGCCTCTTCGAGATCGCGCTCCAGGTGGGCACGGCCGGCGGCATACGCTTCGGCCAGTTCAAACTCGGCCTCGCGATTGCCCCGCTCCGCCGCGCGCCGATACCACGCCAGCCCGACCGCCGGGTCGGGCGTGACGCCAAAGCCGAAAGTGGTGCATTGCCCGAGCAGGAACATCGCACCGCTGACGCGCTTGCGCGCCGCGGCGCGAAACCAGGTCACCGCTTCGGCGTGGTTGACGCTGGTGCCTTCGCCGGCATAGAGGCACAAGCCGAGAGAGAACATGGCCGGTGCAATGTCATCCAGCGCCGCCATGCGCCAGAGGCGCACCGCCTCGCCGCGGTTTTCATCGACGCCGCGACCAAAAAAATGGCAGCGCGCCAGCAGGTCGGCGGCGCGGCCCGCGCGGCCAGAAGTGTGCTCGCTGGCCAGCGTCAGCCAGCGGACTGCCTGCGCAAAATCGCGCGGCAGGTATTGCCCCAGATAGAGCAGTCGCCCCAGCCAATACTGGGCCAGAGGACTGCCCTGCTCGGCCGACTTGTACAAAAGCTCGCTGCCGCGCGTCACATCGGCGTCAACCCCGTGCCCGCGCAACAGGCACAGCGCAAACCAGGTCATGCCGCGACTGTCCGCCGCATCGGCGGCATGTGCGAACAGGCGCGCCGCCTCGGCGTAATCCTTCGGCAGACCCATGCCGTGATAGAGCAACCAGCCGAGCACCGCCTCGCCGGCCGGTGACTTCTTCTCGGCGCTTTGCGTCGCCCAGTTCACCGCATCGACCACCGACTTTGGCAGTCCCTCGCCGACGGCCGAGCGCCAGGCCAGTTCCGCCTGGGCAGCGGCATTGCCGCCCTGTGCCATGCGCTGCAACTCGGCAAGCGGCACGGCACGCCAGAATTCGTCGGCGTGCCCGAGCAATTCGAGTCCCTGCGCGACACCGCGTTCGACCAGACTGCTTTCCAGCACTTCGCGAAACAAGCCGAGCAGGGCGGGCGGCCCAAGGGGGATCAATTGCATGCAACTCGTCCACAACAAACGAAGTTGCAAGAATACAACTTCACTGCGGATGGGTTTATCCACAAAAACTGTGGAAAAGTCTGTGAGTCTCTTGCGAACGAATACGCTAAGTAGGCATCCACAAAGGACTTTTGTTACTAAGCGTCAAAACTGTACAATATGTTTTTATATATTATTCAATAGGTTACACGAGACTATCAGGCTTGCCGGGCCGTTGTTGTGCCGTTTGTTTGAAAATTTGGCACCTTGTGGATGATGTAACATCGCCGCCAGTCATACGCCGGCCAATTTGTTGCTGTACTGCACCATCAAGACACACACATGCCCGCAGACATTCTCACTGTTAGCGAACTCAACCGACAAGCGCGCCTGTTGCTGGAGCAGCGCTTCCCGCTGCTGTGGGTGAGCGGTGAAATATCCAACCTGACGCGCGCGGCTTCAGGTCATGTGTATTTTTCGCTGAAGGACAGCCAGGCGCAGGTGCGCTGCGTGATGTTCCGTTCGCGCGCCCAGATCCTGCCGTGGCAACTTGAAAACGGCCAGCAGGTCGAGGCACAGGCGCTCGTCACACTTTACGAGGCACGCGGTGACTTTCAGCTCAACGTCGAGGCCATGCGGCGCGCCGGGGTTGGCCGCCTGTATGAACTGTTCGTGCGCCTGCGCGAAAAGCTCGCCGGCGAAGGGCTGTTCGATGCCGCCAGGAAACGCGAACTGCCGCGCTTTCCCCGGCGTGTCGGCATCGTCACCTCGCCGCAGGCGGCCGCCCTGCAGGATGTGATCGCCACCTTTGCCCGCCGCGCGCCGCACGTCGAACTGATCATCTATCCCACGCTGGTGCAGGGTGCGGCAGCACCCGCCGCCATCGTCGCCGCACTGGCCAAAGCCACCGCCCGCAACGAATGCGACGTCCTGCTCATCGTGCGCGGCGGCGGCAGCATCGAAGACCTCTGGGCCTTCAACGACGAGGCCGTGGCGCGCGCCATCGCTTCCTGTTGCGCCGTGTCACCAGCGCCGACTATTGCCGGCATCGGCCACGAAACCGACATCACCATCGCCGATTACGTTGCCGACCGGCGCGCCGCCACGCCCACCGCCGCAGCCGAGCTGGCAAGCGCCGGCTGGTTCGCCGCCACCCGGGAACTCGCCGAGCTGGCGCGCAACCTGCGCCACACCATGCAACTGAAAGTCGAGGCCCGCATGCAGGCGGTCGACCGCCTGGCGCTGCGCCTGATCCATCCCGCCCAGCGGCTGGTCGCCAGCAACCAGCGCCTCGAACTCCTCGGCCGGCGCCTGCACGCTGCCGGGCAACTGACCAGCCGGCGCGAAACCCTGGCCAACCTGCAGTTGCGCCTTGCCCGTGCGCGCCCGGCATTGCAGCCCGCCCACCAGCATCTCGACCGGCTGACGCACCGGCTGCGGCAAGCCATCATCACGCTGACCGCCGGCCGACGCGACCGGCTGACCCGCTGCAACGGCGCGCTGGCGGCGCTGTCACCCGCCGCCACGCTGCAGCGCGGCTACAGCATCACCCATGATGCCGCCGGCCGGATCGTCCGCACTGCGGCGCAGCTCACCGCCGGAGATCAGTTACGCCTGCAATTCGCCGTCGGCGCCGCAACCGCCGTGGTAGCCCATATTGATGAACCGCAGCCCACCGGGAACTTGTAATACCCGGTTCCATCCCCATACTTATGGGGCATCATTGACCCAAAAACAGGAGAACAACATGGAACATGCACTACCCGCCCTGCCCTACGCAATGGACGCCCTTGCCCCGCACATGTCGAAGGAAACCTTCGAGTACCACTATGCCAAGCACCATCAGGCCTATGTCACCAACCTCAACAACCTGATCAAGGGCACCGAGTACGAAGCCCTCGACCTCGAAGCCATTGTCAAGAAGGCCCCCGCCGGCGGCTTCTACAACAACGCCGCTCAAGTGTGGAACCACAGCTTCTTCTGGAATTGCATGAAGCCGAATGGCGGCGGCGCCCCGAGTGGCGCGCTGGCTGATGCCATCAACAAGAAGTGGGGCTCGCTCGACGACTTCAAGAAGGCCTTCCAGACCTCCGCCGTCGGCAACTTCGGTTCGGGCTGGACCTGGCTGGTGAAGAAGGCCGACGGTTCCGTCGACATCGTCAACATGGGCGCCGCCGGCACCCCGCTGACCACCGGCGATAAAGCTTTGCTGTGCGTCGACGTCTGGGAGCATGCCTATTACATCGACTACCGCAACCTGCGCCCGAAATTCGTCGAGACCTTCCTCGGCAACCTGGTCAACTGGGACTTCGTGGCAAAGAACTTCGGTTAATTTTTCAACCAAAAAAAACGGGCACCTCATCAGGTGCCCGTTTTTTGTTGACTGAACTAACGGCTCAGCCCGCCAGCACCTTGTCGAGCGCCTTTTCCAGCGTCGCCACCGTGCGGTCGACGGCATAGAGCTTGTCCAGCCCGAACAGGCCGACGCGGAAGCTGCGGAAATCGGCCGGTTCGTCGCACTGCAAGGGCACGCCGGCTGCGGTTTGCAGGCCCTTGGCGACGAATTTCTTGCCCGACTGGATCTCCGGATCATCGGTATAGCAGACCACCACCCCGGGCGCCTCGAAACCCGGCGCGGCAACGCTCTTGAAACCGCGCGCGGCCAGCAGCTTGCGCACCTTGGCGCCGAGTTCGCTCTGCGCCGTGCGCAGTTTCTCGAATCCATACGCTTCGGCTTCCAGCATCACCTTGCGCAACGCCACGAGCGCATCGGTCGGCAGCGTGGCATGGTAGGCATGGCCACCCGCTTCATAAGCCTGCATGATCTGCAGCCACTTCTTGAGATCGGCGGCGAAACTGGTGCTGGTCGTGGCGTCCATGCGGGAGAGCGCTTCCGCGCCAAGGCAGACCAGCGCGCCGCAGGGCGGCCCGCTCCAGCCCTTCTGCGGGGCGGTAACCAATATATCCACACCGATGTCGGCCATATCCACCCACAACGCACCGGAAGCCACGCAGTCGAGCACGAACAGGCCGCCGTGCGCATGCACCGCAGCCGCCACCTCACGCAGGTAGGCGTCGGGCAGCAGCATGCCGGAAGCGGTTTCGACATGCGGCGCGAATACCAGATCGGGCTTTTCGGCACGGATCGTCGCCACCACCTCCTCGATGGGCGCGGGCGCGAATGGCGATTGCGGCGCAGCGGCAAGCCGCCGTGCCTTCAGCACCGTGGTCGAAGCGGGGATCGAACCCATTTCGAAGATCTGGCTCCAGCGAAAGCTGAACCAGCCGTTGCGGATCACCAGACACTTCTTGCCGGTGGCGAACTGCCGTGCCACCGCCTCCATGCCGAAGGTGCCGCCACCCGGCACGATCACCGCCGCATCGGCATGATAGACATCCTTGAGGATGCGGGAAATGTCGCGCATCACGCCCTGAAAAGCGGCGGACATATGATTCAGCGAACGGTCGGTATAAACGACCGAGTATTCAAGCAATCCATCGGGATCGACATTGGACAACAGACCTGGCACCTTGGACTCCTCGGGTATTGTTTTTGAAAACGCGAGACTAGCATAGCCGCAGAAGCACACGGCAGTCCCGCCACGAAAAGTCGGCGCTGGCGGGATGGCGCTGCCTGGCCGTTGGAAGCAGCCTGGCCGCCGGGCCGCCCTTCTCCCGCAAGCGGCGAGGGGAGAAAGGCAAACCCGGCAGTCTCGCCGCCGGGCCGCCCCAAGGCGAGACGACACGCGGCGCCAGCCGCAATCCGCGCCAAAGCATGACGGGGGCACCCCGTAACAGACGAGCGCAGCGAGCCACAGTCACCTCCACCGCGAGGGGGAGGACGGGAGGGGGCGGGACTATAATCAATCTCCATGCCTCCCCCCCTCCCCCGCGCCGACCTGTTGCGCCGCTGGCTTTCCGTGCTGGTGCGCAGTCTGCATCTGGTTGCGGTAATCGCCTTTGGCGCGGCGCTGTTCGGGGCACCGCTGGATCATCTGGGGGGCGTCGACCGGCTCGCTGCCGCCGTGACGGCGAGCGGCGTGGCGATGTTCGCTCTCGACATCTGGCGCAAACCAAGCCACCTGTTCGAGGTTGCCGGCATCGGCGTGCTGGCCAAACTGCTGCTGGTGGGGTGGATGATGTTCGACGGTGCGCCGCGCCTGACGCTGTTCTGGATCATCGTCGTCTGGTCCGCGCTGTTTTCCCACGCCCCGGCCACCTTCCGGCATGCCCGCCTCATCGGGCCGCGCCCGTAACGGCAAACACACTGGCGCTCAAGCAGGATGGAACAGCCCTATCTGCTGATCGTCGCCAGTTCGCTTGTGATCGGTCTGGTGGCGGGCTTTGTCATGCATCGCGCCGACTTTTGCGTGACGGCGTCGTTTCGCGACATGTTCCTGTTCCGCGACTTCTTTTTGATGCGCCAGATGATCCTGCTGGTCGTTGCCAGCATGGCCTTGTTCGAACTGGGGCGCCTCGGCGGCATCATTTCGATTTACCCTTTTCCACTACTCAACCCACCCTCGCTGGCCAATGCCATTGGCGGCTTCGTTTTCGGCATTGGCATGGTACTGGCCGGTGGCTGCGTCTGCGGCAGCCTGTTCAAGCTCGGCGCCGGCAGCTTCGCCAGCCTGCTGGCGGTGATCGGCATGATCGGCGGCGCAACTTTTTACGCCGAGATTCATCCGCAATGGAGCGCCTTTGCCCGATCGACCGTGCTGGTGGAAAACACCATCACCCTGCCGCAATGGCTGGCTCTGTCACCCAGCACGCTGCTGCTGCCGTTGCTGGTACTCGGCGGCTTCTGGCTCAGCCGCCAGTTTCGCGCCGGCCGCATGGTGCGCCAGTCCTTTGCCGCCGGCCACCTGGCGCCGTGGCAGGCGGCGCTGATCCTCGCCCTGCTCGGCTTTGCTTCCTACGTGTTGATCGGCATGCCGCTGGGCATCACCGCGACCTATTCGAAAATCGGTGCGAGTATCGAATCGCTATTTGCCCCCGTGCATGTGCAGAATCTCGCCTACTTTTCACTGCAACCGCTCAATTACACGCCACCATTCGCCACTCAGGCCATTCAAGGCGGGCCGGGACCGCAACTGGATGCCATCGCCGCCATCCAGTATCCGCTGATCCTCGGCATCATCTGCGGCGCGCTGGTCTCGGCGCTAAGCTTGGGCGAGTGGCGTCCGCGCTGGCGCCTGCCGCAACGGCAATTGTGGTCGGCACTGGTCGGCGGACTGCTGCTCGGGCTCGCCGCGCGCATGGCACCGTCGTGCAATATCTGGCACCTGTGGGGCGGTGTGCCGATCCTCGCCCTGCAGAGCCTGTTGTTTGTCGTCGGACTCCTGCCGGGCACCTGGGTTGGCGCACAAATATTGACCCGCTTCGTGATACGATGAAACATGATGAATCGAACAATTGATTTAGACATCTGCGGCCAGGTCTGCCCTTCCTGCCTGCTGCTGACTCTCAAGGAACTCAACAGCAACAGTGCGGCGATCCGCGCCGGCAGCTTCGATGTCATGGTGGTAACGGATGACCGTCAGGCCACCGCCACCATTCCCGCCACCGCGGAGCGCATGGGTTTTTGCTCGGAGGTCGCGCGCCTCGATGGCACTTATCGAATCCGCATTTTCGGTAATGTCTGAAAAGCCGCTTGCCGTGCCGGGCACGATAGACAACGCCGAGCTGATCCGCTACCTCCGCGCCAAGATCGACCAGCTGCTTGTGGTAATGGGTTCGCAGCCGTTGCGGCCCGAGGAACTCGACGACGCGACTCTGATTGCACTCGATCCGATCGGCATCATCGCCGAATCCTTCGGCCAGGTCATTGCCCATCTGTATGCCACCAACAATCGGCTCGACATTGCCCGGAACGAGATTCGCACCATTCTCGACACCCTCGGCGCTGCCGTCGTCGTCCTCGATCTCGAGGACCGCGTCGAGGACTGCAACCGGCGCGCCCTCGACTGGTTCTTTGATGGCGGCGAGCGGGCACAGGTGATTGGCCATCCCGCCGCGGAGGTGTGCACCTGCGCCGCCGCGCTCGGAGAAGTCCGCAGCAGTGCCGATGGCTCCAGCCACAGTACCAACATCCATGGTCGTGATGTGCAGGTGGTCGCCTCGAAAATCTGTGACGAAGCCGGACAGCACGCCCAGACGGTCATGTTGTTCACCGACATTGGCGAACAAAAGACCATCGAGCGCCATCTGCAACTGTATGCAGAGGTATTCAGTCATATCGGCGAGGGCATCCTGATCACCGATGCCGACAACCGCATCATCGAGATCAACGACGCGGTTACGCGCATCACCGGCTATGCGCGCGATGAACTGATCGGCGCCGATCCGGGAAAACTCAAGTCCGGTTTGCACAAACCCGCGTTCTACGCCGGCATGTGGCGCACCCTGCGCGCGCAAGGACACTGGCAGGGCGAAGTCTTCGATCGCACCCGCGACGGCCGGGTTGTGCCACTCCTGCAGACCATCAGCGAGGTGCGCAATGCCGACGACAAGCTCACCCATCGCATCGCCGTGATGGCCGACATTTCATCGATGAAGGAAGCCCAGACCCGGCTTGATTTTCTCGCTCATCACGACGTCCTCACCGCACTGCCCAACCGACTGCTGTTCAATGATCGCCTGCACCACGCCATTGAACGCGCCCAGCGCGACAAGTCTGCCCTGGCGTTGCTGTTCATCGATCTGGACCGGTTCAAGAATATCAATGACAGCCTGGGTCACCATGTCGGCGATCTGCTGCTGATCGAAGCCGCGCGTCGGATCAAGAGCCTGGCGCGGCGCGCCGACACCGTCGCCCGCTTCGGCGGCGATGAATTTGTCGTGCTGATGGAAAGCGGCGCCTCGCATGAATCTGCCGCCCATCTTGCCGAGAAGCTTGTCGTTGCCTTCAAGCAGCCGTTTACGGTCACCGGCACGGAACTGCACATTGGCTGCAGCATCGGCATCACGCTCTATCCGGATGACGGCACCGATGCCGTCAGCCTGCTCAAGAATGCCGATGCCGCGATGTATCGCGCCAAGGAATCAGGCCGCGACGGACACTACCGCTACACGGCGGAGCTGTCGGCGGCCACCAACAGCAAGCTCGAACTCGACAATGCGCTACGCTCCGCCGTGCGCGATGGCGGTTTCGAACTGCACTACCAGCCCATCGTTGACATCAAACGCGGCGAGGTGATCGCCTGCGAAGCGCTGCTGCGCTGGCCACAGGCTCCCGCCGGGGCAAGCACCCCGGACCTGTTCGTTCCGGTGGCCGAGGAAACCCGCCTGATCGTGCCCCTTGGACACTGGGTCGTGCGCGAGGCACTCACCCGCTTTCAAGCATGGCAGGCAGAGGGTTTGACTCTCGACTACATCTCGGTGAATATTTCCGCGGTGCAGATGGCCCAGCCCGACTTCCCCGACAGCATCATTTCACTGCTGCTGGAAAGCGGCGTGGCCGGTCATCATCTACAGATTGAAATCACCGAGAATGTGCTGATGGGCAACATCGATCTCTGTTCCTGGGTGCTCACCCAGTTGCGCGAACATGGCATCCGCACCGCCATCGACGATTTTGGGACCGGATACTCCTCATTGTCGTACCTGAAGCGCCTGCCGATCGACAATCTCAAGATCGATCGCTCATTCGTCCGCGACATCCCGGGCGATCCCAACGACTGCGCCATTGCCGCCGCCGTCGTCAGCCTGGCCAGAACCCTGGGCATGGATACCATCGCCGAAGGTATCGAAACACTGGAACAACAGAATTATCTGGCGCGCATCGGCTGCGACAAGGTGCAGGGCTACCTGCATTCGCGGCCCTTGCCGGCGGCCGATTTCCTGACTTTCGTCAGGCAGGCCCACCCTTTCCGTACGGGAGATTCGACTTAACGCGCTTGCGGGGCGCGCTCGATGCCGCCGATGGCATCGCCCGGCTTGAGGCCACGCCGGGCAAACCAGCCCTGATTCATTTCCAGCGCATAGCGGGCAGGCTTGGCCGCGCAATGGTTCTCCTCGCTGTGCGGCTGCATGTCGGCAACGTTGATGATGCGACCATCACCGTCGAGGAAAGCGACCGAGAGCGGCAGGTAGGTATTCTTCATCCACATGCAGTGCTGTTCGGTTTCGGGAAAGACGAACAGCATGCCGCGCTGTTGCGGCATCGCGCGGCGCTGCATGAGCCCCTGGATGCGTGCTTGGGGCGTGTGTGCCACTTCGGCCTCGATGCGATGGAAACCCGCCTGCAACTCCATGACGGGCAAGCCCTGCGCCGCCGCCAATGTTGCGGACAGCAAGGCGCCCAAGGTCACCAACAAACGCAATCCATGTTTCATTTCTTGCAGCCTCCACCATAACGATTGCAAAAACGCAGCGCCTCGGGATACGGAAAGAAGTCGCAGATGACGCCACGCCGGATCTCTTCCTGCGCTGCCTGCCAGAATCCGGCATCGAGCAGGTCGGCATGGTGACGCATGAAGGCAGCACGGATTTTCAGCGAAGTCAGCAGGAAAAAGGCGAATTCCTCGGGAAAGATGTCATTCCTGCCCACTGAATACCAGGGCTCGCCGGACATTTCGGCTTCTTCGTTGGGGGCCGGCGGAATGCGGCGGAAGTTGCAGTCGGTCATGTACTCGATCTCGTCGTAGTCGTAGAACACGACGCGACCATAGCGCGTGACGCCGAAGTTCTTCCACAGCATGTCGCCGGGGAAGATGTTGGCAATGGCCAGCTCGCGGATGGCATTGCCATATTCGATGACGACCTGCTCGAGCAGATCGTCGCGCCCGGACTTTTCGGTGCGTTCGAGGTAAAGATTGAGCGGCTCCATGCGGCGCTCGATGTAGAGGTGCTTGATGACCAGATCGTCGCCGTCCTCTTCGAGCAGCGACGGCACCTGCTGGTACAACTCCTCCAGCAAACCCGGGGCAAACCGGTTCCGGGGCAGGGCGACATGCGAATATTCCAGCGTGTCGGCCATGCGCCCAACCCGGTCGACCTGTTTCACCAATTGATACTTGCGCTTGACGGTTGCGTGATCGACCTCCTTGGTCGCACCGAACACATCCTTGATCACCTTGAAAACGTAAGGATAGGACGGCAGGGTGAACACCAGCATCACCAACCCGCGGATGCCCGGCGCGACAATGAACTGGTCGGCGGAATGGTGCAGATGGGAAATCAGGCCCCGATAAAAGGCCGTCTTGCCCTGCTTGCCCAGACCCAGCATTGAATACAGTTCGGCACGCGGCTTGTGCGGCATGATGGAACGCAGAAACTTGATGGTATTGGCGGGTACCGCCATGTCGACCATGAAGTAGGCCCGCGACAGCGAAAACAGCACGCCGATCAAACCGGGGTCAAGCAGGATGCAGTCGAGGGTCAGCCTGCCCTGAGGATCATGCAGCACCGGCACCGCAAACGGATATTCCACGGCGCCATTGACCACTTTGCCGATGACGTAGGCTCCCTTGTTGCGATAAAAAGCCGCAGAGAGCACCTGAATCTGAAAATTCACTTCACGGCGCGGTATCTCGCCAAGATGCGCGTTGACCGCGCTGCGGATGTAGCCGACGTCGCGATCCAGATCGGCAAATTCGCGTTGCCAGTCAAAGTCCAGGAAGATGCGTTTGAGGGTTTCGCGAAAGCCGGTTTCATTCGGGTAATAGCAGCGATAGCAGGGCGGATCGGACTCGATGTACTCGGTCGAGATGGCCGGCCGCACAAAGATGAAATCGTTGTGAAAATAGGTGCGGTGAAGAATTTTGCAGAACACCGAATTGAAAAAGGTTTCGGCAAGTTCCGGCTGGTTGTGATTGGTCAGCAAACCGATGTAATGCAGCTTGGCCCGCTGCCAGATCACATCGTCCACCGTTGCGGCATTGAATTCGCAATGCAGGCGCTCGGCGGTCTCCACGACACGATCGTCGTAAAACTGGATGCGATCCCTGACCGCCTGCTGGACGCCCGGCCAGTCACCTTGTTCGAAGCGCGTCTTGGCACCGGCCGAAGTTTCGCGAAACAACCGATAGTGCTTGTTGAAGCCCTCGATCAGGGTATTGGCGATCAGCAGTGCTCTGGCACTCGCTGACGAATCGGCCTCAGACCCAAGACTTACCGATATCTCCATGATATTCCTAATCTTTTACAGTCAAATGCAATTGACACAATTCTAACATTCGATGTAAGTCAAGATTTGGTTGATAGCTCTGATTTTCGGCGATAATAAAAGAGTTTGGCTGGTGCCGTTTGCCGGCCAGCAATGGAACAAAACTTGCGCCACAAGCGCGCGCCCTTTCCAATCGATTCTGGAGCAGGCTATGAGCACTTCGCACATCAAGGTCCCCACCACAGGACAAAAAATCGTCGCCGGACAACCCGTACCGGACAACCCCATCATCCCCTTCATTGAAGGTGATGGCATTGGCGTAGACATCACGCCGGTGATGATAGCCGTGGTCGACGCGGCAGTCGCCAAGGCATACGGCGGCAAGAAGAAGATCTCCTGGATGGAAGTGTATGCCGGCGAGAAATCCACCCGCATCTACGGCCCCGATGTCTGGCTGCCGGAAGACACCCTGAACGCCTGCAAGGAATATGCCGTCTCGATCAAGGGTCCGCTGACCACGCCCGTCGGTGGCGGCATCCGCTCGCTCAACGTCGCCTTGCGCCAGGAACTCGACCTCTACCAATGCGTGCGCCCGGTGCGCTACTTCAAGGGCATCCCCTCGCCACTCAAGGATCCGAGCAAGACCGACATGGTGATCTACCGCGAGAACACCGAGGATATCTACGCCGGCATCGAATGGGCAGCCGAATCCGCGGGCGCCAAAAAGATCATCAAGTTCCTGCAGGAAGAAATGGGCGTGACGAAGCTCCGCTTCCCGAACACCTCCGGCATCGGCATCAAGCCGGTATCGCGGGAAGGCACCTCGCGCCTGGTGCGCGCCGCGATCAGGTACGCCATCGACAATGACCGCAAGAGCATTACCCTGGTGCACAAGGGCAACATCCAGAAATACACCGAGGGCGCTTTCCGCGACTGGGGTTACGAAGTGGCGCAGAAGGAATTCGGCGCCAAGTTGATCGATGGCGGTCCATGGTGCAGTTTCAAGAATCCCCAGACCGGTCGCGAAATCATCGTCAAGGACGTGATCGCCGATGCCTTCCTGCAGCAGATCCTGCTGCGGCCGGCCGAATATGACGTCATTGCCACGCTCAACCTGAACGGCGACTACATCTCCGACGCGCTCGCCGCACAGGTGGGTGGCATCGGCATCGCCCCGGGCGCCAACATTTCCGACCAGTATGCGGTGTTCGAGGCCACCCATGGCACAGCACCGAAATATGCCGGCAAGGACTATGTGAATCCGGGCTCCCTGATCCTCTCGGCCGAAATGATGTTGCGCCATCTCGGCTGGAAGGAAGCCGCCGACCTCATCATCAAGTCGATGGAAGCCGCCATCGCCGACAAGATCGTCACTTACGACTTTGCCCGCCTGATGGAAGGCGCCAAGGAAGTGAAGTGCTCGGCTTTCGGCCAGGCGATGATCGACAGGATGTAACTGTTGGCCCGCCCCCTCCCAGCCTCCCCCTCGCGGGGGAGGTGACTGTGGCTCGCTGCGCTCGTTTGCTACGGGGAGCATTTTTTTTCTGAGGTGCGGATTGCGGCTAGCGCCGCGTGCCGTCTCGCCTTGGGGCGGCCCGGCGGCGAGACTGCTGGGTTGCCTTCCTCCCCTCGCCCCATGCGGGAGGGGAACTGCGCAGTGTGTTGCGTATGCGTAAAAAAAGCCCGCCGGTTGGCGGGCTTTCACTTTCAGCGCCGGCAAGAGTCGGCGCTGGCCAGACGGCGATCAGGCCTTCTGGATGTTTGAAGCCTGCTTGCCCTTGGGGCCCTGCACGACTTCGAAGCTGACTTTTTCGCCCTCTTTCAGGGTCTTGAAGCCCGGCATGTTGATTGCGGAGAAGTGCGCGAATAAATCTTCGCTGCCATCATCCGGCGTGATAAAACCAAAACCCTTGGAATCATTGAACCACTTGACGGTACCCGTTGCCATAAAACCTCTTTCATTAAAACGTGACACATAACCAGCATCAGACGGCGAAATGCCGCATGGCTGGCGACATGTTTGCGTTGCAAGTTCTCGACAGCGGAGGGAACCTAAGCGGTGAATCAGAAGACTGATACATACTGCACGGTCACTCGGTACAACAGAAACAGAGCTGAGGTGGAGCTTGAACCAAACACGTTCGCCTTTTACGCAAATTTTTTGCCGACGTCAACGCATTTCGATGCTGCGCAACAACAATGTCAATTGTCCGGACCCCGTCGGGCAATGCCCCGTTATTTTCGGCATAGCCCGAAAGTTAGTTTTTACGGTAACTGGATTTTTGCCCGCTTTTCCCATGATGGCAGCGTTGTTGAATGGTGTTTGATTCGCATTAGAATTAATGCATGGCAACTCGCAAGCAAACGCTCCCCGACGAAGGTGTCGCCCTTGAGCCAGATCGACAACGCATCAAGCCGCCGCCGCTTT
Organism: Rhodocyclaceae bacterium; assembly: GCA_030682175.1. Taxonomy (GTDB): domain Bacteria; phylum Pseudomonadota; class Gammaproteobacteria; order Burkholderiales; family Rhodocyclaceae; genus Sulfuricystis. The sequence continues at coordinate 16,423 of JAUXOM010000130.1, forward strand.
ACAAGGTGATCCTGCTCAATGACGACTACACGCCGATGGATTTCGTTATCGTCGTACTGGAAAAGTTCTTTCGCATGAGTCGCGAACAGGCCACCGTGGTCATGTTGAAAGTGCATCGTGATGGCCGGGGCTTATGTGGTGTGTTTCCGCGTGACCTGGCCATTACCAAGGTCGAGCAGGTGAACGATTTTGCCAAGCGTCACCAGCATCCGCTGGCCTGTGTCATGGAAGAGAACTGAAACAAGCAGTATTTTGATGAGGTATCGTGATGATCGCCCAGGAACTTGAAGTCAGTCTGCACATGGCCTTTGTCGAAGCACGACAGAAACGTCATGAATTCATCACGGTCGAGCATCTGTTGCTGGCGCTGCTCGACAATCCCTCCGCAGCCGAGGTGCTGCGCGCGTGCGCCGCCGATATCGAGGCCTTGCGCCGCGATGTGGCGGGTTTCATCGACCAGCACACCCCCACCGTCGCCGGCGACAGCGAGATCGATACCCAGCCAACGCTGGGCTTCCAGCGCGTGATCCAGCGCGCCATCCTGCACGTGCAGTCTTCGGGCAAGAAGGAGGTGAATGGCGCCAATGTGCTGGTGGCCATCTTCGGCGAAAAGGATTCGCATGCCGTCTACTTCCTGCAGAAGCAGGGTGTCTCGCGACTTGATGTGGTGAACTTCATCTCCCACGGCATCACCAAGGCACCGCTCCCCGGTGGGAATGGCGACGCGGCGCCCGAACCTGAAGCCGAAGCACAACCGCAAAGCAGCGCGCTCGACAATTTCACGCAGAACCTCAACCAGCTGGCACTCACCGGAAAAATTGATCCCTTGATTGGCCGCGAAAAGGAACTCGAACGCGTCATCCAGACACTCTGCCGCCGCCGCAAGAACAACCCGCTGCTGGTAGGCGAAGCCGGTGTCGGCAAAACCGCCATTGCTGAAGGCCTGGCCTTGCGCATCGCCGCGAACCGCGTGCCGGAAATCCTCTCAGGGGCCACCATCTATGCGCTGGATATGGGTGCGCTGCTGGCCGGCACCAAATACCGCGGCGATTTTGAGCAACGCCTCAAGGCGGTGCTCAAGCAATTGATCGATGACCCCCATGCCATCCTCTTTATCGACGAGATCCATACCCTGATCGGTGCCGGTGCCGCTTCGGGCGGCACGCTTGATGCGTCAAACCTGCTGAAACCGGCGCTGTCCTCCGGCACAGTCAAGTGCATCGGCGCCACCACTTACAACGAATTTCGTGGCGTATTCGAGAAGGACCACGCCCTGTCGCGCCGTTTCCAGAAAATCGATGTCAATGAACCGAGCGTCGACGAAACAGTATCGATCCTGCGCGGCCTCAAGACGCGCTTCGAGGAGCACCACGGCATCAAGTACTCGGCAGCCGCCATTTCCAACGCTGCCGAGCTGTCCGCCAAATACATCACCGACCGTCACCTGCCGGACAAGGCCATCGACGTCATCGACGAAGCCGGTGCCGCGCAACGCATCCTGCCAAAATCCAAACAAAAGAAGGTCATCGGCAAGCTCGAGATCGAGGAGATCGTCGCCAAGATCGCCCGCATTCCGCCGCAGCATGTCTCGGCGGACGACCGTTCGGCGCTGAAGAATCTCGACCGCGACCTGAGGAGCGTGGTGTTCGGCCAGGATCCGGCCATCGACGCGCTGACCCAGGCGATCAAGATGTCGCGCTCCGGTCTGGGCAGCCCCGTTAAGCCCATCGGCAGCTTCCTGTTTTCCGGTCCCACCGGGGTCGGCAAGACCGAGGTCGCGCGCCAGCTCGCCTACTGCATGGGCATCGAACTGATCCGCTTCGACATGTCGGAATACATGGAGCGCCATGCCGTCAGCCGCCTGATCGGTGCGCCTCCCGGCTATGTCGGCTTCGACCAGGGCGGCCTGCTGACCGAGGCCGTCACCAAGAAGCCCCACGCCGTGCTGCTGCTCGACGAGATCGAAAAAGCCCACCCGGACGTCTTCAACATCCTGCTGCAGGTGATGGACCACGGCACGCTGACCGACAACAACGGCCGCAAGGCGGACTTCCGCAACGTCGTGATCGTCATGACCACCAACGCCGGCGCCGAGGCACTGCAGAAAACCAGCATCGGCTTCACCTCCAACAAGCAGGCCGGCGACGAGATGGCCGATATCAAGCGCATGTTCTCGCCCGAGTTTCGCAACCGCCTCGATGCCATCATCTCCTTCAAGGCGCTCGACAACGAGATCATCCTGCGCGTGGTCGACAAGTTCCTCATGCAGCTTGAGGGCCAGTTGCACGAGAAGAAGGTCGAGGCGATCTTCACCGACCATCTGCGCGCCTGGCTGGCCGAGAAGGGTTTCGACCCGCTGATGGGCGCGCGCCCGATGGCGCGGCTGATCCAGGACACCATCCGCTCTGCCCTGGCCGACGAACTGCTGTTTGGGCGTCTCGCGCAAGGCGGCAAGGTGACCATCGACCTGGATGACGACAGCGGCAAGGTCATGCTGACCTTTGAGGAAAAATCCGCCCCCACGCCGGTCGTTCACCCGCTTTAAGGTCTAGCGCATGCCATTATCGACAGCCGACCTTTGCGACGCGCATGAAGACCTGCTGAATGATGGTCAATTGCGGGTAGTCGAATCGATGTTCCTGAGTTACGGCGAACGTGCCGCCTTTAATGGCCCGATTGCCACGCTCAAGCTGTTCGAGGACAACGGCCTGGTCCGTCAGGCGCTGGAGGGCCCGGGCAACGGGCGCGTTCTGGTGATCGACGGCGGCGGCAGCCTGCGCCGCGCCCTGGTCGGCGACCAGCTGGCTGCGCTGGCGCTGAAGAACGGCTGGGGCGGCATCGTTGTCAATGGCTGCATCCGCGACGCCCTGGCGATTGGTGCCATGGACATCGGCATCCTGGCGCTGGACACCCACCCGCGGAAAACGGCAAAGAAAGGCCAGGGGGAAAGCAACGTTGCGGTGACCTTTGGTGGCGTCACCTTTCGTCCGGACGAGTGGCTATACGCTGACGAAGACGGCGTCCTCGTCAGTGCCGTGCCGTTGATTCACTGATGGCGTGAGCCGCTATGGTGGGCACCGCGGGATGGTGCCCGGTGGTTGGCTTTCGTCGCTGGCGGCGCGCTTCTCGATGCGGTGCCATGGGCCTTGCCCGCAGGTGTCGCCTGCCGCGCACCCCGTGCAGTACGGGGTTTCATGATCGGTTCTGCCTTGATGCTCGGGTCGGGTTCGAATCCCGGCAACAGACGCTTTTCGATCTCGCGCTTGAGCAGTTTCTCGATGTCGCGCAACAGCTTGTGCTCGTCGATGCAGACCAGCGAGGTCGCTTCCCCCGAGCTGCCGGCGCGGCCGGTGCGGCCGATGCGGTGCACATAATCCTCGGCCACATTGGGCAGATCAAAATTGACCACATGCGGCAGTTCGTCAATATCGATGCCGCGCGCGGCGATGTCGGTGGCCACCAGCACGTTGGTCTTGAGCCGCTTGAAGTCGTCGAGCGCACGGGTGCGCTGACCCTGGCTCTTGTTGCCGTGCAAAGCCGCCGCGCTGATGCCGGATTTGGTCAGCCGTTCGGCCAGGGCATCGGCGCCGTGCTTGGTGCGGGTGAACACCAGCACCTGGTGCCAGTTGTGATCGCCGATCAGGCGCACCAGTAAATCGCGCTTGCGTTCACGATCGACGTAATACAGGCATTGCGTCACGCCTTCCGCCGTCGCGTTGCGGCGCGCCACTTCGACCGTGACCGGATTGTCGAGCAGACCCGTCGCCAGTATGCGAATCTCTTCCGAGAATGTGGCGGAGAACAGCAGGCTCTGCTTCTTCTTCGGCAGCAAGGCAAGGATCTTGCGGATGTCGCGGATGAAGCCCATGTCGAGCATGCGGTCGGCTTCGTCGAGCACGAGAATCTCGATGCCGGAGAGGTCAATGTTGCGCTGGTTGATGTGGTCGAGCAGACGCCCCGGCGTGGCGACAACGATGTCGACGCCAGCCCTGAGGGCGCTCGTCTGCGGACCGAGGCCGACGCCGCCGAAGATCGGCGTCGAACGCAGGGCCAGGTGCTTGCCGTAGGTGCGCACGCTCTCCTGAACCTGAATCGCCAGTTCGCGCGTCGGCGCCAGCACCAGCGCACGCGGCTTCGATCGCCGGGTCGACGCGCCGCCTTGAGAGAACAGTTGCAACATCGGCAGAACGAAGCCGGCGGTCTTGCCGGTGCCGGTCTGCGCCGCGGCCATCAGGTCACGCCCGGCGAGCACCACGGGAATGGCCTGGGCCTGGATGGGTGTAGGGGTGTCGTAGCCTTGATCGGCAACGGCACGCAGAATCCCGGCATCGAGGCCGAGTTCGGTAAATTTCATGGGGAACTCCTAGAACGGAATCGGCCTCGCGTGCAGAGCACGAACCAGTCTAGGCAGAGACAAATGGGGGTGAAACGCGGAAGGAACAGCCAAACGCGATGCGCGGCAGACAGACTGTGGCAGGCGACGCGGGGCGGAGTGTAACACCACCCTGCGATATTGACGCCGCCGTCCCGCCAGCGCCGACTTTCTTACCGCCCCTTAGCAGTCTCACCGCCGGGCCGCCCTTCTCCCGCAAGCGGGTGAAGGGCTTTCTGATGGCACCCCCTCTCCCTCGCCCCCTCTACCGCAAGGGGCGAGGGGAGAAAGACAACCCAGCAGTCTCGCCGCCGGGCCGCCCCAAGGCGAGACGACACGCGGCGCCAGCCGCAATCCGCTCAAAAGCACGAACTGGAGTTCCCCGTAACAAACGAGCGTAGCGAGTCAACAGTCACCTCCCCCGCGAGGGGGAGGCTGGGAGGGGGTGGGCCATATCAGTTCTTTTTAGCCCGCGCCGCCAGGATTTCCAGCATCCGGGTAACGTTTTCCGGCTCGATATCCATACCGAGTTCAAGGCCAGGATTCACGGCGATGGCAAAACCGGGCTCCATGCGCTCGACAATCCAGGCGAAGTCGGCCAGCAGACCACCGCTGTAGCCGGGCACATCGACGAGAAATTCCTTGGCACGGTCCGGGCTGGTGAACAGCACCAGAATGGTCTGTCCAGCCTCATCCTGAATCACCAGCGGAGTCGCCTTGGTGGTGAGCTGGAATCCCTGGATGCCGCTTTCCTTGTCATCCTTGATGGGGATGAATATCTGTTGCGTCATCAATTCCTGCATGAAGGCATCGCTGTCCAGTTCCCCGCTAATCGCGGCCAGCAGTTTCTTCTCAAGTTCGTTTTTTGCTTCAAGGGCTTGCTCGCTCATGGATTTGTCCTGAATGGTGTTTCGAATTAAGTAGATGGGTACGACCTGTGCTAGATTCAATGCAGATCATCCTGAAATACTCTTCCGCCGACAATCACCGCCGTGGCCAACCAAACCCCACCCAAAAGCATCCGAAATAAAGCGTCGCGCCCCAAGCGTTCCGGCAAGACCGGCCTGCCGGCCGGTTCGCTGGTGCATCTGGGTGAGCGCAAGGTCCCCCATGCGGCGATCAGCCTGATCGAGTATGGTCCGGACGGGCTGACAGAAACCCGCTTCGACAGCCTGGCCGCCTGCCAGGCCTGCCTGACGACCGGACCCAAGCTCTGGCTCAACGTGCATGGTCTGCATGAACCGGAGGTGATGCGCGAAGTCGGACGGCGCTTCAATCTGCACCCGCTGGTGCTCGAAGACATTCTCAACACCGACCAGCGCCCCAAGATCGAGGATTACGGCGATTACCTGTTCCTCGTCGCACGCTTCTTCAATTACGATGCGGCAACCCTGAGCGCGAGCTCGGAGCAGGTCAGTTTCGTGATCGGCAAAGACTTTGTGCTCACCTTCCAGGAGCGGCCGACCGGCAGCTTCGATCCGGTGCGCGAGTGGTTGCGCCAGGACAAGGGACGCATCCGCCAGCTGGGCGTCGACTATCTGGCGTATGCCCTGCTCGACACCCTCGTCGACCGCTACTTCGTCGTGCTGGAACAGATCGGCGAGCGCAGCGAAGAACTTGAAGAAGCGCTGATCACCAAGCCCGATGCGACGCTGCTACACACCCTGCACCAACTCAAGCGCGAAACACTGACACTGCGGCGCGCCATCTGGCCGCTGCGCGAGGTCATCAACACCCTGCTGCGCAACGATAGCCGCTTTTTCACGGCGGAAACCCAGCTTTACCTGCGCGACATCTACGACCACACGGTGCACCTGATCGAATCGCTCGAAGCCATCCGCGATCTCATCGCCGGCATGCTCGATCTCTATCTGTCCGCCATCAGCAACCGTGTCAATCAGGAAGTGCGCGCACTCACCGTGGTGGCCGTCATCTTCATGCCCGCCACGCTGGTCTCGGGGATCTTCGGCATGAACTTCCACGTCATGCCGCTGCTCGACGACCCATTCGGCTTTCTCGTTGCCATCGGCCTGATGGTCGGCGTGGCGGCGACGCTCTCCGCGATCTTCTGGCGGCGCCGCTGGCTCGGCTGAGGCTGTCGCGCGGCAAGGCTCTATATAATCCGCGCCCCGCCTTCTTTCTTCCACCGCAACGCGGCAGATAAACATGCATCAGGAAACTTTCATCACGGGCAAGGATGCCTCGCTCGAAACATCGATCGCCACCATGCAGCACCGCCTGGCGCAGCTCGGCTTTCACATCGAGGAACGCTCCTGGCTCAATCCTGTCGATGGCATCTGGTCGGTGCATGTGCGCGACCACGACTGTCCGCTGCTGTTCACCAACGGCAAGGGGGCCACGAAACTGGCGGCGCTGGCCAGCGCGCTCGGCGAGTTCTTCGAGCGCCTCGCCTGCCACTATTTCTGGACGCATTACTACCTGGGCGAGGAAGTCGCCCAGCGCGACTTCGTGCATTACCCCAACGAGCAGTGGTTTGCGCTGCCGGCGGATGGCACGTGGCCCGCCGGGCTGCTGTCGCCGGAGTTGCAAGAGTTCTACAACCCGGTACGCAGCATCGACGCCGCAACACTGGTCGACCTGAATTCCGGCAATGCCGACCGCGGCATCTGCGCCCTGCCCTATGTGCGCCAGCGCGACGGCGCAACCCTCTGGTTTCCCGTCAATATCATCGGCAACCTGTACGTCAGCAACGGCATGTCAGCCGGCAACACGCCCGCCGAGGCGCGCACCCAGGCGCTGTCGGAAATATTCGAGCGCCACATCAAGTTCCGCGTCATTGCCGAAGGCCTCTGCCTGCCGGACGTGCCGGAGCAGGTCATCGCCCGTTATCCCCGCATTGCCGCCGGCATCGCGGCGCTTGAGGCTGCCGGCTTTGGCATCCTGGTCAAGGATGCCTCGCTGGGCGGCGCCTACCCGGTGCTCAACGTCACCCTGCTCAATCCCTACGACCAGGGCTGCTACGCCAGTTTCGGCGCCCATCCGCGCTTCGATGTTGCGCTGGAACGCGCGCTGACCGAACTGCTACAGGGTCGCGCGCTCGAGGCCCTGGGCGGTTTTCCCGAGCCGGGCTTCGATCTGGAAGAGGTGGCCAGTGCGCCGAACCTCGAAATCCACTTCGTCGACTCGAGCGGCATCATCCACTGGAACTTCCTCGGCAACACCCCCGACTTCGCGTTCAGCGACTGGAATTTCAGCACCGCCGATGCCGCCACCGGACACGATTGCCAGTGGCTGGTCGAGCGCATCCATGCCATGGGGCACGACATCCACATCGCCGATTTCACGCAGCTCGGCATCTATGCCTGCCGCATTATCGTGCCGGGCATGTCCGAGGTCTATCCGGTCGATGATCTCGAATGGGAAAACAGCAGCGTCGGCAATCGCCTGCGCGCGGCGATCCTGAACCTTCCGGAACTGGACGACGACGCCTGTGCCGACCTGCTGGATACCCTCAACGACAGCGGCATCGACGAGCAGCGGCTGGTCAGCGCCCTCATCGGCCTGGCGGCCGATGCCGGCACGCTCTGGGAAGACCTGCGCGTCGGCGAACTGAAAACCCTGCTGGCGCTGGCCTGCGGCGACGAGCCCGGCATCCGCGAAGGGCTCGACTGGATTCTGCATTACGCGCAGATCAATGCGGAGCGCCGCCGCGTTTATCGCTGCGTCGACACCCTGGTCCGGCTCGACGACGTAGAGCGCGCCGCCGCCTGCGACCTGACGCTGCGCCAACTGTATGGTGCCGCCGTGGTCGAGCAGGCGGAAGCCCTGCTCGATGGCGAGCAGCGGTTTTTCGCCATTGCCGCGCCCGGCCAGGCGTTCAGCGGCTGCGCCATGCATCAGCGCCTGCTGGAAGCCTATGGAAAGGTATATCGGGTGCATGACCGCACTTGACACGCTGCGCCAGGTCTTTGGCTACCCGGCCTTTCGCGGGCCTCAAGCCGAGATCATCGATCACCTGAGCAGCGGTGGCGATGCGCTGGTGCTGATGCCCACCGGCGGCGGCAAGTCGCTGTGCTATCAGATCCCCCCCTTGCTGCGGCCGGGCGTCGGCGTGGTGGTCTCGCCGCTCATCGCGCTGATGCAGGATCAGGTCGATGCCCTGCGCCAGGCGGGCGTGCGCGCCGCATTCCTGAATTCTTCCCTCGATTACGCGACGGCCAGCGAAACCGAAAGGCAACTGCTGGCCGGCACGCTCGACCTGATCTACGTCGCGCCGGAACGTTTGCTGACCGAGCGTTTCCTCGCCCTGCTCGACCGCCTGAACGCCGCCGGCAACCTGATCCTGTTCGCCATCGACGAGGCCCATTGCGTTTCGCAGTGGGGCCACGATTTCCGCCCCGAATACATCCAGCTATCGATCCTCCACGAGCGCTACCCCAGCGTGCCGCGCATTGCGCTGACCGCCACCGCCGACGCCCTGACGCGCCGCGAAATCCTGCTGCGCCTCGGTCTGGACAACGCCCGCATCTTCATCTCCAGCTTTGACCGGCCGAACATCCGCTACAGCGTCGTCGAACGCGACAACCCCCGCCGCCAGCTGCTCGATTTCCTCGCCACGCACGCCAACGAAGCCGGCATCGTTTACTGCCTGTCGCGCAAGAAGGTCGATGAAACCGCGGCCTGGCTGGCCACGCAGGGCATCGCCGCCCTTGCGTACCACGCCGGTCTCGACACGGCCACGCGCACCCGACATCAGCAGCGCTTCCTGCGCGAGGACGCCATCGTCATGGTTGCCACGATTGCCTTCGGCATGGGCATCGACAAGCCCGACGTGCGCTTTGTCGTCCATCTCGATTTGCCGAAGAGCCTCGAAGCCTACTATCAGGAAACCGGCCGCGCCGGGCGCGACGGCGAGCCGGCCGAAGCCTGGATGACCTACGGCCTCAACGACGTGATGATTCATCGCATGCGCATCGACGAATCTACCGCCGGCGAGGAACAGAAACGCATCGAACGCGGCAAACTCGACGCCCTGCTGGCCTGGTGCGAAACCGCCGAGTGCCGGCGCACGCGCCTGCTGGCCTACTTTGCCGAGACGCGGGAAGGCCGCTGTGGTAACTGCGACACCTGCCTCGAACCGCCGGAACTGTGGGACGGCACCATGGCCGCGCAAAAGGCCATGTCCGCCATCCTGCGCACTGGCCAGCGTTTCGGCGCGGGCCACCTGATCGACCTGTTGCGCGGCAAGAACACCCCGCGCATGCAACAGTTTGGCCACGCCGACCTGCCTACTTTCGGCGTCGGCGCCGATACCGACGAGGCCGGCTGGCGCTCGGTATTTCGCCAGATGCTGGCCGGTGGGCTGCTGCATGCCGATGCGGAAGCTTACGGCGCCCTCAAGCTGACTGCCGCGGCGCGCCCCGTGCTGAAGGGCGAGGCCGTGCTGCAACTGCGCCGCCAGAGCGCCAGGCACGCTGGAAAGTCGGCGCTGGCGGGACGGCGTACCGAGCGGCGCAAAACCTCAACCGCAGCACCTGCCGACAGTCACCCGGGCATTGTCGAAGCCCTGCGCGGCTGGCGCGCCGAACAGGCCAAAGCGCAAGGCGTGCCCGCCTACGTCATCCTCCACGACAAGACCCTGCACGAACTCGCCGCCCGTCAGCCGACGAATCAGGACGACCTGCTCGACGTGCCCGGCATCGGCCAGGCCAAGGCCGAGCGCTACGGCGCAGCCTTGCTGGCGCTGATCGCTGCCGCCTGACCCTGTAGCACCCCGCCAAACACATCCCGCCGCGCCGCCTTGCTGATCGCCACGATGGCCGGATGCGTCAGGCGGCGTTCGGTGGTGATGGCGTAGAGCTGCTCGACCACCGCATCGATGCGGCCGAGCGCCGTGACCTGGTATTGCTCGCAAACAATATCCGCGATGGCGGTGGGTGCCACGAACAGCCCCGCACCCGCCTGGCCGAAGGAGTTCATCAGCGCGCTGTCGTCGAACTCGCCGACGATGCGGGGCCGCAAGGCATTGGCCTCCAGCCACTGGATCAGCTTCGGTCGAATGATGGCATCTTCGCCGGGCAGCAGGAATGGGGCGTTGCCCAGCATGGCCGGGAAAGCCCCGGAAAGACCTTGTGTCAGGCTGACGGCACCGAACACGGTGAGCCCGCTCTCGCCCAGCAGGTGGCTGAAACCTCGCACATTCAGATGGGTCGGCATGGGCCGGTCGGCGATGATCATGTCGAGCCGATGTACCGCCAGTTCCGCCAGCAGCGAGGCCAGGCGTCCCTCGCGGCATATCAGCCGCACCGTTTCCTCCAGCTTGAGGGCCGGTTCGACGAGCCGGTAGGCCACCGACTTCGAGACGGAATCGGCAATACCAACACGGAACGGCAAGGTCTTGACCAGGGTCTGATCGTGCAGCACCTCCAGGAGTTCGTCACCGATGGTGAAAATTTCCTCCGCGTAGCTCAGGATGCGCCGTCCGGCATCGGTCAGTTCGAGGTTGCGGCCGGCGCGGCGGAACAGATCGACGCCCAGCGTAGACTCGAATTCGCTCAGTTGTCCGCTGATGGACTGCGGCGCAAGGTGGATCTGCTCGGCGGCGCGGGCAATGCTGCCGGTCTTGGCAACCATCCAGAAATAGCGCAAGTGCTTGTAATTTAGTGTGGCCACGGTGTCCTGCCAATAATAAGTGCCGGCCTTCAATGTATCATTTCGGCCCGCATCAGATTTCGGCCGCCAACGCCTTCACCCAAGCCCCGCCATGATCGACAACACCAAGCCCAACCCGCTGATCGAACTGCTGATCAACCTGGTCATCCCTTCGCTGATTTTGATGAACCTGAGCGACCCGGAGGATCTGGGGCCGGCCAAAGCGCTGCTGCTGGCGCTGGCCTTTCCCCTGTTCTGGGGTACGCGTGACCTGATCCGCCGCGGCAAGATCAACGTGTTCGCCACGCTGGGCATGCTCAACGTCATCCTGACCGGCGGCATCGGCCTGCTGCAACTCGATACGCAATGGCTGGCCGTCAAGGAAGCGGCCATTCCCGGCCTGATCGGCGTTGCGATAGCCATCTCCGCCTACACGAACTATCCGCTGGTGCGGGTGCTGCTGTACACACCGGCGCTGATGAAAGTCGAACAGATCCAGGCGAGCCTGGAGGAACGCGGCAATACCGCCGCCTTCGAATCCCGTTTGAGAATCGCCACCTGGATGCTGGCCTGCTCCTTTTTCTTTTCCTCGGTGATGAACTACATCCTTGCCGTCTGGATCGTCACCAGTCCGTCGGGCACGCCGGCCTTCAACGAGGAACTCGGGCGCATGACGCTGCTCAGCTACCCGATGATCGCCCTGCCGGCGACGGTGCTGATGATGGCGGTGCTCTACTACCTGGCGCGCTCGATTCGCAAACTCGCCGGCTTGTCGCTTACCGATGTGCTCAATACCTGATTCCCCGACTTGAAAGCGAAAGATTTATGGACCTGACTGTTATCGCCCTGTTCGTCATCGGCCTGGTGCTGCTCGTCGCCGGCGCCGAGTTTCTGGTGCGCGGCGCCGCGCGTTTGGCGGCCCGCCTCGGCATCACGCCGCTGGTGATCGGACTCACGGTGGTGGCCTTCGGCACCAGCGCACCGGAGCTTGCCGTGAGCGTGCAGGCCGGCCTCGCCGGACAGTCCGACATTGCCGTCGGTAACGTGGTCGGCAGCAACATCGTCAACGTGCTGCTGATTCTCGGCATCTCGGCGCTGATCGTGCCGCTGGTGGTCTCGCAACAGCTCGTGCGCATCGATGTGCCGCTGCTGATCGGCGCTTCGGTGCTGTTCCTGATCACGGCGCTGGACGGCCACATCGGTCTGTTCGACGGTATCCTGCTATTTGCCGGCATCGTCGGCTACATCCTGTTTGCGCTGCGCATGAGCCGCCGGGAAAGCGCGGCAATTGAAGATGAATACGCGCAGGAATTTGGTGACGCTGGCGCCGGCAAGATCAGCGCCGCGCTGCCGGTGCAAATTGCGCTGATCGTTGCCGGGCTGGCCATGCTGGTGCTCGGTTCGCATTGGCTGGTGGGCGGCGCGGTAGCCTTTGCGCGACACTTTGGCGTCAGCGAGCTGATCATCGGCCTCACCATCGTCGCGGTCGGCACCTCGCTGCCGGAACTCGCCACCTCGGTTGTGGCGGCGCTGCGCGGCGAACGCGACATCGCGGTCGGCAACGTGGTCGGCAGCGGCATCTTCAATATCCTGGCGATTGCCGGCATCGCCGCAATGGTCACGCCGGGCGGGCTCGCGGTCGCGCCAGCGCTGATCCGCTTCGACATCCCGGTGATGATCGCGGCGGCCTTCGCCTGTCTGCCGGTGTTCGCCAGCGGCCATCTGATTCCGCGCTGGCAGGGTACCCTGTTCATCGCCTTCTATGCCGCCTATGTGACCTACCTGGTTCTGGATGCGACCGGGCATGCCATGCTGCCGGCATTCAGCGCGGCCATGCTCGGCTTCGTGCTGCCACTCGCTGCCGTAACGCTGATCGTGGTGCTGGTGCGCCAGCGGGCTTCACGATAGGGCCAGGGCTCGTTCGCCCGCCAAGTTCGGCGACCACTGCTATGATTGAGGTCGGCATACTGTTCTACTGAAAGGCAAACCTGGCCGCTGCGAGCTGTCGTCACCGGCCAGGTTTGGACTCGGGAGATAAGCATGGCACGCTGGATTCTTTTGCTGTTGCTGGCCCTGCTCCACGCGCAGCCAGCGTGGGCGGAAGGCGCGTACGTACTCACCATGAAGGGCGCCATCAGCCCGGCCAGTGCCGATTATCTGTTGCGCGGCCTCGACAAGGCTGAGCAGGCACGCGCCACTCTGGTGGTGATCGAGATGGATACGCCGGGCGGACTGGATAGTTCGATGCGCGACATCATCAAGGCCATCCTCGCCTCCCGCGTGCCGGTCGCCACTTACGTCTCGCCCCAGGGCGCACGCGCGGCCAGCGCCGGCACCTACATCCTCTACGCCAGCCATGTCGCCGCGATGGCCCCGGCCACCAATCTGGGCGCGGCCACGCCGGTGGAACTGATGCCCAACCCGACCCCGGACAAGCCTGCCGGCGCCAACAAGAAGGAAGATAAATCCGCACCGCCGCAAGATGCGAAGACCAGCAAGGCCGTCAGCGATGCCGCCGCCTACATCCGCGGCCTGGCCGAACTGCGCGGGCGCAATGCCGACTGGGCGGAACGGGCGGTGCGTGAAGCGGTCAGTCTGTCCGCCGAGGCGGCATTGAAAGCCAGGGTGGTGGATGTGCTGGCGGTCGATCTGGCGGACCTGCTGAAGCAGATCCATGGCCGCAAGGTGAAGCTGGCGAGTGGAGAGGTTACGCTCGACACGGCGGGGCTGACGATCACCCGGATCGAAGCGGACTGGCGCACTCGCCTGCTCGCCGTGATCGGCGACCCGAGCCTCGCCTACCTGCTGCTGTTGCTCGGCATCTACGGGCTGATCTATGAATTCATGAACCCTGGCACGCTGTTTCCCGGCGTGGTTGGCGGCATCTGCCTGCTGTTGGCCTTGTTCGCGCTGCAAGTCATGCCGATCAACTACGTCGGGCTGGGGCTCATCGTGCTTGGCATCGCGATGATGGTGGCGGAGGCATTTCTGCCCAGTTTCGGCGTCCTGGGTCTGGGCGGCATTGCCGCCTTCGTGCTCGGCTCGGTGATGCTGATCGACACCGACCTGCCCGGCTATGGTGTTTCCTGGACAATGATCATTCCGCTGGCGGCTACTTCCGCCCTGTTCAGTTTCGCGGTCGGCGGCATGGCGCTACGCGCCCGGCAGCGTCCGGTGCTCACGGGCGGCGAGGAATTGCTGAACATGACCGGCGAGGCGCTGGAGGACATCGAGGCCGAAGGTTGGGCGCGGGTGCACGGTGAACTGTGGCGGGTGAAAAGTAGCCAGGCCTTGGCGCGCGGCGCGCGGCTACGGGTCACGGCGCGGCACGGCCTGACCCTGGAAGTGGAACCCATCGATCCAACCAACAAGGAGAACGATCATGTTTGACATCGGCTGGCTTACCCTACCGTTACTGGTTCTGGCGCTTCTGGCATACAGTTTTCGCATCCTGCGCGAATACGAACGCGGCATCGTGTTCATGCTCGGCCGCTTCTGGAAGGTGAAAGGGCCGGGGCTGGTGGTCGTGCTGCCGGGCATCCAGCAGATGGTGCGGGTGGATCTGCGCACAGTGGTGTTCGACGTACCCAGCCAGGATGTGATCTCGCGCGACAACGTCTCGGTGAAGGTGAACGCGGTGGTGTATTTCCGCGTCATCGATCCGGCCAAATCGATCCTGCAGGTGGAGGACTACATCAATGCCACCAGCCAGCTCGCCCAGACTACCCTGCGTTCAGTGCTGGGCAAGCATGAACTGGACGAGATGCTGGCCGAGCGCGAGACCCTCAACGTGGACATCCAGCAGGCCCTGGACGCCCAAACCGACGCCTGGGGCATCAAGGTCTCCAACGTTGAGATCAAGCACCTGGACATCGACGAATCCATGGTGCGCGCCATCGCCAAGCAGGCGGAAGCGGAACGCGAACGACGCGCCAAGGTAATTCACGCCGAGGGCGAATTGCAGGCTTCGGAGAAGCTGCTGGCGGCGGCGGAAATTCTCGCGCGCCAGCCGCAGGCCATGCAGTTGCGCTATCTGCAGACGCTGGCCGGCATTGCCAGCGACAAGACCAACACCATCGTCTTCCCGGTACCGGGGGACTTCATGGACATGTTGCGCAAGAAAGGACCCGGTAGCGATGCCTAAAACACTTCATCACGACACGCAGTCGCCAGTGAACCTCAGTTTTCTTGGCGCGGCACGCGAAGTCACCGGTTCCAGCTACCTGATCGAAGCCGAGGGAGTCCGCTTTCTGGTGGATTGCGGCATGTTTCAGGGTGGCCGCGAGGCGCGCGCCAGGAATCATCATGCCTTCAGCTTCGATCCCGCGACGATTGATTTCGTCATCCTCACCCACGCCCACATCGACCATTCCGGCCTGCTGCCACGCCTCGTCGCGCTCGGCTTCAAGGGTCCGATTTACGCTACCCGCGCCACCTGCGACCTGCTGGCGGTGATGCTGCCGGATGCGGGACACATTCAGGAAAAGGAGGCCGAGCGCGAAAACTACCGGCGCTTCAAATCCCGGAAACCAGCGAAGAACGCCCACAACGAAATCGCCCCGCTGTACACCGTCGAGCAGGCGCGTACCTGCCTGAAGCGTCTGCATCCCCTCGATTACGACAGTGAAATTACCCCCCACCCCACGGTGCTCTGCAGGTTCCGCGACGCCGGGCACATCCTGGGTTCGGCCATTGTCGAAGTGTGGGTGGGCAAGGGTGCGCAGCAGCGCAAGATCGTGTTTTCGGGCGACCTGGGACAGCCGGCCCGCCCCCTGGTGCGCGACCCCACGCCGATCAGCGACACTGACTGGCTGATCGTTGAATCGACCTACGGCAACCGGCTGCACAAGAGCATGGAAAAAACCGAGGACGAACTGACGCAGGCCGTCAATGACACCATCGAGAAGAAGGGCGGCAACCTCATCGTGCCCGCCTTCGCCGTGGGGCGTACGCAGGACATGCTCTACCTGCTGGCAGAACTGACCCGCCAGGGGCGGATACCCAGGCTCACCGTCTATGTCGATTCACCGATGGCGACCGCCGCCACCGAGGTGACCTACAAGCACATGAAGCTGCTGGACGCGGAAACCCATGCGCTGATGGGCAAGCATGGCGGCACTGAACATTTCCGCAAGCTCACTTTTGTCGAGGACGTGGAAGAATCCATGGCGCTCAACCAGATCAAGGGCGGCGCGGTGATCATTTCCGCCAGTGGCATGTGCGATGCCGGGCGCATCAAGTACCACCTGCGCGAGAATCTGCCGCGTCGCGAATCCACCATCCTCATCACCGGCTTCCAGGCGGCGGGCACCCTGGGCCGCAGACTGGTGGATGGCGCCCGGCGCGTACGTTTATGGGGCGAGGAAGTACCGGTCAGGGCCGACCTGTACACGCTGGGCGGCCTCTCCGCCCATGCCGACCAGGCCGCGCTGATGAACTGGCTCGGCCACTTCCGCGCGCCACCGCAGCGCACCTTCGTGGTCCATGGCGAAGAAGAAACAGCACTGGGCTTTGCCACACACATCAAGGAAAAACTTGGCTGGCAGACCGAAGCGCCACAGGCCGGACAACGCGTCACTTTGTCCTGAGCCAACAATCCACGGCATGACTCCGCGGCTGGCGACGACACTCGCTTTCCTGTTGTTTTTTCTGCTCGCCGGCTGCGCGCCGGTGCGGCACTACGAAGCCGCGCTGGTGTTGCAGGACATCGTTGCCGATCAGGGCGCTTCACGGCTCAAGCAGACCACGGCAGCGCCAGTGCGCAAATCCATCGTCTATACGGTGGATGGACGGGAACGGCGCGGCGACCTGTATTTGCCTTCAACGATCCGCGCCGCCATTGTCGCCATTCCCGGCGCGGTGCCGCTGGGCAATAACGATCCACGCCTGGTGTCCTTCGCCACTACCCTGGCGCGTGCCGGTTTTGCGGTGTTGGCGCCGGACCTGCGCGGCTTTCGCGCCCTGCAGATTCGCCCTGCGGACTCCCGCGAAATCTCCGATGCCTTCATTTATCTGAGCAGCCGCCCGGAACTGGCCCCCGCAGGGCGCGCCGGCATGTTCGCCTTCAGCTATGCCGTCGGCCCGGCGGTGCTCGCCGCGCTGGAACCCGATATCCGCACCCGGGTGCGTTACATCGTCGGCGTCGGCGGATATCATGACCTGCCGCGCGCGATGCGCTTCTTCACTACAGGATGGTTTGAGCATGATGGTCAATGGCAGCGCATGACCCCGGACGACACCGGCAAGATGGTGTTGCTCTACGCCAGCCTGCCCTACCTGGAAGACGATAGTGACCGCGGCATCTTCGACAGGATGGTAGCGTTGCGCATGACGGACCCCGCCGCCGATCTGAGTCCGCTCGCCGCCGAATTGAGTCGTGGCGCCCAGGCCGCCTACGCGCTGGCCGCCAACACCGATCCCGCGCGCTTTGCCGAACTGCTGGCAGATCTGCCGGCTGCCATGCGTGCCGATATGGAACGACTGAATCTCGCCCGCTACGATCTGAAATCCCTGCAGGCCAGACTCATTTTGGTGCACGGCAAGAACGACAACCTCATTCCCTACCCGGAAAGCCTGGCGCTGGCCGCCGCCGCGCCTGAAGGGCTTGCGGATGTGTCGCTCATTCACGGCGTGCTCGGCCATGTCGACCTGAACTTTTCCAGCCTGTTCACCTGGCGATTCTGGAGCGAAGACCTCCCCGACATGTGGAAGCTGTGGCGGGTGATCGATTCATTGCTGGCGGAGCGGATGGCCGCGTCATGATGCAAACAACACAGCACACCCCCGGTACGTCATTCCGGCGGAAGCCGGAATCCAGTGTTTTTGGCATTCAAATGAAAGTCATGGATTCCGGCTTCCGCCGGAATGACGGGTTTGTCGAAAATGGCCTGAGTAATTACCGATGATCAGAAGAGCCATCCCGTGGCTGCTGGCCGCCCTGTTGGCGGGATTGGCGTGGATGCTGCCGCCTGTCGCCCAACCCTTGCAGTACCACGATTTCGCCGACCAGCGCGCCTGCTTCGGCCTGCCCAATTGCCTCGACACCATCTCCAACGGCCTGTTCATTCTGGCCGGCGCGATCGGCCTGCTGTTCCTGCGCGGCGGAACAGCACGACGCGCCTTCATCAACCGGCATGAGGCCGGCTTCTACAAACTATTCTTCGGGGCGGTCGTCCTCATCGGCTTCGCCTCGGGCTATTACCACCTCGCCCCGGACCATGCCGGGCTGGCCTGGGATCGGGCGGCGATTGCCCTGGCCTTCATGGTCTGGTTCGCGGCAATCCTCGGCGAACGCATCGGACTTACGACCGCATTCATCATGCTGCCTTTGCTGCTCGTCGCGGCACTGGGCAGCGTCGGTTGGTGGTACTGGAGCGAAACACAGGGTGCGGGCGATCTGCGCTTCTACGTTCTGGTACAGCTTGTGCCGATTCTGCTGATCCCGCTGCTGTTGTGGCTGTATCCCCCGCGCTACAGCAAAGGCTGGCACATTCTGCTGGTCATCGGGCTGTATCTGCTGGCCTTGCTTTTCGATTACACCGACCGTCGGGTATTTGCCCTGACCGGCGGCTTCGTCAGCGGCCACACGCTCAAGCATGTCGTCGCCGCGCTGGCGGCACTCTGGGTGGTGCGTTACCTGCGACAAAGGCAGCCAGTGTGATGGACGCCTTGCAGGACGGGGTCAGGCCCCGCGAACTGTGGGCCTGGGCGATGTACGACTTCGCCAATTCCGGCTACACCACCGTGGTCATCACCGCGCTTTTCAACGCCTACTTCGTCGCGGTGGTCGCCGGCAATGCGCCATGGGCCACCCTCGCCTGGACCACCGCGCTGTCGGTCTCGTATGCGTTGATCGTGCTGAGCGCGCCCTTGGTCGGCGCCTTCGCCGACCAGCACGCAGCCAGGAAAAAGCTGCTGGCCATCACCACCGCGGGCTGCGTCCTGTTTACCGCCCTGCTCTATTTCGCCCAGCCCGATCTGCTGTGGCTCGCCATCCTCTGCGTCATCGCCTCCAACTTCTTTTTCGGCAGCGGCGAAAATCTGATTGCGGCTTTCCTGCCGGAACTCGCCAAGACCCGCGCCCTCGGCCGGGTGTCGGGCTGGGGCTGGAGTCTCGGCTATCTCGGCGGATTGTTCACCCTCGGCCTCTGCCTGGCCTATGTCACCTG
This sequence comes from Rhodocyclaceae bacterium, assembly GCA_030682175.1. Lineage (GTDB taxonomy): Bacteria > Pseudomonadota > Gammaproteobacteria > Burkholderiales > Rhodocyclaceae > Sulfuricystis. The sequence goes on from JAUXOM010000130.1 coordinate 35,575, forward strand.
GGCCGAAGCCGCAGGCCACGCCGCCAGCGCCTATGTGCCGGTGACGATGCTGATCACCGCCGTGATCTTTGCGCTGGCCAGCCTGCCGACCTTCCTGCTGCTGAAGGAGCGCGGCGTTCCGCACAAAGAAATAGGGGACAGACCCCAATTTTATGGGTCTCAAAATCGGGGTCTGTCCCCTATTTCCCTTCCGTTACAGGCGGCCTGGCGGGAAGTGCGGCAAACCCTGCACCAGCTGCGGCAATTCAGGGATCTCGCGCGCTTCCTGCTGTGCAGCCTGTTTTATCAGGCCGGCATTCAGGCCGTCATCACCCTGGCCGCCATCTATGCCAGTCAGGCGATGGGCTTCAGCACACGCGAGACCCTGCTGCTGATTTTTGCCGTCAACATCACGGCGGCCCTCGGCGCATTCCTGTTCGGCCATGTGCAGGATCGCCTCGGTCACGTGCGCACCATTGCGCTGACGCTCTCCGGCTGGATCGCCACCATCCTGCTCCTCTGGGCAGCGCCGCTCATGGCGGACGGCCCGGCGCTGTTCTGGGTGGCGGCAAATCTCGCCGGCCTGTGCCTGGGCGCATCGCAATCCGCCGGACGCGCGCTGGTCGGCCTGCTGGCGCCACCATCCCGGCTGGCTGAGTTTTATGGTTTCTGGGGTTTGTCGGTCAAGCTCTCGTCCATTGCCGGGCCGATGACCTATGGCATCGCCACCTGGGCGAGCGGCGGCGATCACCGCAGCGCCCTGCTGCTCACCGGCAGTTACTTCCTGATCGGACTGCTCCTGCTTGCCGGCGTGAATGTGGTGCGGGGCCGGCGCGCGGCGCTGCGCGACGAACGCCTCGACAAGCCAGGATTACGCGCATGAACGATCCGGATAAACCGGCCGACGCCGCGCAGTTGCTCGACATCGTCCGCGCACTTTCCCGGGAGATGCGCCCTGGGGCGCGACAACTGGAAAGCCTGGGGCTGGATCATGCGCTGGAACGCGATTTCGGCCTCGACAGCCTGGCGCGCGTCGAACTGCTCGCCCGCATCGAACGCGATCTGGGCGTCAAGCTGGCCGAGGCGGCGTTTGCCGAAGCCGAAACGCCGCGCGACCTGTTGCAGCAGATGGGCAGCACGGCCCATGCTGAAACATCTGCCGCTGACGCCGTACTGCCAACGCCGACTTTTACGGCACCCGTCGAACATCCCCCGGACACCATCGCCACCCTGACCGAGATGATCGACTGGCATGTCGACCGGCACGGCGACCGGGTGCATATCACCCTGTATGGCGAGGAAGAACACAGCAGCGACATCAGCTATCGCACCTTGCAGGCGGAGGCGCACGCACTGGCGGCCGGCCTGCTCGAACATGGCGTGCAGCCGGGCGAACGCATCGCCATCATGCTGCCCACCGGGCGCGAATTTTTCGCCGCCTTCTACGGCGCGCTGTATGCCGGCTGCGTCCCCGTGCCGCTGTATCCGCCGGCGCGTCCCTCGCAGCTCGAAGACCACATGCGCCGCATCGCCGGCATCGTCGCCAATGCCGCAGCCGCCGTGCTCGTCACCGACCCCCGCGCCAAGCTGCTCGGCCACCTGCTGCGTGCGCAAAGCGCCTCGCTGCGGCTGGTGGCCACCCCGGCGGATCTGTCCAAGGAAATAGGGGACAGACCCCAATTTTATGAATCTCAAAATCGGGGTCTGTCCCCTATTCCCCCCCTGCCGGAGGTCAAGGGAAAAGACATCGCCTTCCTGCAATACACCTCCGGCAGCACCGGCAACCCCAAGGGCGTGGTGCTGACCCACGCCAACCTGCTCGCCAACCTGCGCGCCATGGAGCAGGCCTCGGGGGTCACCGCGGACGACATCTTCGTCTCCTGGCTGCCGCTTTACCATGACATGGGCCTGATCGGCGCCTGCCTGGGGAGCCTGACGCTTGGCTTCAAGCTGGTGCTGATGTCGCCGCTGGCCTTTCTTGCCCGGCCGCAGCGCTGGCTCGCCACCATCCACCGCCATCGCGCCACCGTTTCGGCGGCACCCAATTTCGCCTACGAGTTATGTTCCAACAAGCTCGACGACCGCGATCTGGCGGGACTGGACCTGAGCTGCTGGCGGCTCGCCTTCAACGGCGCCGAACCGGTCAGCCCGGAAACCATGGCGCGCTTCGCGGAACGTTGCGCCCCGTATGGCTTCAATCCCGCCGCCATGACGCCGGTGTATGGTCTGGCGGAATCTTCGGTCGGCCTGGCCTTTCCGCCGCTGGGGCGCGGCCCGCTGATCGACTGCGTGGATCGCCGCAGCCTGTCGGCCGATGGCATCGCCCGACCGGTACATGGCGACGTTGCCCATGTTCAGAAGATTGTCACCTGCGGCCGCGTGCTACCCGACCATGAACTGCGCATTGTCGATGGCAACGGGCGCGAACTGCCCGAACGCACGCAGGGACGCGTGCAGTTTCGCGGCCCGTCCGCCACCAGCGGCTATTACCGCAATCCGGAAGCCACGGCCCGCCTGCTCGATGGCGACTGGCTGAACACCGGCGACCTCGGCTATCTCGCCGCCAGCGAACTGTATCTGACCGGGCGCGAGAAAGACATCATCATCCGCGGCGGGCACAACATCTACCCGCAGGAACTGGAAGAGGCCGCCGCCCATGTCGCTGGCGTGCGGCGCGGCGGCGTGGCGGTGTTTCCCGCGACCGACCCGCGCACCGGCAGCGAACGGCTGGTGGTGCTGGCCGAGACACTCGAAAGGGACAGCGCGGCACGGGAACGCATTCTCACGGAAATCAACCAGCTGGCGGTCGACCTGATCGGCCTGCCGGCTGACGACATCGTGCTGGGGCCGCCACGCAGCGTGCTGAAAACCTCCAGCGGCAAGATCCGCCGCGCCGCCTGCCGCGAGCTTTACGAGCGTGGCGCACTGAGCGGCAGCAGCGCCCAGCGCGCGCCCTGGCAGCAGATGCTGCGGCTGACCTGGATCGGCGTCAAAGCGCAATTCGGGCGCACATTTGTCCGGGCAGCGGGCCGCTTGTGGAGTCTCTGGGCCTGGGCGGTATTCGCCACCCTCGTGCCGGTCGCCTGGATTTTGCTTGCGCTGGCGCCGGCGCTGACGCTGCGGCGACACATTGCCAAAGCCTGCGCAAGTCTGGCGCTGAGCTTGACCGGACTGAGCCCAAGAGTCGCAGGCTTGCAGCATCTTGCCAGCAGCGGCCCCCTGCTCGTCGTCGCCAACCACGCCAGCTATCTGGACGGACTGATCCTCACCGCCGTGCTGCCGCCACGTTTTGCCTATGTCGGCAAACAGGAGTTGCTCAAAAATCCCTTCGCCGCGATCCCCCTGCGCCGGCTGGGCTGCGCCTTCGTCGAGCGTTTCGACGGCGCGCGCGGCGTCGAGGACACCCGCACGGTGGAAACGCGGGTGCGCGACGGCGAGTCGCTGATCTTCTTCCCGGAAGGGACCTTCCGCAGCGAACCGGGCCTGCTGCCATTCCGTCTCGGCGCCTTCGCCATCGCCGCCAATTCCGGCGCAGCGGTGGTACCGATCACGCTGACCGGCACCCGCGCCCTGCTGCCCGGCAATTCCTTGCGACCGCATCACAGCAGCCTGCAGGTACTGGTCGGCACACCGTTGACCGCGCAGGACAAACAGGACAATCGTGATAATCGTAACAATTGGCAAGCCGCGCTGCAGTTGCGCAACGCGGCGCGCGAGCAGATCATGGCGCAACTGGGTGAACCCGATGCGGCAGACCACAAGAATCAATGAGAGGATTGCCAAGCACGGCAGCGAAGCATAAGATTTATACCCATGACCCTACCCGACGACCCCGCCGCACTGCAAGCCTTGCTGACCGACCTCAAGATCGAGCACCACGACCTTGACGAAACCATCGCCAGGCTGGAAAGCACCCCGCCGCACGACGAACTGTTGATGCGACGCCTCAAGAAACGCAAGCTGCAACTCAAGGATCGCCTCTCCGCCGTCCAGCGCCTGCTCGGTCCCGACCTGATCGCCTGATGTTCGTCGCGCTTGACGGCCAGCCGGTGCAAGCCGTGACCGGCGGAATTGCGTTCGACCCCGCATTGCCCTGCCTGGTTTTCATTCACGGCGCCCAGCACGAACATTTCGTCTGGATGCAGCAGATCCGCCATTTCGCCGGCCGCGCTTGTTCCATCCTGGCAGTCGACCTGCCCGGCCATGGCCAGAGCGGCGGCGCGCCGCTGCCCAGCATCGAGGCGCTGGCTGACTGGTTGCTGGCGCTGCTGGCAAAAGTCGGCGCTGGCAGAACGGCGAGCGAGACTCAATACAATCTCGACTTTCGGCGGAGGCTAACCGGCGCAAGCCGGTTAAGCGCCTCAGCGCGGCCGGAACCAAAAGTCGGCGTTGGCGGGACGGCGCATTTCACTCCGAACATCACCCTCATCGGCCACAGCATGGGCTCACTGATCGCGCTCGAAGCGGCAGCGCGTGCGCCCGGCTTGATCCGCCATCTGGTGCTGATCGGCACGGCCGTGCCGATGCCGGTTGCCCCCGCACTGCTCGAAAAAGCGCGGAAAGACGAGCCCGCCGCCATGGCGCTCATCAACCAGTGGGCGCACTCGCCGCGCGGCTGGCGTGGCGCCTACGGCAGCCTCGGCCAGTGGCTGCCGGGCATCAACCTGCGCGTCATGGAACGCCAGAAACCCGGCGTGCTCTACAACGATCTCGCCGCCTGCAATGCCTACGAAAACGGCCCGGCGGCCATCGCGCAACTGACCTGCCCGGTAACCCTGATCGCCGGCAAGAGCGACCGCATGACCTCCGTCAAGGCGTCGCGCCGGCTCGCTGAACAGATCAACCGCTCACGCCTCGTTGAACTAGCCGCCGTCGGCCATGCCATGATGGCCGAAGCCCCGTTGGCAGTAAATCAGGCCATCGAACAGGTGCTTGCCCCAACGCCATCGACTTGAAATCCCGCCCGATCGGCGCAAACTATTCCGCGCTCCCACACTAACAGGAACCGCCATGAAACTCGACGCCGCCACCTTCGACCAACTCTTTCGCAACGCCCGCAGCCACAACGAATGGCTGGACAAGCCCATCCCCGATGGCCTGCTCACCGAACTCCACGACCTGATGAAATGGGGCCCGACCAGCGCCAACTGCTGGCCGCTGCGCGTGGTCTTCGTCAAGTCGGCGGCAGCGAAAGCACGCCTCATCCCCACCCTGATGGAAGCCAACCGCGCCAAGGTGCAGGCCGCGCCGGTCACCGCCATCCTCGGCATGGACATGGACTTTCCCGACTGGCTGCCCAAACTGTTCCCGCATACCGACGCGAAATCCTGGTTCGCCGGCAATGCCGAACTGACCCGTGCCACCGCTTTTCGCAACAGCAGCCTGCAGGGCGCCTATTTGATGCTCGCCGCACGCGGGCTGGGCCTCGACTGCGGGCCGATGTCCGGCTTCGACGCCGCCCAGGTGAATGCCGAATTCTTCGCCGGCACGAATATCGAGGCCAACTTCATCTGCAGCCTCGGTTACGGCGACGCCAGCAAACTGTTCCCGCGCAGCCCGCGGCCGGACTTCGCCGAGGTCTGCAAGATCGTCTGAGTTTTGTCATTCCGGCGCAGGCCGGAATCCAGGCACCTAAAAATGCTGGACCCCGGCTTGCGCCGGGGTGACAGCGCAATCAATCGGTGAAAGAGTTTGCAGCAGGATCACGCAACCCTGATCTCCACCTTGCGCGGCTGCAGATGCGCGACTTTCGGGATGCGCAGCTTGAGCACGCCCTGGTTGAACTCGGCGCTGACCTTGTCGGCATCCAGCTCCTTGGACAGGGTGAACACGCGCCGGTAACGCGGCAGGCTGACTTCCGCATGCGTCGCATCCATGCCTTCCGGCATGTCGAGCGCCAGTTCGCCCTCGATGCTCAGGTTGCCGCCTTCGACATGCAGGCTAAGCTTGTCTTTCGGCACGCCGGGCAGGTCGGCATACAGGGTGATGCCATTGGCGTCTTCGATGACATCCACCGGCGGCAGCATGGCCGCCTCGTTGCGGGCGCTGTCGGCGGGATTGGTGATGTCGGCAGTTTCCTTGTTCATGGCCGTTTCATTGTTCATGGTAATTTCTCCTTCACTGAATGGTGATGCGGCGCGGCTGAGCGGCTTCCTTGCGGGCGATGCTGATGTGCAGCACGCCGTCGCGATACTTCGCCTCCACCGCATTGGGATCGATATCGTCGGGCAGCGTCACCACCCGGCGGAACGAGCCGACGGCACGCTCGTCGATATGCACGGTGGCTTTTTCGGGAATGTCGGCGACGCGGCGCTCGCCGGCCACGGTGAGCACACCTTTCTCGATCTGCACATCCAGCGTGGCCGGATCGATGCCCGGAACGAAGGCATAAATATCCACCGAGCGCGGCGTGCCCCCGACATTCATCGCCGGAAAACCGCGCGCCATGCCACGAATGCTTGGTGAAACATCGAAAGCCTGCTGCATCTCGCGCTGCAGGTGAGACAACTCGGCATATAAATCGCGGGGAAATGGACTACGATGCATCATGATGACACCTCCTGAAATTGGGTTGAGGGCACCGACGGCAGTGCCTCTTGGCATAAAAGGTGGGAATGGCAAACCCGATTTCAAGGACTTGATAGCGCGACCATCCGCCACCATCTAGAAGATAAAGCTCCACCTGTTGCAGAGGGGAAATGCGCATGGAATTCAAGGACTACTACCAGACGCTGGGCGTGGCCCGCGACGCCACCGCGGATGAAATCCGCAAGGCTTTTCGCAAGATGGCGCGCAAGTACCACCCGGACGTTTCCAAGGAAGCGGACGCCGAAGCGCACATGAAAGAAGTCAACGAGGCCAATGCCGTGCTCTCCGACCCGGAGAAGCGCGCCGCCTACGACCAGGTTGGCCGCAACTACCAGCCCGGTCAGGAATTCCGCCCCCCGCCCGACTGGGATGCCGGCTTCGAATTTTCCGGGCAGGGTTTCTCCCCCCACGAGGCAGCGAACTTCTCGGATTTCTTCGCCGAACTGTTCGGCCGTGCCGGCGGCATGGGTGGTGCGGGGCAGCGTGGCTTTCAGCCGCATGGCGGCAATCTTCGCGCCCAGGGCGAGGACCACCATGCCAAGGTGCTGCTCGACCTGGAAGACGCCTTCACGGGCGCGACGCGACAGATCGGCCTGCGCGTCCCCCGGCTCGACGCACAGGGTCACGTGACCGTCGACACCCGTACCCTGAACGTAAAAATTCCCCAGGGCGTAAGCGCCGGGCAGGTGCTGCGGCTAGCCGGCCAGGGCTCGCCGGGCATGGGCGGCGCCCCCGCCGGCGACCTGCTGCTCGAAGTCCATTTCAAGCCCCACCCGCGCATGCGTGCCGACGGCCGCGACATTCATCTCAGCCTGCCGGTGACCCCCTGGGAGGCGGCGCTCGGCGCGGTCGTCACGGTCGACCTACCCTCCGGCCAGATCAAGGTGCGCATCCCCGAAAACGCGCAAAGCGGTAAACAACTACGCGCGCGTGGCAAGGGCATTCCCGGCAAACCAGCCGGCGACCTGCTGCTCGACATTCAGGTCGTATTGCCCCCCGCCGATACACCGCGGGCACGGGAACTGTACGAAACCATGGCGAAAGAACTCGCCTTCAACCCGCGCGGAAAGGGCTAAGCCATGCGTGACGAAGACATCCTGATCGGCAGCCTGATGGAAGAAACCTGGCTGACCCTGGAACAGGTGGCCGCCGCCTGCACCGTGGAACCCGCCTGGCTGCTGCGCCACCTCGACGAAGGCCTGTTCCCCCATGCCGAAAGCGTCGCCGGCGTGTGGCGCTTTTCCGGCCCCGCCCTGCAGCGCGCCCGCCGCATGCGCGAACTGGAACGCGATTTCGACGCCGTGCCCGAACTCGCCGCGCTGGTCGCCGACCTGCTGGAAGAAATGGACGAACTGCGGGAGCGGCTGCAGCGCGGCTGATCCCAGCCAGCCATAAAAGTCGGCGGTGGCGGGACGGCGTGTGCTAGCATGCAATGTATACATCCGCATCGGAACTCATCATGGATACCGCCGTCATAACACTGCGCGTCCCGGTCGAAGTCAAGGAACAACTCGACAGACTGGCCGACGTTACCCATCGATCCAGGTCATGGCTCGCGGGTGAAGCAATTCGCCAGTATCTTGATCTCGAAGCCTGGCAGATCGGCGAAATCAGCCAGGCGTTGAGCGAGGCCGACAGAGGTGATTTCGCCACGGATGCAGAAGTCGCGGCGGTAAAGGCCAAGTATGCAGCTTGAATGGAACAATCATGGCGTGGCGTTCCATCCTTTCGCGGGTAGCCGCCGGCCATGATCGTTAGGTGGCTGCGTCGGGCATTGCAAAACCTCGACGCTGAAGCCGCCTATATTGCGCAGGACAGTCCACAAAGTGCCGCGGACTTTGTAACGCATTTGCTGGCCAGCGCGGAAATGCTGACCCAGCATCCGCAGATGGGGCGGCCGGGCCGCGTCCCCGGCACCCGTGAACTCGTTGTCACGCGCTTTCCCTACATCCTGCCTTATCGCGTGCGCGATCAAAACGTCGAAATCCTCCGGGTGTTCCACACTTCGAGGAAATGGCCGCAACGCTTCGATAAATGACCATCCCCGCTGAATCCGTCGAATCATTCATCGCCCGCTGGCAGGGCGTGACCGCCTCCGAACTCGCCACGGCGCAGAGCTTCGTCATCGACCTGTGCCGCCTGCTCGATGTCGATGCGCCGCACGCAACGCCCGAACAGGACTACATGTTCGAGCGGCCGGTCAGCTTTCGCCATGGCGACGGCGGCAGCAGCCCCGGTCGCATCGACTGCTACCGGCGCGGCTGTTTCGTACTCGAAGCAAAAAAGATCAAAGTCGGCGCCCGTGGCACGGCGCAGCCGGGTCACTCCAACACGGGGACGGCGAACAAAGGATTCGACGACGCCCTGCTGCGCGCCCGTTCGCAAGCCGAAGGCTATGCCCGCGCCCTGCCCGCCGCCGAAGGCCGGCCGCCGTTCCTCATGGTTGTCGATGTCGGCAATGTCATCGAGTTGTATGCCGAGTTCTCGCGCAGCGGCGCGACTTACACGCCCTTCCCCGATCCGCGCTCGCATCGCCTGCGTCTCGCCGACCTGCGCGACGCGGCCGTGCGCGCCCGCCTGCGGCAGATCTGGCTCGAACCGCTGGCGCTCGACCCCGCCACCGCCAGCGCAAAAGTCACCCGCGAAATTGCCGCGCACCTCGCCGAAGTGGCCAAGTCGCTGGAGGCGGCAAAACACTCCCCTGAAACTGTCGCCGGCTTTCTTACCCGCTGCCTGTTCAGCATGTTCGCCGAAGATGTGGGCCTCATTCCCAAGGGCAGCTTCACCGAACTGCTGAAGAGCCTGATAGACGACTCGACTCCCCTCTCCCCTGGAGGGGGGGCGGGGGGAGAGGGGGTGCCACAATTTGTGCCACTCGTCGGTGCGCTGTGGCAGGAGATGGATGTCGGCGGTTTCTCCCTCGTGCTGCGCCACACCCTGCCGCGCTTCAACGGCAAGCTGTTCAAGTCGCCCGAGGTCTTGCCGCTGACCAAGCCGCAGATCGGCCTGCTCATCGAAGCCTCGAAGGCCGACTGGACGCTGGTCGAACCCGCCATCTTCGGCACCCTGCTCGAACGCGCGCTCGACCCGCATGAGCGCCACGCCCTCGGCGCACACTATACGCCGCGCGCCTATGTCGAACGGCTGGTGATGCCGACCGTCATCGAGCCGCTGCGCCAGAGCTGGGCCTATGTGCAGGGCGCGGCCGTGCTGCTCGCCAACGAAGGCCGCCACAAGGAAGCCGTTGCCGAACTGCGCAACTTCCACCACAAGCTCTGCCACCTGCGCGTGCTCGACCCGGCCTGCGGCAGCGGCAATTTTTTGTACGTCGCGCTGGAACATCTGAAACGCCTCGAAGGCGAAGTGCTCAACCAGATTCACGACCTCGGCGAAACGCAGTCGCTGCTCGAAGCCGAAGGCCTCACCGTCGACCCGCACCAATTTCTCGGCCTCGAAATCAACCCGCGCGCCGCCGCCATTGCAGAACTGGTGCTGTGGATCGGCTACCTGCAATGGCATTTCCGCACGCAGGGCAGCGGCCTGCCGCCCTCGCCCATCCTCAAGGACTTCCGCAACATCGAATGCCGCGACGCCGTGCTGGCTTACGACGGCATGGAATACGTGCTCGACGACCAGGGCATCCCCGTCAGCCGCTGGGACGGCCGCAGCTTCAAGGCACACGGCGTCACCGGCGAAGCGGTGCCGAACGAAGCCGCCCGCACACCGCTGGAGCGTTACAAGAACCCCCGCCCCGCCGCATGGCCGGCAGCGGATGTGGTGGTCGGCAATCCGCCCTTCATCGGCGCTTCCAGCATGCGCGCCGCGCTCGGCGACGGCTATGTCGACGCGCTGCGCGGCGCATGGCAGGCCGTGCCCGATTCCGCCGACTTCGTGATGTTCTGGTGGCACCACGCCGCGCAACTCGTCGCGCAAGGCAAACTCGCGCGCTTCGGCTTCATCACCACCAACAGCCTGCGCCAGACCTTCAACCGCCGCGTCGTCGAAGCAGCGCTAATCGGACGTCATTCCGGCGCAGGCCGGAATCCAGAAGCCTGGGCACCGGCTTCCGCCGGTGCGACGGAGGTTGTGCATCTGGTCTTCGCCATTCCCGACCACCCGTGGGTCGACAGCGCCGACGGCGCTGCCGTGCGTATCGCCATGACCGTCGCCGCGCCCGGCGCGGGCGCGGGCCGGCGGCTGGACGTGATTTCCGAGCGCGAGGGCAAGGGCGAAGGGCTGGAGGTTGAATTGGTCGAACGCAGCGGCTTGATTCACGCCGACCTCGCCATCGGCGCGAATGTGGCGGCGGCGCAGGCATTGCGGGCGAATGGCGGCATCAGCCAGCGCGGCCTCGAAATTGGTGGCGCCGGTTTCATTCTCACGCCGGAGGAAGCTGCCCGTCTCGAAGCCGACGCACCAATCAGGCCCTACCGCAACGGTCGCGACCTGACCGAACGGCCGCGCGGCGTCAAACTGATCGACCTCTACGGCCACGACGCCGACGCAGTGCGCCGCCGCTGGCCGGCGACCTACCAGTGGGTGCTGGAGCGAGTGAAGCCTGAGCGCGACCATAACCGAATGGATAGTGTCCGCGAAAAATGGTGGCTGCATCGTCGACTACGCAAAGACTTGCGCGTGGCACTCACTGGCTTGCCACGCTACATCGCCACGGTCGAAACCGCCAAGCATCGCGTCTTCCAGTTCCTCGATGCCAGCATCGCGCCGGACAACATGCTGGTCTGCATCGCGTTCGAAGACGGCTATGCACTCGGCGTGCTGTCCAGTCGAGCGCATGTCGTTTGGGCGCTGGCAACCGGCGGGCGGCTTGGTGTCGGCAACGACCCGCGTTACAACAAATCCCGCTGCTTCGAAACCTTCCCCTTCCCCGTCGCCACCGCCGAGCAACAAGCCCGCATCCGCGACCTCGCCGTGCAGATCGACGCCCATCGCAAGCGCGTGCTGGCGGCGCATGCCGAACTGACGCTGACCGGCCTTTACAACGTCCTCGTAAAAGTAAGCGTGACCGAAGGGAATCCCCGTGGGACTGGCGGGACGGCGTTGAATGCGAAAGAAAAGCTCATCCACGAAAAAGGCCTCGTCGCCGTGCTCAAAAGCCTGCACGACGAACTCGACAGCACGGTACTGGATGCCTACGGCTGGCCCGACCGCCCCTCCGACGCACAAATCCTCGAACGCCTCGTCGCCCTCAACGCCGAACGTGCCGCCGAGGAAGCCGAAGGCCACATCCGCTGGCTGCGCCCCGCATTTCAAGCCCCCGAGCAGACACAAACCTCAATGGCGGGGATGGGGGATGTCCGGCCGACGATTTGTGACAGCCATGAGGAGGTCGGACATCCCCCATCCCCGCCCGCGCCGCCGCAACAGCAGCAACCGTGGCCCCAATCGCTACCCGAACAAATGGCAGCCCTAGCCGCCGCGCTCTCGACCCAGCCACAATCCGAATCCGCGCTCGCGACCAGATTCACCGGCAAGGGCAAATGGAAATCCCGCCTGCCCGAACTGCTCGCCACCCTCGCCACCCTCGGCCGCGCCCGGCAACTGGACGACGGCCGGTGGCTGGGGTGATTTATCGCTTGCCGTTTAACGCCAAGCGTTATATCCTTCAAGCATGATCCGGTCGTTCAAATGCAAGGACACCGCAGCGCTGTTCGCCGGGGAGCGCTGCCACCGCCGCTGGCTTGCCTTCCGGGCCGTGGCGGAACGCAAACTGTTGATGGTGCATCGGACAACGCGGCTGGACGATTTGCGCATTCCGCCGCAGAACCGGCTGGCAGCCTTGAAGGGCGACCGCAAGGGCCAATGGAGCGTGCGCATCAACGACCAGTGGCGCATGTGCTTCGGCTGGGAGGACGGACAGGTGTTTGATGTGGAAATTGTGGATTACCACTGAGGAAACGAAATGAACGAGATTCATAACGGCATGCGGCCGATCCATCCGGGCGAGATATTGCGCGAGGAATTCCTCCTGCCGCTGCATCTTTCGGCCAACGCGCTGGCCATTGCCCTCGGTGTGCCGGCGCCGCGCATCAACGACGTCGCCCGCGAGCGGCGCGGCATTACCGCCGACACGGCCCTGCGGCTGGCCCGCTATTTCGGCACCAGCGCGGAATTCTGGATGGGCCTGCAGGCCGATTACGACCTGCGCATCGCCGCCAGCACGGCCAATGATGCGCTGGCGAGAATCCAGCGCATGGAGCCATCGGCCGCATAAAATCCGGCGCCACTGCAGCATCTGTCCAATTTCATGCCCCTCAAAAAACCCGATAACGGCTGTCTCGCTTACTGCCACGTCCCCTTGCTCGACGCCGCTCAGTTCCAGTTCGCCGCGCTCGCCGCTCCGCTTGGACGACGGCCGGTGGATGGGGTAAGGTAGCGCCTATCCCTGCCCGGAATTTGTGCCCATGAAAACCTCCGACCTGATGACCGAAGCCGCATCCCTGCCGCTGGAGGAGCGCGCCCGGCTGGTGGATTCGTTGCTCCAGACCTTGAATCCCGCCGATGAGGCGACCACGGCGGCATGGCTGGCCGTCGCCCGGCGGCGTCTTGACGATATGCGATCCGGCCGTGTCGAGGCGATTCCCGGCGAAGCCGTTTTCGAGAAGGTACGCCGCCGTCTCGAACAATGAATTTTCTGTTTCACCCAGAGGCGGAAACCGAGTTTCTTGCCGCCATCGACTGGTACGAAGAACGCTCTGCCGGCCTGGGCGCCGACTTTGCCGCCGAGATCCACGCTGCAATCCAGCGCGCTGTCACCATGCCGCTCGCCTGGCCCCAGATTGATGGCGACATTCGGCGGGTGCTGGCTAACCGTTTTCCCTATGGCGTGCTCTATGCATGCGACGGGCAGACGATCTACATACTTGCCGTAATGCACCTGCGCCGCCAACCCGACTACTGGCGCGCTCGGTCATAAAAGTCGGGGCTGGCAGTACGGCGCCTGTGTTTGAATAGCGCCCATACCCCTCATAAAACCCGATGACTGCTGTCTCGCTTCTGGCCATGTGCCCTTGCTCGACGCCGCCCAGTTCCTGTTCACTACCCTCGCCACCCCAGGCCGCGCCCGCCGCTTGGACGACGGCCGGTGGATGGGGTAAGGTAACGCCTTACCGAATCGCAAGGAGAAACAACATGACGCAAGCCACTCAGGAACTTGCCACGCTGGCCGCCAAGTTACCGCCCAGCGACCGTCTGCAACTGGTCGAAACAATTCTTGCGACGCTCGACAAACCCGATCCTGAAATCACCGCCGCCTGGGCCGCGGAAGCCGAAGACCGGCTGGCGGCCTACCGGCGCGGCGAACTGGCGGCGCTTGATGAAAGCGAAGTTTTCGGCGACCTCGACCGTACGTGAAGATTCGTTATCTTGCGGTGGCGCGCGAGGAGATCCGCGAAGCCGCCGATTACTACGCCGCAATCTCTCCGGAACTTGGCATCGGCTTCAAACGTGAATTGCGGCAATTGCTGCGCCTGGTCGCCACGATGCCCCTGGCGTGGCCACCCAGTGGCCCGGATTCCCGCAAATGCCTGATGACGCGGTTTCCTTACCTCGTAATCTACACGGTCATGCCAGACGGACTTCTGGTGCTTGCCGTCGGCCACCAACATCGCCGGCCGGGTTATTGGCGCGAAAGAGTTGCGATTCTGAAGTAAAAGTCGGCGCTGGCGATACGGCGCCTGTGTTTGAATAGCGCCCCATGCCCCTCATCAAACTCGATAACGGCTGTCTCGCCTACGGCCACGTTCCCCTGCTCGACGCCGCCCAGTTTCAACTTGATCCCGGCGAGCGCGTCGCGCTGATCGGCCGGAACGGCACCGGCAAGTCTTCCCTGCTGGCGGCGCTGGCCGGGCGGGCTCATCTCGACGACGGTATCTTGTGGACCCAGCCCGCCCTCAAGCTCGGCTATGTGCCGCAGGAGCCGCCCTGCGATCCCGCGCTGACGGTTTTTCAGGCCGTTGTCGCCGGCATGGGCGAGACGGCGCGCCTCCTGGCCGACTATCACGATGTGGCGCACCAACTGACCGAAGCCGACGCCGACCACGACGTGTTGCTCGTCCGCTTGCAGGACCTGCAGCACGATATGGAAACGCTGGGGGTATGGGCTTACGAGGCGCGCGCCGAACAGGTGATTACGCGCTTCGACCTCGACGCCGATGCCAAGGTCGGCACGCTGTCGGGCGGGCAGAAGAAGCGCCTCGCCCTGGCGCAGGCACTGGCAGTCGCGCCCGAGGTGCTGCTGCTCGACGAGCCGACCAACCACCTCGACATCGCCACCATCGAGTGGCTTGAAGATTACCTGCTCGAAACCGGCATCACGCTGTTGTTCATCACCCACGACCGGCGCTTTCTCGACCGGCTGGCAACGCGCATCATCGAGCTGGATCGCGGCATGCTGACCAGCTATCCCGGCAATTTCGCCGCCTACCAGGAACGCAAGGAAGCGGAACTGGCCGACGAAGCGAAGGAAAATGCGCGCTTCGACAAGCTACTGAAAGAGGAAGAAGTCTGGATTCGCCAGGGCGTCGAGGCGCGCCGTACCCGCGCCGTGTTCCGCGTGCAGCGCCTCGACCGCCTGCGCAACGAACGCATCGCCCGCCGTGATCGGCTGGGGCAGGTCAAGCTGCAACTCGATAGCGGCGACAAAAGCGGCAAGCTGGTCGCCGAACTGAAGCACGTCAACAAATCCTTCGGCGACAAAACAGTCGTGCGCGATTTTTCCTGCCGCATCCAGCGCGGCGACAAGATCGGCGTGATCGGCCCCAACGGCGCCGGCAAGACCACCCTGCTGCGGCTCATCCTCGGCGAACTGGAACCCGACAGCGGCACAATAAGGCGCGGCACCAAGATGGAAGTCGCCTATTTCGACCAGTTCCGCGCCCAGCTCGACCCCGAGGCGACGCTGTCCGACATCATCTCGCCGGGCTCGGATTACGTCGAGATCGGCGGCGCCCGCAAACATGTTGTCGGCTATCTGGGCGATTTCCTGTTCGCGCCGCAGCGCGCCCGCTCTCCCGTCAAATCGCTGTCCGGCGGCGAGCGCAATCGCCTGCTGCTGGCGCGTCTGTTCGCCCGCCCGGCCAACGTGCTGGTGCTCGACGAACCGACCAACGACCTCGACATCGACACGCTGGAACTGCTCGAAGACCTGATTCAGGACTATGCCGGCACGGTGTTTCTGGTCAGCCACGACCGCGCCTTTCTCGACGCCATCGTCACCCAGACACTGGCCGCCGAAGGCGACGGCACATGGCGCGAATATGCCGGCGGCTACAGCGACTGGGCCGCCTGGCAGGCCGACCGGAAAGCCACAACACGCGCCGCGCAGCAGGCCGCCGCCAGCACCGCGCAAAAGTCGGCGCTGGCGGGACGGCGTGAAGAGAAACCGGCCACAACAAAGCTCTCGTGGAAGGAACAACGCGAGCTCGAAGCCCTGCCCGTGAAGATCGCCGCGCTCGAAACCGAGCAGAAAACCCTCTCCGCCCGCCTGGCAGACGCCACGCTCTACCAGCAGCAGCCCCAGGAAGCACAGACCGTTGCCGCGCGCCTGTCCGCCATCGACGCCGAACTGCACGGCCTGCTGGAACGCTGGGAGGCTCTTGAAGCGCGGCAATCCGCCAGCACTTGATAGCCCAACTGAATAGATCGATAGGGGTAGAGAAAGGCTCTCGCCCTCCCCTCCCTCCGAACCGTGCGTGCGGTTCTCCCGCACACGGCTCTCCAGTCGGTGGTTTCAACATCGTGATTGGCTCGCCAAGGTATGAGCTCCAGCCAAAGTGAAGAGCCCA
>JAUXOM010000001.1 GCA_030682175.1 Rhodocyclaceae bacterium
CGAACAGGACGATGAAAAAGCCCGTCAGGAGGGCGAGTCCAATACCGAATTCACTTTTGTCGTGAATCATGATCAGTCCTCCCGCTTGAGTGTTTTGATGTTGGCAAAGAAGGTCCAGAACACCCAGACCGTGAAACTGCCGAGGGCAATGAAGAAGATGCCGATGCCGATATTCTCGACAAGTTTTCCGGTCTCCTCGGTCATCGGGATGTAACCCATGCTGGCGAGCTTGCTCGGCAGGGCGAAAATCCGGTTGACGAAGGCGGACATCACCGCCAGGGCGAAGAAGCCGCGGATGGTTACGCCGGAAACCACCTTGGTGACCAGGG
The DNA here is from genome assembly GCA_030682175.1 of Rhodocyclaceae bacterium. Lineage (GTDB taxonomy): Bacteria > Pseudomonadota > Gammaproteobacteria > Burkholderiales > Rhodocyclaceae > Sulfuricystis. The sequence continues at coordinate 330 of JAUXOM010000001.1, forward strand.
TGCCGATCTGGATGCCGAACAAGGAGCCCAGCAACATGCCCATCGCCAGGGTGTAGAAAATGAAGCCGTAGATGGCGTATTGGCCGATGCCGGCGTAACCCGCGGTGAATACGATTTGCAGAATGTCCGTGCCCACCGTCGTGGACGCGGAAACGCCGAGCACATAGACGAAGATCGGGAAGGTGAGAAAGCCACCGCCCACGCCCATGATGGCGGCCGCGATGCCGACGATGAAGCCGCTGACCACGAGGAAGTGCGCGGAAACCTTGCGGCCGCCCGGCACCACGCCTTCGTCGAAGTGGATCATCGGCGGCAGATTGACGGACTGGACCTTCTTGGCCAGGCCGGTCATGTCATCAACCACCACAGCTTTCTTCGGCGCTCCGGCCGCCTTGGCGGCCTTGCTCGACTGGACCGGCTTCGCGGGCGCGGCGGCGGCCTTGCGCATCCGGAAATAATCGGTCATGCCGTAGAAGCCGAGGAAACCCAGCAAAAAGACGTAGATCGTCGTGATGAAGGCGTCGGAAAGCACCGGGTTCAGCTCGTAAAGCGTGCGGTTGATGTAGCCCCCCAGCGTGGCGCCGGCGATGGAGCCAATCAGGAAGGTGACCGCCAGCGACACCGAAATATTGCCGAGCTTGCGATGCAGCACGCTGCCCATGATGGCCTTGGCGAAGATGTGGAAGAGATCGGTGCCCACCGCCAGGATGCCCTTGACGCCCGCGCTCATCAGGGCCGGCGCGATGATGAAGCCGCCGCCGGCACCGATGCAGCCGGTGATCAGGCCGGCGACAACGCCGACCGCGATCGACGCCAGAAAGATTGTCGTCGTGTAGTAAGCCGGGCCGTAAGCCTGCTTGCTGCCGAGCATGCTGGGCAGCGCTTCACCCACCTGGTCGGCAAAGGCCACGCCGATCAGCAAAATGGGTAGCATCAGCAGGCCCAGGATTGCCATGCGACGGCGGTCATGGAGGATGCGTTGCGAAGTGTCGATATCCCACTTCGCGTAACTTCTCGCGCCCAGCATCATCAAATCGTAAAACTCCCGTAGCACCTTCATTGCATTACCTCCCCAGGTAGTCGTGTTACAAAAAAATCAGGTCACCGCCGCCGTCAAGGGCAAACGCACCGAGAACACTGCCCCGCCCGCCGCACGATTGGCCACGGTCATCTCGCCGCCGAGCCGCGCCATGATGTCGCGCGAGACGAACAGGCCGAGCCCGGTGCCCTTGCCCTTGGGCTTGGTGGTAAAAAACGGGTCATACAGGTGCCCCAGCACCTCGGGCGTCAGGCCGGGGCCGCTATCCGCAAAGTCCACGACAATATGCGCCCCGTCCCGGCGGCTGGTGATTTCGATCGTGCCGTCGTTGCCGATGGCATCCAGGGCGTTATGCAGGATGTTCAGGACGACCTGCTGGAACTGGCCGGCATCGGTGTGCACCTTGGGCAGATCGTCCTGGTAACGTCGGATAATGACAATCCGCTGGCGCTGGGCCTCGTGCTCGAGCAGTGCCGTCGTTTCTTCCACGGCCTGATTGATGTCGGTATCCGACAGTACATTGTCCTGCGCGCGGGAAAAACCGAGCAGCCGATGGGTGATCGTGCTGGTGCGCCCGACCTGCTTCCTGATCTTGCCGATGGCCTGGCGGTAATCGTCGAAATGGGTGATGTTGGCCGGGTTTTCCTCTTCCATCAGTTCGTCGATCAGACCCGCCTGATCGGTGATGATCTGCAGGGGATTATTGACTTCATGGGCCACGCTGGCCGACAGGCGGCCGATCAGGGCCAGCTTCTCGACTTCGCGCACCTGATTCGTCAGCAAGCTGCGTTCGCGCTCGGCGCGGGCCAGCCGGCCCACCATGGAGTGCGTCAGCAGCACCGCAACCAGGATGATCAGCGCGGCGGCAAACGCCACCAGCGCGGAATCGCGGCGCCGCGCCTTGTCGTAGGAAGCGAGCGAAGCGGCGACGTTGGTTTCGAGCACCAGCAGCCATTGCCCGCCATTCGCCACGGCGACGCCATAAATCCGCTCGCCCTGTTCCTGTCGCTTTCCCTTGCCGCCCGACGCCTCCAGGGCGGCAAAACGTGTGAGTTCCTCCGGCGTCACTGCGGTACGACCGAGGCGGCTCGGGGTCTGAAGTTCACCGCGCCGATTGACGATGAAGGCATCGCCATCCGGTCCGACGTTGGCGCTCTCCACCAGGCTGTTGAACAGGGTTGAATTGATGGTCGCGCGCAAAATCCCGCTGCGGGCGGGGTCTGCCACGGCGACGATGAAGTGCGGCACCTTGCGATAGCCGGTGAACACATCGCTGGCATAGCGCCCGCTTTGCATCACCTCGCCAAACCATTCGGCCCCGGCGTAATTCCTGCCGGCCAGTTCCTTTTCATACGGCCCGTGGTAAGCCAGATGATTGCCATGGCGGTCGATCACGCCAATGTCGGTAATCACGCCGCTGCGATTCATGGCGGCAAATAAAGTCTCCAGCCGCTTGCCCTCCCACATCGCCTCGGGAGTGTAGAGCGACAAAAAACCGGCGAGCTGATCTTCCTGCGCAGTCAAAAAGTGGTCAATCAACTCGCGGCGATCGCCGGCCAGGGTGGAAAGTTCGACTGAGGTTTTTTCGATCCAGGAGGCGCGATAAAAACTGGCGGCGTTGTAGTTCAGGATCAGTAGCGGCACAATGGCGACGACGATAAACACCAGCGCGAACAAGTATTTTTGGCGGGCGTAGTAGGCCTCGCCTTCGCGGACGGAACAAAATGGCGGCGAATCGTTAAGGGGTAAATCCTCAGTAGACATGCGCAATGTTAGAATATTCGGAACTAGCTGGTCATAAAAAACTTATTGAAACCCATTAATCAGGATGGGCATTTCGGCGCGAAGCCGGTGGAACATGAAACAACCCAAGAATATTTTATTGGTTGACGATGAGGAAGACTTCCTCGAAACCACCTCGCGACGGCTACGGCGCCGGGGGTTCGAGGTGAAGACGGCCGCGCGCTGCCGTGATGCCATTCCAGAGGTCAGCGCCGGCTGGCCGGATGTGGTGGTTCTCGATGTGATGCTGTCCGACGCCGACGGCATGGAGTGCCTGCGCCGCATAAAACGCCAGGCGCCTCGGCTACCCGTGCTCATGCTCACGGGGCACGCCTCGCTGCAGGCGAGCATCATGGGCCTCGAACACGGCGCCAGCGATTACTGCCTGAAACCAATCGAACTCGACGAACTGGTCGAAAAGATCATCATCGCCTGCAAAGAGGCGAATGGCAACTTGCCCTGACGGCAGGCCGGGGTGGGTGGCGGGGTAGCGCGCCAAGCTGATGCAGTCGGGGGCGGACTACTGCGCCCTGCTGCCAGTAGATGCGAAGTTCATCCCGATCAATGGGACTGACAACGATCTTAAACCGCTTGACTATACCGACGTTTATACATACATTGATGTCATGCACTACACCCGCCATGCACTACACCCACGATCCGAAGAAACGAACCGCTAACCTGAAGAAACATGGCTACGACTTCAAGGATGCACCGCTGGTTATCGAGAGCACGGCGACGGTCACATTCGAGGACCGGCGCTTTGCCTACGACGAGCAGCGATACATTACGTTGGGTGTGCTGCATGAACACGTGGTGGCCATTGCCACCGCCGATACTGACGATGAAATCCGCGTGATTTCCATGCGAAAGGCAGAACGCCATGAAGAAGAAATCTACTACGCCAATCTTTGACGCCGACACGCCCATTACTCAGGGCGATATAGATACCGGAAAGCTGGTGCTGCGCAAGCGCGCGGCTGGGCGCGTCATCCTGCCGAAAAAGCGGGTCACGCTCTACCTTGACGAAAGCGTTGTCGACCGATTCAAGGAAATGGCCGGCGCCCGTGGCTATCAAACGCTCATCAATGAGACACTGAAGTCCTCAATGCACCAAGCCGACATTGCTGAAACCTTGCGTCAGGTCATCCGCGAGGAATTGAAGGGGCGGAAAGCCGCCTGACTGTAGCGACGAAGCCAGAGCGCGGAAGGCCTGGGCGAAGCGAGGAAAAGAAAACGTTTGATGCCGTTTCGAAAATTCTGGCGAATGAAATCGCGTGCATCAAAAAGAACTCGGCGAACTGGTCGAAAAGATCATCATCGCCTGCAAAGAGGCGAATGGCAACTTGCCCTGACGGCACACCGGTGACGGGGCAGCGCGCCGCTCACCCGATGAATTTGTAAATCGGCAGGATCGCAATAAACAACAGCAGCGCCATCGGCAGCCAGACTACGATCAAGATGGGTCCGGCATTCATCTCGATTTATGGCATAAATCTCGTCGGTAAATTTCTTGGGATAGGGATCAATCACGTATAGCGCATCAAGAGCCGACTTATGTACTCGGGCAACTTCAGGCGACCGGTCCTTGGCATGGAGCAAACCATCGCTTACCTCTTCACGATCAGCACAGAAGCCTGTGACGAGTGAGCTGCCACACTGGTGGATAGCCTTCCGAGGAACAGACCGAAGGGCGTCTTGAGGAAACCCTCTTTCAGCACGATCAGGTCGAAATTGCCTTCGATGGATTCACTGAGTATTTCTTCCTCGACGATCCCCTCGCGCAGTCTTACCGTGACCTGCCGCACCCCGGCAGAAGACAGTTCGTCTTTTACCCGGGCAAGCTCCCTCAGTTCCTTGGCATACAACTCCGTCAGAAAGTCTGTAACTGCCGAGTGGTCGAAGTCGGCGGGCAATTCGGCTGAATAGCTTGCGTACAGCGCCGGCACCGATGCGACATAAAGGATTTCCACTACCGCAGCTGTTGCCAGCGCGATCTCCTGGGCCATGTTGACCGTGGCCCGGCTGTATGGAACATCGAGGCAGAGCAGAATCCTGCCCACCTGGTCGCGACTTTTCACCACCAGGGTGGAAGTAGTCATCCTGCGCACCACCTTGGTCGTGTTGTCACCCAGATAAAAACTCGGCCGCGCGGGGTTGAGTGGCCGCGAACCCATCACGAGGATATGCGCGCCGGCAGACCCGGCGAGAATTTCCTTGTAGGGCGTACCCTGGACGAATTTCAGCTTAGGTGCAATGCCATATTGCTCCAGGATTTTCTTGCCCTCCTGGATATGGTTTTCGCAGGCGCCCGCCTCTTCACAAACCAGCAGTTCGGTCTGCCTGTCCATGCCACGCGCAATCTGGGCGCCCATGCGGATGGCCGGCAGGTCGGCGGGCTGGCAGCTAGCGGCAATGACCATCTGCCCCTTGACTCCTTCCGGCACCGCCACTTCAGCGCTCCGCGCCTCGGCGCGCTCGCGCAACACCCCGCGCACCAGCCAGAACATGATTACCGCGCTCAAACCGCAGGCGGAGCCCAGCATCAAAACACCCGAATAGGTCGACCACATCTTGGCCATTGCTTGCGCCTGCTGAATCGCATCGGGCTGTTGCACCAGCCACAGCTTGACCGCCTCCTTGTTGTTGTGCAGCCAGAGACCGATCTCGACCTTGTCGCTCAATCCCGAAGTGGCCTTGGCCCATTCGCTGAGGGCGGCCTGATAGACATCCTTGTTCTGTTCGGAGAGGTGCTTGAAGATGACCGAGACACCGGCAGCGATCATGGTGTAGGCAAAATAGAGGCGAATGATCGTGCCGCGCGCATACAGGGTGGCCGTCGCGCCGATCTGGGCGCCGATGGCGGCGCCGACCAGCATGATGACGGCGGCGAGGATCTCCACGCGGCCCTTCATGGCATAGGAGAATGCGCCATAGGCGCCGGAGAACATCACCTCGAACAGATCGGTGCCCACCGCCACCTTGGTCGGTGAGCCGATGAGATACATGAGCGCGGGCATGCGAATAAAACCGCCGCCGACACCCAGAAATCCGGCGAGAAACCCGGTAAACGCCCCCACCCCAAGAATGATCCACAAGGATATTTTGAAACCCGAGACCTTGAGATGAATCATCGGCGGCAGATTGATGCTTTGCATGCGCAGTGCCAGTTTCGATTTGCCGGCATCCGCTGTCGCCGGCTGCTTGCTCTGTCCGCGGGCATTCTTGATGTACTCAAAAAGCATGAAGAAGCCGAGGCCGAACAGTAAAATGACGTAGGTCGTCCTGACAATCGGCCCGATGCGCCCGATTCTCTCCAGCCACATGATGAGCGTCGCCCCCAGCTCAATGCCGATGACCGTTCCCAAGATCATCAACAACCCGAGCTTGACGTCCACGTTGCCGAATTTCCCGTGCTTCGCCGTCGCAACAATCGATTTGCCGGCGATATGGGCCATGTCGGTACCGATAGCGTAAGCCATCGGAAAGCCGAACACATTGAGCGCGGGTGTCACCATGAAAGCGCCGCCGACACCGAAGAAGCCGCCGATCACGCCCACCGTGAAACCGAGCAGGATCAAGGCGAAACCGTTGATCTCCGTGCCCGAAATGGGCAAATACACGATCCAGTCGAACATTACGCTGTCTCCCTACGGCCCGTCGGAGTACTTCAATGCTGATGTTCGCCTTTTCCTGACTTGATTCCCAGTACCTTGAACACCACTTCGGTAATCGCAGCGAAAAGGATCCCGACCCCGGCCATCACCCCCACCGTGACGAGGGCGAAGGCCAGGCGGTTGGTTTCATTCAAATGGGTGGTCCAGGCGATGAAATCTGCAATCATTTGCAAGCCTTTCCTGAATGAATTCGGCGTTTGATCAGCGCGCGGCAATTTCCTCGCGACTTGCCAACCACGGCCGGTCAACCTGTTGTCGTGCGCAGGCAGGACACAGATCGCGTCCCAGATGCGCCGCCATGTGATCGGGCAAACGCTGCCTGACGAAGCGGCGCTGCGCGGCCGTCTGCATCCGGACACCGCACTGATCGCAGGACAACAGCGGCTGCTCGCGCACCACCGTGCCGGTGATGATCGTGCGGCGCACCCCGGCCACATCCTCGATGCGAATGGCGCCCGTGGGACAAACCTGCGCGCAAGCGCCACAGCCAATGCACAGATCCATCGGCCGCGTAAAATCGAAATAAGCCAGCCGGCCAGCCGTGGTGTCAGCCATGCGCAATGCTTCAACACCCATTTCGCTGCAAGCAAGCTGGCACAGGCCGCAACCAATGCAGACATCGCAGCGCAGGCAACGACTGGCCTCATTACGCGCCATCGCATCCGTGAGTCCCTGCTCGATCTTCACGTAACTGCCAAAGCCCAAACGTTCCTCGACGGTTTTTTCGGGCATTTCAGCGCGATGCATGTAGCTGCGCTCATGAGCCACCACATGCAAAGGAATCACGTCGGCACGCCGGACAGGCTTGCCAACTTGTTCACCCAAGGGTTCCCCGCGCAGCCAGGCGTCGATGGAATAAGCGGCGATCTTGCCCGAACGAATCGCTTCGACAGCGGTACGCGGGCCATGCGCCACGTCGCCACCGGCGAAAACACCGGCAACCTTTGTCATCAGGGTGCGCGGATCGGTCACAATGAAACCGCGGGTAACCTCCAGCCCACTGCCATCGATGCTGGTCAGGTCGGTGCCCTGGCCAACGGCGAGGATGACCTGATCACCTTCAAGATTCAAAATTCGTTCGGTATCAAATTTCGGATTGAAGCGGCCGGTTTCGTCAAAGACGCGGTCACAGTGGTGGAAGATAACCTTGCCATCTTCCTCGATACGCACCGGCCCCCAGCCTGGATACATGGCGACGCCCTCGGCCGCGGCAGTCTCGATTTCATGGTGACTTGCCGGCATTTCGCGACGCTTTTCCAGACACACCATATCGACATGCTTCGCCCCCTGGCGCAAGGCGGTCAGCGCCACGTCGATGGCAACGTTGCCGCCGCCAATGACGACGACGCGCGGACCAACCTGAACGTCCTCACCACCTCTGACATTGCGCAGAAAATCGATGCCGCCCAGCACGATGGGTTGATGCACACCCTCGATGGGAATGAAGCGCGACAGCTGCGTGCCCAGCCCGAGAAATACCGCGTCATAATTCTTGCGCAATGCGTCCAGGCTATCGACCTTGGCGCTGGTGTGAATCGGGATGCCCAGCTCGGTAATCTGCGCGATTTCCCGATCCAGCAACTCGGGCGGCAGACGATAGGCCGGAATGCCATAGCGCAGCATGCCGCCCGCCAGTTTCTGCGACTCGAAGATCTGCACGTCGTGACCGAGAATGCGCAAATAATAAGCAGCGGTCAGGCCCGCCGGGCCGGAGCCGACAATGCCGATGCGCTTGCCGGTGGACGGCGCCAGCGCGGGTTGCGGATAGCCACCCGCCGACAGACAGACTTCGGCGGCCTTGGCCTTCATCGGCCGGATGAAGACGGCACCATTGCTGCCGCCGCGTACGCAGGCCGACTCACAGGGTGCCGGGCAGACCAGGCCACAGGTCAGCGGCAGGGGATTGTCGCGGGTAATGACCTCGATAGCCTTGTCATAATCGCCAGAGCCGATGTGCGCCATGAAACTGGGAATGTCGATGTTGGCCGGGCAGGTGCTGTGACACGGTGCGGCACGACGCTCCAGGCACAGTTTCTCGGGACATGACTCGCGACGGATGTGCGTCTCCCATTGACCACGGAAATAGCGCAATGCGCTACCCAGTGGCCAGGCAGCAGCCAATCCCTGTGTCGCCAGTTCAAGTGCCAGTTGGTCAAGCTCGACAAGATGGCGCGGCTCGCCGCGACCAACGGTAATGTCGGCCACCAGTCGTGCGGCCCGCGCCAACAGCGAGCGAATCGGCGGGGATTCATTCTCGGCCAGTTGCCAGTAGCGATACAGTGCGCGGCGTGTCTGCTCGACGAGACATACGCCTTCCGCCAGCACCATCAGGCTGGCGGGCGCGGGGGCGATGCCCGCGGCGGCAAACGTCAACGGATGGCAGGACATGTCGGCTTCCGAGAGCGGCAGGAAGCCGCCCATGCCGTTGTCGAACAACAGGACCGCGTCGCGCCCTTCAACCTCGACGCCGCCACCCCAGTCGTAAATCAGGCGCCGCAGCATGTCACTGCGATCAAGTTCGATCAGCCCGCGCTGGTTAAGTCCGCGGCGCAGCGTCAGCAATGCCGCATCCGGGTTGGTCTCGCCTTGTTCGGCAAACAGCAGCGCCACGCGACACCAGGTCTCCGGCGAATGAATCAGCCGCGTGCCGTCGGTCGCGTGTCCTTCACCCCATGGACTCGGCAAACTGTCACGTCGCACCTCGACCCGAATGCGCCGCCCCGCCAGGAAGCCGCGCTCCCGAATTGTGTCGATGGCATTGAGCAGTCCGGCCTCGCGACCCGTCAATTCGGCCGACAACAGCAACTCGATCTTTGCGGTGTCGCGCAGACCGGCGGCGATCAAGAGCCCCTCGGCAAGTCGCCACGGCGCCCCGTCAAGCACGGCAGCCGTGCCGCTGGCACGCGGGTCAAGACCGGCCGCGTCTACGACCAGCACGGAATTGCCATGGCCGCGCAGGAATTGCCGCCACGCATGGTAAAGCGGCTCGCCGGCAAAACCACATTCGGCCAAGCCACTTTCCTGCAGATATTGCAGGCGCTGCAGGGGGTTCATCGCCTGCGCGCGCGCCAGACCCGGCAAAGCGCCGGGCAAAGTCGGCGCTGGCGAGACGGCGCCAGCATCCAGCCACGCCGGTAGCGTATTGAGTTCGCTCATTAGTGCAGCTCCGGCTTGTTATGCGCCAGGACGTGTCGGCGGTTCGGCAGCGATCTGTTGCGCATAACGTTCGCGGCGCGGATCGTGTATTTCGTTGATCACGCCGAAGGACAGGCAACCCGTGACGCATTTGGTAACGCAGGCCGGCTCAAGCCCGACATCGATGCGATCCTTGCAGTAGTCGCACTTGACGACCTTGCGACTTGCCGGATCCCATTGCGGCGCCCCCCAGGGGCAGGCGGCAATGCAGCTCTTGCAGCCGACACAGAGATTCGGCTGAACAAACACAATGCCGTCCTTGTCGCGCCGCTGCATGGCCCCGGTGGGGCAGGCATTGACACACCAGGCGTCCTCGCAATGGAAGCAGGGCATGAACACGAAACGTACGCGGGGACGGTCTGCACTGTTGGGGCCGACAGCGATAATCTTGCACGGCGCGGGGCCAGGGCCGAGATCCTTGTTGGTCTTGCAGTGGATTTCGCAGGCCTGGCAGCCGATGCAATTCGCCTCGTCGTGACGCAGGATGTAGATACTCATTTTGCAGCTCCCTTAACGGTTTTCGGACGCACCCGGACCACGGTTTCGGTCATGGCGTTGCCGCCGCCGACAGGGTCGAACTCGAAAAGCTTGCCATTTTGCAGGCGTTGGTCGGCCACCCCGTAACCACAGGCGCGGGTAGCCAGCGGCACGGTGGCGCCATAACCATGCAACATGAACACCGCATCGGGATGAATCAGCGGAGTAACCTTGGCCTTCATGTAGGCGTGGTAGCGCCCACCGCCATCGATTTCGATCTCGGAGCCATCGCTGATACCCAGCGGCTTGGCCCGGTCGGGATGCATCCACAGCGTTTGTTCCGGGGCAATGTCCTGGAGCACCGGCGTGTTGAGCGACTGCCCGTGCGACAGCATTTGCGCCCGGCCAAACAGCAGAAAGAAATTCTCACCGGCGGGAGTTGCCACTGGCTGATAAGGCGCCAAGCCCGGAATGCCGGCTTTTTTCAGCACTTCGCTCTCGAACTCGATCTTGCCCGATGGCGTCTTGAACTTGAGCTTGTCGCGCGTCTGAATGAACGGCGTCTTGGCGAGGCTGACCGCACCCTTCTCGCGCAACTGCGCCACGGTGACCCCGGTACCCTCGAGCTGGTAATCCCACAGTTCCTCGATGGTCTCGAAATCGAGCGCCTCATTGACCCCCATGCGCCGCAGAATCTCGCGGAAGATCCACCAGGCCGGACGGCTGTCGAAACGCGGCGCGATGGCCTGGTCGCGCATGCTGAAACCGGGCTTGGGACCGTTGATCTGCGCCAGGATGTTGGCGCGCTCGAGGTAGGTCGACTCGGGCAGGATGACATCGGCAAACCAGGTCGTTTCCGAATAACGCACGTCGATGGCCACCAGCAACTTCAGCTTGTCGAGCACGCGTTGCAGCGCTTCGGGATCGGGCATGCCGGTCAGCGGATCATGCCGGTAGGCGAAATAGGCGCCAATCCCATAGGGCTTCTGGGTATCGATCGCGGCGAACATCTGGTGCAGGAGACCGCAAGCGGGATCGGCTGCCGGGAAAGTGGTGCCGGCGCCATCGACACGCGGCTCCTTGACCTTGGGCGAGCGATCGACCAGTTTTTTCAGGCTCTTGTGACCGACATCTTCCGGCGACTTGGCCAGAACGATGCCGCCCTTGACCTCGACCGAACCCATCAGCGCGTTGAGGATCAGCGCCGTGCGGCTGACATAGAACGACTGCTTGTGCCGCGCCACCATCCACCCCGGGTGGAAAATCACGTGCGGCGCATCGGCGGCGATTTCCTTGACGAAGGCGCGCAGTTCCGCAGCGGAAATGCCGGTATGTTGTTCCTGCCATTCTGGCGTCGTGTCCTTGACGGCCTCGCGCAGGTAGTCCATGCCGGTGCAATGTTTTTCGACAAAGTCCTTGTCGTACACACCCTGCTTGATCACTTCGTGAATGATGCCGAGGTTAAGCGCGTAGTCGCTGTTCGGCCGCACCTGCCAGTAACGGGTGGCCTTGCAGGCCGTCACGGTGGCACGCGGGTCGATGTAGGTGCAGCGCATGCCGTTCGACAAGGCTGCCATGAATCCCTTGGCTTCCCTGACATGGAACGACTCGATGATGTTGCGCCCGTACAGCACCATGTGCTTGGTATTCTTCATGTCAAAGCCGACGCCGCCGCGCCCGACGCCGTAGATCGAGCGTGCTGCGTTATGCGCGTTCTGCCCGCAGGATACGTCGTGATCGACGTAGTTTGGCGAACCCAGCGCCTGGACAAATGACTTGCTCAGGTCGGTAAACAGCCCGGCGCGATCCGACAGCGCGATGCCGCGGCCGCCAAACTCGGCAATCACCTCGTGCAGCTTGTCGGCAATATAGTCGAGCGCCTCGTCCCACGAAGCGCGCCGCCACTGGCCGGCGCCGCGGGCGCCGGTGCGGATCATCGGCGTTTGCGGCCGCTCGTCGTCGTACTCGAACGGCAGTCCGGAAGCGCCGCGGGCGCACAGGCTTGCACCAATTGCCGGATCAGTGATATTGCCCTGGATCCAATTGACGCGGCCATCGACAACCTCGACCTGTATCGGGCAGCGTGCGGTACACATGCTGCACAGGCTATATACCGTGCGGCGACCGGGGCTACCGACACCGCGTACATTGGGAGCTTTTACAGAAATCATGTTTTCGTCCTCAATCTCTTATGACTCGACTCTTCACGCTTCATCGACGGAATTGTGCAGAGTGGCGATTTAGCTAGGTCATGACGCATGCCGTACTGATTTGGAGCTGTTCTTTAAAAAGATGCTTGCAAGGGGGTGGCAAGGGGATTACTCCCCATGCTCCCCTGGCAGTGCCTGTAAGCTGCTCAGAACAAGCCGAGCAACGACAGGCCCAATAACGACAGGCCGACAACGGCGACACGCTTGACCACCAGCGGACTAACCCGCTTGGCGATCTTCGGCGCGATCCAGCCGGCCAGCAGCGCGGCCGGGAACATGACCAGGAACAGGTCCAGGTCGAAGTTGCCAAAGCCGTAGTGGCGGGTCGTGCTCATCAGGGTGTTGAAAAAGATGGCGAGCAGGGAACTACCGACCACCACATACATGGGCAAACCGAGCACCACGGCCATCAGCGGCACCATGAAGGGACCGCCACCGAAGCCCATCATTGACGAGACCACGGCAATGAGAAAGGCACCGATACAGCCAACGATGACGTTGATCTTGAACTCGTTGCCCCAGAAATTGATATGCATATACATTTTCTATCTCCTATTCGATGAGATGACAGGTCAGGCCTTGGCGGCCTTGGCGGCAGCAGCTTCCTCGGCGCGCTTCTGGAATTCCTTGAGGATGGCCTGCTCCTTCTTGTTCTTGGCCATGTAGCCCGGCGTGGTCTGCCAGAACATCAGTGCCGCGAGGATGAAGAGGATCCAGCCGAAGACGAACTTGTATTGGTCGGCGGTGATCATCGTCGTCAGCACCGGCCCGATGAAGCCGCCGGCCAGCATCGCTATACCCAGGGTAATGCCCACCTTCCAGCTGATGAACTTGATCTTCGAGTAGTTGACTACACCGCTAGCCTGCGAAAACAGCACGGTGGGAGTCACAGTACCGGCCACCACGTTGTGCGGGATCGGGAACATCATCAGCATGATCGGGTTGATGATGAAGCCACCGCCCGCGCCCATCAGCACGCCGAAGGTAGCCAAAGCCAGCACGATCAGGAAGGGATAGATGATGTTGAGGCTGGTGCCGGCATTTTCCATGTAGAGCATCGGGAATGCGATCGTGTTCTCGATCACCACCGGTGCGCTCAACGCCGTCTTGCTGGTGCCCGCGATGATGGTGTATTTACCCGGCGCCGAACCTTCGGGAATCTTGACCTGGGCGGTGAAGCTGCCATCCTCCTTCACATCGACGTTGGCCGCCAGCAGCTTGTCGACCGTGCGGTAGCGCGCCTTGACGATCTGCATCGAACGGCGCACCCGCTCCTTGTCATCGAGGGTCGGCAGCACCTCGCCACGCGAACCGACGATGCTGGCCTGCAATGAGGCCTGGAAAGCGGTGATCGGGTGCTTGCCCGGCTCGCGATAGACCGCCTCGCCGCCGGTTTTCGAAAGCGCCCCAGAGTAGGCCCAGGCCCGACCGTCCTTCTTGAAGCCATCGAGGATGGGTTGCGTTTCGCGCGGCACATGAATGCGATAGAAAGCCGGGATCTCGCTGGCCATGTAGAGCTTGTAGGGAATCTTGCCGGTTTCCTTGTTCGGCCGGCTGTCGAAGAAGGAGCCGGTCACCGGTTTTTCGTTGAACACCTCGAGATACACCGGGTTGCCCGGGGCGGCCTGGCCCGTAACGGTCACCACGCCGCCATTGGCGAGGCTGGTCTTGTCGACCGTGAATACCGGCACGACCGCCGGCGGGGGGGCGGCCGCGGGCGCGGCGGCGGGCGTTGCTTCCTGCGCCAACACCAACGGGTTGGCGAACAACAGACCGGCGGCCAGCGCGGCCAGCACGGCGTGCAATTTATATGACATATCCGGATTCCTCCACAAGTTGAGAGAAGCACAACCATCACGAAGCTTCGATGCAGCGCAGCGAAAGCTACGCGAATCGAACTGGCGAGGGAATTGTGGAGATGCTGTAGTGGGCTACGTAAAACTGCGTAGCCGCCCTTAGCCCGCTTGCGGGCTAAGGGCATTCTGATGGCACCCCCTCTCCCCCGCCCCCTCTCCCGCAAGGGGAGAGGGGAGAAAGCCAAACCAAGCAGTCTCGCCGCCGGGCCGCCCCAAGGCGAGACGACACGCGGCGCCAGGCGCAACCCGCACCGACAGTTGATCGGAGCACCCCGTAACAGATGAGCGCAGCGATCCGTTAAGCTGAAGTTCCGCTCTGCCGTAGTCACGATGAACACGCCAACTGCCTGATATTGATGGGGAATTGGAGAGTTATTCGGCTTGTTCTTGATTGATTATGTAGTCACTAAATAGATTGACTTATGCCGGTCAATAGCCTATGC
>JAUXOM010000053.1 GCA_030682175.1 Rhodocyclaceae bacterium
GGTAGTGTGCCGACTTATGTGCAAAAGCGTCTGCAGTAGGAAGCAGGCGGGTGGTCATGGTAAGAGGTTGATTGTCGAGATCGACCTTAACCCCCTTGGGAGGACAAACCATGACCACGAGGAAGCGTAATACGAAGTTGAAGGCAGTGGAAGCGGTTGCGGGCGACCGTGACCTGATGAAAGCGCTGATGAAGGAAGCGCTACAGGAAGTTTTGGAAGGCGAGATGACCGAATTTCTGGGGGCGGCACCGGGAGAACGGACGGAAGCCCGAGGTGGCTACCGTTCCGGTTACTACGGCCGCAACCTCGTCACCCGCATCGGCAAGCTTGAACTGCGTGTGCCACGCGACAGAAGCGGCGAATTTTCAACCGCCCTGTTCGAGCGCTACGCCAGGAGCGAGAAGGCGCTGGTTGCTGCGCTCGCCGAGATGTACGTCCAGGGCGTCTCCACGCGCAAGGTCAAGGCCATCACCGAGGAACTCTGCGGTCATAGCTTCTCGGCCAGTGCCATCAGCGCCATCAACAAGAGTCTGGACGAATCCCTGGCGCGGTTTGCCAAGCGGCAACTGGACGAGACCTACCCCTACCTGATCCTCGACGCCCGCTACGAGCGCGTACGCGACGGCGGCGTCATCACCCATCAGGCGGTCCTTGTCGCCATCGGCATCAACTGGGAAGGCAAGCGCCAGATCCTGGCCGTCGAAATGGCCAACCGGGAGAGCCAGAGCAGCTGGAAGGACTTTCTGCTGCGCCTGAAGGAACGCGGCCTCTCAGGGGTCGAGTTCGTCGTCTCCGACGACCATGCCGGCCTCAAAAAAGCGATCTTCGAAGTGCTGACCGAAGCCGCCTGGCAGCGCTGCTATGTCCATTTCCTCAGGAACGCCCTGGACTACCTGCCTCGGCGTGCCGACGACGACTGCCTGCAGGAACTGCGCTGGATCTACGACCGGCGGGACATCCAGGAAGCTCAGCGCGACTTGGTAGCCTGGGTCGCCAAATGGCAGGGCAAGTACCCGAAGCTGGTCGATTGGGTCGAATCGAACATCGTCGAGACGCTGACCTTCTACCGGCTGCCACGGGCGCACCACAAGCACCTCAAATCGACCAACATGCTGGAGCGACTGAACGAGGAGATCAAGCGTCGGACGCTGGTGGTCCGAATCTTCCCGAATACCGAATCCTGCCTGCGGCTGGTCCGTGCCCTGTGCGTCGAGACCCACGAGACGTGGCTGGAGGACAACCGCTACTTGAACATGATGCTCCTGGCGGAGCAGAAAAAGGAGTTGCTGAGACTGGCGGCATGAGCGGCCGCGCTGTCGGCGCCGCTCCGGGCTACGCCCTCCGCGTCACCAACAGCGCAAACAGGATCAACTACTTACCTGATCACCAATTTGCACAACTTGACGCACACAACTCTCGTGACGGCATCCCGCTTCGCGGGACCGCCCTTCGGGCGTCCTTCGCCTTCGGCTTGTCACGCTTATGCCTGTCGGATTTACGTCACGGCGTTCCGTACAAGTTTCGGGCTTTGACGATAATTGCCGCCTCACCCCGCCGTGCCGCCTCATATCCGCTTCCGGTTCGTCAGGCCAGCGCTTTGCCTTCGGCTTCCTCCAGATTCCCAGTCGCCCAGAACACCCTTGCCGTTCGGCTAACTCTTCCCCTTGCCGGGCGAGTAGAGGACTTCCACCTCCAAGTGAGTGCGCCCTGCCGGGCGCACAACGAAAAAAACCGCCCGGAGGCGGTCTCATCGACGGCAGAATGCTGGCTTCTACCAAGGTGTTTGGTAGGCGCGATTGGACTCGAACCAACGACCCCCACCATGTCAAGGTGGTGCTCTAACCAGCTGAGCTACGCGCCTGCAAATTGAAGCGGCGCATTCTACCCGAAACTTGCGCCGCGTCTACGCCGGGATGCAGTTTTTGTTCTCGCCTGCCAAGGATGTCTACGTCTGCAAAGCGGCCCTGACTTGCTCCAGCGTCGAAGGATCGTCCAGCGTGGTCAGGTCGCCCGGATCGCGGCCTTCGGCGAGCGCCTGGATCGAACGGCGCAACATTTTGCCGGAGCGGGTTTTGGGAAGACCGGTGACGAAATGCACATGCTTGGGTCGGCCGATGGCACCAAGCAGACCATCGACAGTCTTCTTGACCTCGGCTTCCAGGGCGGCGCGCAGTTCGGGCGTGGCGGTCCGCGCCGGGTCCTTGACGACGGCGAAGGCCATCGGTTCCTGGCCTTTCAGTTGGTCGCTGACGCCCACCACGGCGACCTCGGCGATTGCCGGGTGCGCCTGAATGGCTTCTTCTATTTCGCGCGTGCCGAGACGATGACCGGCCACGTTGATGACGTCGTCGGTGCGCCCGAGGATGTAGTGGTAACCCTCCTCGTCATGAATGCCCCAGTCGAAGGAAGAATAGACCAGCGGCTCCTTGAACAGGCTGAAATAGGTGCTGACGAAACGCTCGTCCTGCCCCCACACGGTCGACAGGCAACCCGGCGGCAGGGGCGGCACGACGCCGACAATGCCCTTCTCGTTGGGGGCGCACTCGGTGCCGTCCTCGCGGAAGATTTTGAGGTTGAAACCATAGACCGGAAAGGCCGGCGTACCGAACTTGATCTTGGTGTCCTCGACACCGCGCACGGTAGACAGCATCGGCCAACCGGTTTCGGTTTGCCAGTAGTTGTCGATCACCGGCAGGTTGAGGGCATTCGCGATCCATTCATGGGTCGGCTGGTCGAGCGGCTCGCCGGCGAGGAACAGGTGCTTGAGCGAGGAGAGGTCGTATTTCTTGAGGAAGGCCGGATCCTGTTTCTTGAGCACGCGCACGGCGGTGGGTGCCGAGAACATCACATTGACCTGGTATTTTTCGACGATGCTCCACCAGATGCCGGCATCGGGCCGCAGCGGGGTGCCTTCATACATGATGGTGGCCATGCCGGCGATCAGCGGGCCGTAGACGATGTAGCTGTGCCCCACCACCCAGCCGATGTCCGAGGTGGAGAACATCGTCTCGCCGGCAAAGCCGGTGAAGATGTGCCGCATCGAAGACGCCAGCGCCACACAGTAGCCACCGGTGTCGCGCTGGACGCCCTTGGGCTTGCCGGTGGTGCCTGAGGTGTAGAGGATGTAGGACGGCTCGGAGGATTCCAGCCACTCGCAAGGAACCTCGGCGTTCATGTGCTGCGCGCGCAGGGTGGCGTAATCGACGTCGCGTCCCGCGACCTTGCTGAAAGCCGGGTCGATGCCACGGTCGATCATCAGCACTTTCTCGGGCTTGGCCTTGGCGAGCTTGATCGCCTCGTCCAATAAGTGCTTATACGGTACGGCTTTGCCGCCGCGCATGCCGGCATCGGAGGAGACCACCAACTTCGGCTGGGCGTCGTCGATGCGGGTGGCCAGCGAACCGGAGGCGAAGCCGCCGAATACCACCGAATGAATCGCGCCGATGCGCGCACAGGCCAGCATGGCGAAGGCGGCTTCGGCGATCATCGGCATGTAGATCAGCACGCGGTCGCCTTTTTTCACGCCGAGCGACTGCATGATCGCGGCCATGCGCATCACTTCAGCCTTGAGTTCGGCAAAGCTGTAGATTTTTTCTTCGTTCGTTTCTGTCGAGATATAGATCAGCGCGCGGTCGTTCGGGCGCGTCGCGGCGTGACGGTCGACGGCGTTGTGGCACAGGTTGGTGCGGCCACCTGAATACCATTTGACGAAGGGCGGACGCGAATAGTCGCAGATGGTCTGAGGCATGGTCTGCCAATCGACGAGTTGCGCCTGCTCCGCCCAGAACGCATCGGGCTGCTCAATCGAACGGCGGTAGAAATCGCGGTATTTCGTCATGCTCATTTTCCTTTCAAGAAACTCGCCGGGCCGTCCCAAGAGTGTCTTGGCACCTTGAGGGGAGAACCAGGCGCAGCGAGGTTTGCGGGGTGGGCTTGATTACGGCTGGATACGGACGACAACGCGCCCCTTGACGCGCGCCTGCAGAAAATCCTCGAACACGCCCGGCAACTCGCGGAGCGCGATCTCGCGTGCTTGCGCGATCACCTGGTCGGGCTTGAGGTCGCTGCCGAGACGCCGCCAGACCGCGGCGCGCACCGGCATCCTGCAATTGACCGAATCGATGCCGAGCAGCGAAACGCCGCGCAGGATGAAAGGGGCCACCGTGGTCTTGTATTCCATGCTCGCCGCGAGGCCAATGCTCGCCAGCGTGCCGTCGATCTGCATGGTGCTGGTCATCCACGACAGCACATCGCCGCCCAGGTTGTCGACCGCCCCGGCCCACTGCGCCTTGTCGAGCGCCTTGATCCTGCCCAGATCGAGACTGGCGCGCAACACCACGGCACTGGCGCCCAGCTGTTTGAGGTAGTCGCTGGCGTCAGCCTTGCCGGTCAGGGCATGCACCTGATAACCGCGCTTGGCGAGAATCTCGACCGCGATGCTGCCGACGCCGCCGGTTGCGCCGGAAACCACCACCGGACCATTCTCGGGCTTGAGTCCATCATGCTCCATGCGCACAACTGCCAGACCGGCCGTGAAGCCTGCCGTGCCGATCGCCATGGCATCGCGCAGGCTCAGGCCAGGCGGCAGCTTGATGGTCCAGGCGGCCGGCACGCGTGCGGTTTCGGCAAAGCCCCCGTGATGCGCGACGCCGATGTCGTAACTGGTCGCCAGCACCTGGTCGCCGGGCGCAAACGCCGGATCGGCGCTCTTGAGCACCGTGCCGGCCAGATCAACACCACCCACGCAGGGAAAACGCCGGATGATGCGGCCGGCTCCCGTGGCGGCGAGGGCATCCTTGTAATTCACTCCCGAATAGGCCACCGCAATCGTCAGTTCGCCGGGATCGAGTTGATCTTCCGACATATCGACGAAACCGGCGGAAATCTTGCCTTCGTCCTGCTGAATCAGGTAAGCATTGAAAGCCATCAGTGTCTCCTCGCGAAATACCCTCTATTTTCAGTTGATTATAACCAAGGGAATTACACCGACCTTACATCTGAATGACCGGATGCAATTTTGTTATTGAGAATCATTCTTATTCTGATAATATGCGGGCATCTCAGCCCTTACTCACCTACCCGCCAATCGGAGCATTCAATGAAACTCACTGCAACTGTCCTGGTGCTGGCCGCCCTGATCAGCCCCGCTCTCCACGCCGCAGACAAGGAACTCAACCTTTATTCGGCCCGCCACTATCAGACCGACGAAGCGCTTTACGCCAACTTCACCAAGCAGACCGGCATCAAGATCAATCGCATCGAGGCAAAGGAAGACGAACTGCTGGAGCGCATCAGGAACGAGGGCATCCACAGTCCGGCCGATGTGTTCATCACGGTCGACGCCGCGCGCCTCGCCAAGGCGGACGAACTGGGTTTGTTCGCGCCGGTCAAATCGAAAGTGCTCGAAACGCGCATCCCGGCCCATCTGCGCACCGAAGAATGGTTCGCCTTTTCGACACGGGCACGCACACTGATCTACAACAAGAGCACCGTGAAGCCGGAAGACCTGCGTAACTACGAGGATCTGGCCAGTCCGAAATTCAAGGACCAGGTGTGCAGCCGCTCGGGTTCGCATCCCTACAATCTTTCACTTCTTTCCTCGCTGATCGCGCACCTTGGCGAACAGAAAGCCGAAGCCTGGGCCAGGGGCGTATTCGCCAACTTCGCGCGGCCGGCAAAGGGCGGCGATACCGACCAGATCAAGGCGGTGGCGGCCGGCGAATGCGGCGTGGCGATTTCCAACACCTACTATCTGGTGCGCCTGATGCGCTCGACCAAGCCGGAAGATCGCGCCATCGTGGACAAGGTCGGCATCATCTGGCCGAACCAGCAATCACAGGGCGTGCACATCAACATCTCCGGCGGCGGCATGTTGAAGAACGCGCCAAACAAGCAAGCCGCGGTGAAATTCCTTGAGTATCTCGCCTCGGACGAAGCGCAGATCTATTTCGCCGACGGCAACAACGAAACGCCCGTCGTGCCGACCGTGAAAACCAACAATGCGGCGCTCAATGCGCTGGGCAAGTACAAGGCCGATACGTTGCCGATCGGCATACTGGCGAAAAACGCCAGCCTAGCCCAGAAGATTTACGACAGAGTCGGCTGGCGATAGGGTGGCCCGCCCCCCTTTGTTCGGCTGCGCCGAATCCCTCGCTGCGCTCAGGACCGCCACTTCGTGGCGTCCTGCGGCCTGCGGCCTGGTGCCCCCCTCTCGGGGTGGCTTTGGTTTTTGCCTCCGGCCGCCGCTACGCGACTTAACGCCGTCGTTGCCGGCATTAGCCTTCGCCGCAACTGCGCGACTACGTCGCTTGTTGTCGCTGACGCTCGTCTGTCACGGGGCGCTCTTTCCGGCACTGGTGCGGTTTGCGGCTGCGCCGCGTGCCGCGTTTGCGGCGGGCGTAGGCGGGGTTTCGCGGAGCATTGCTCCGCGCCGCCGAAGCGGGCCGGCTGTGCAAAGCCGGCCCCGGATCGGCCCGGCGCAAACGCTATGATGTTCTTGGACGGCGTCAGCAAGCCGACGACGCACCGCGCCCGGCGGCAATCTGGCGCGCCAGCAGAAACACCGGCACAAGCCCCACGGCGACAATCGCCAGCGCCGCCGTGGAGGCTTCCGCCAGCCGCTCGTCCGATGCGAGCGTGAAGGTCTGCGTCGCCAGCGTATCGAAGTTGAAGGGTCGCATCACCAGCGTGGCGGGCAGTTCCTTCATCACATCGACGAACACCAGCAGGCCGGCCGAAAACAGGCTGCCGCGCAGGAGCGGCAGATGCACGCGGCGCAGCGCTTCCCCCGGCGCGCAGCCGAGACTCTTGGCGGCCGCATCCATGCTCGGCGTCACGCGCAGCAGGCCGGATTCAACCGTGTGCAGGGCAATCGCCAGAAAGCGCGCGAGATACGCATAGATCAGCGCCGCCACGCCGCCCGTCAGCAACAGCCCCGGACTCTGTCCGGACACATCGAGCCAGACCGCCGCCAGCCAGTGGTCGAGGCGGGTCACCGGAATCAACACGCCGACCGCGATCACCGAACCGGGCACCGCATAGCCCAGCCCGACAACGCGGTTGGCCGCCCGCGCCAGTTGTGCGCCCCAACGTGAGCCCTGTTGTGCCTGCGCCAACCGCAGCCCATAAGCCAGCAACACCGCCAGCAGCACCGCCAACAGGGCGCTGATGCCCGCCACCAGCAGACTGTTTTTAGCCAGCACGCCGTAACGCAAACCGAATTCGCTGTCCCCTCCCGCCAATGTCAGCCGCAGCAGCAACACGCCGGGCAGGAGAAAGCCCAGCAACAGCGGCAGCAGGCAAACCAGGCTGGCCAGCCAGGCGCGGGCGCCTGCCAGCGTCCGCCGTTCGCCGCGCCGTCGCCCGGTCTCGTGGAAGCGCGCCCGCCCACGGCTGATGCGTTCCAGCGCCATCAGGCACAGCACGAAGGTCAGCAGCGCCCCGGCCAGTTGCGCGGCCGCCACGCGGTCGCCCAGCGCGAACCAGGCACGGTAGATACCCGTTGTGAAGGTCGGCACAGAAAAATAGGCGACCGTGCCGTAATCGGCCAGGGTCTCCATCAACACCAGCGCCACGCCAGCCACCAGCGCCGGCCGCGCCAGCGGCAGGGACACGCGGAAAAACGCCTGCCAGGATGAAAGTCCCAGGCTCTTCGCCGCTTCGAACGTGCCCGATCCGCGTTCGAGAAAAGCCGTGCGCGCCAGCAGATAAACGTAGGGATAGAGCACGCAGATGAACATCAGGATCGCCCCGCCGAGGCTGCGAATCTCGGGAAACCAATAGTCGCCGCGCCGCCAGCCGAAGGTTTCGCGCAAGGCCGTCTGCACCGGTCCGACGAACTGCAACAGGTCGGTGTACACATAGGCCATGACATACGCCGGCATCGCCAGCGGCAACAGCAAGGCCCAGTCGAACACCCGGCGGCCGGGAAACTCGGTCATCGCGGTCAACCAGGCCGTTGCCACGCCCAGCACGGCAACGCCGAGACCCACGCCCAACGAGAGCAACAGCGAATTGAGGATGTATTCGGGCAGCACGGTCGCCGCCAGATGACTCCAGGTTGCGCTGGTATCGCCGGCGAACAGGTTGGCGCCGACGGACAGCACCGGCAGCGCGACCAGCAGGCCGATCAGCGTCGTAAAAACAACCAGTGGAGAACGCACAGGGGACAGGGAGGCGGGAGCAACGAAGACAGGGAGGAAGATTATAATTGAGAGCGACTCTCAATTACGCTCAGCTTATGTCCCTGCTCACCCTTGACCGCGTCAGCCATGCCTACGACAACCGCCCGGTTGTGCGCGAGCTTTCGCTTTCTCTCGCCGCAGGTGAGATCGGCTGCCTGCTCGGCGCTTCTGGCTGCGGCAAGACGACCGTGTTGCGACTGATCGCCGGCTTCGAAACACCCACCCGGGGCAGCATTCGCCTGCGCGACGTAACAGTGGGCGCGCCCGGCTGCCAGGTGCCGCCCGAAAAACGCCAGATCGGCATGGTGTTTCAGGATTACGCGCTGTTCCCGCACCTCACCATTGCCGGAAACATCGGTTTTGGCCTGAACAAAAAGTCGGCGCTGGCAGGGCGGCGCGTTGAGGAATTGCTCGCTATCGTCGGCCTGTCCGGACTGGGCAAAAAATACCCGCACGAACTCTCCGGCGGACAGCAGCAGCGCGTGGCGCTGGCGCGCGCGCTGGCACCCGCTCCGCACCTGCTGCTGCTCGACGAGCCCTTCTCCAACCTCGACGTCGAACTGCGCGAGCGTCTTTCGCTCGAAGTGCGCGACATTCTCAAGCAGACCGGCACCACCGCCATCCTCGTCACCCATGACCAGCACGAAGCCTTCGCCGTCGCCGACATGGTGGGCATCATGCATGCCGGGCGCATCGAGCAGTGGGACACGCCCTACAACCTCTACCATCGCCCCGCCACGCGCCATGTGGCCGACTTTGTCGGCCAGGGCGTCTTCCTGCCGGGGCAGGTGATCGGCCGCCAGACCGTCGCCATCGAGCTCGGCGCGCTGGAAAGCAATCTGCCGCTCGAATGCACCAGTTCCTGCCTGGCCTGCGGCAAGGGCTGCGCGCTCGACATCCTGCTGCGGCCGGACGATGTCGTGCACGACGATGCCTCGCCGACCCAGGCCGAGGTGGTCGCCAAAACCTTTCGCGGCGCCGAGTTTCTCTATACCCTGAGGCTGGATTCCGGCATCCAGGTCCTGTCGCTGGTGCCCTCGCACCATAACCACGCCATCGGCGAAAAGATCGGCATCCGCCTGGACGTCGACCACGTCGTCGCATTTCAACAGCCGATCCCCCAGCCCCCTTCCCAAGGCCGGGGGTGACGGTGGCTCACTGCGTTCGCCAGCCGCTGCTCGCGCTTCTCCGGGGCGGCCTTGCGGAAGCCCCATGATCCCCTGGCTCCCGGTTGAATCGGCCTTCCCGCCCGTCACGCGAGCATTGACGGAACCCAATGGTTTGCTGGCCGTAGGCGGCGATCTGTCACCGCCGCGTCTCCTGGCAGCCTACCGGCGCGGCATCTTCCCGTGGTATTCCCCTGACCAACCGATTTTGTGGTGGAGCCCGAACCCGCGCATGGTCCTGTTTCCGGACCAACTCAAAATCTCGCGTTCGCTGGCCAGGACAATGCGGCATGGCGATTACACGGTCCGGCTCGACACCGCTTTCGACCAGGTGATCGGCGCCTGTGCCAAGGCGCCCCGTTCCGGCCAGTCCGGCACCTGGATCAGCGCGGAAATGCAGCTGGCCTACCGGCGGCTCCACACACTCGGCCATGCCCACAGCGTCGAAACCTGGCGTGCCGGAAAGCTCGTGGGCGGGCTGTATGGCATCGCGCTCGGCCGGGCGTTTTTCGGCGAATCGATGTTTTCGCACGCCACCGACGCCTCGAAAATCGCCCTCGCGCATCTCTGCACGTTTCTCACCCGCCACAATTTCGGCATAATTGACTGCCAAATGGAAACCGCACACCTCGCCACGCTCGGCGCCCGCCCCATCCCCCGCGACGATTTTCTCGCGCGGTTGGCGGCGCTTGTGGACAAGGATGACGTGCCAGGTCACTGGCCGGCAGACGCCGTGCAGGATTGCTTCAGGCATGCCGCGCCATGACGCACCTGCGCGACCTGCCCCCCTTCCCGCTGCTGCAGTTCTACGCGACCGCGCCCTACGGCTGCTCGTATCTGCCGGGCCGCGTTGCCCGCTCGCAGGTCTGCACACCCACGCAACTGATCGACGCGGCAACCTACAGCGAACTCGTCAAGATCGGCTTTCGCCGCAGCGGTGTCTTCACCTATCGGCCGTGGTGTGACAACTGTCGCGAATGCCTGCCGGTGCGCGTGTCCACCGAAGACTTCACGCCGAACCGCAGCCAGCGCCGCGCCATGGCAAAGCACGGCAATCTCGTCGCCCGCGAGCGGCCGCTGGCTTTCCGCGAAGAACACTACGCGCTCTATCAGCGCTACCAATTTGCCCGCCATGCGGGCGGCGGCATGGACAACGACAACCGCGAGCAATACGCCCACTTCCTGCTGCAAACGCATGTCGATAGCCGCTTGATCGAGTTTCATGCGGGCGACACGCTCTGCATGGTCTGCATCATCGACCTGCTCGAAGACGGCCTGTCATCGGTCTATACGTTCTACGATCCGGATGTCGGCGGCGCCAGCTTCGGCACTTATGCCGTTCTCTGGCAGATCGCCCAGTGCCAACATATTGGCCTGCCGCATCTTTACCTTGGCTACTGGATTCGGCACAGCCGCAAGATGGCCTACAAGGCGCAATTCCGGCCGCTTGAAGCCATGCGCGAGGGCAGTTGGGGATCCTTTGTTGACGGCGGTGGTTCCTGATGGATTGCCCCACTGATACGCTCGCGGGAGAATCCGCGGATCCAGTGAGTCACGTGCCTTTTTTGAAAAGTTTGAGAAAGCCGTGTATGTCCTGCACTGCTTCCAAAAAAGGCTCAAGCGACCCGCAAGCAAGACAAGCGCATTGTCGAAGCGCGCTATCGCCCCGTTGCCAACGCTTGACAGGCACAGAAATCCGCCACATAACGAAGGCAGGAGCGAAACTTTTCCGGGAATTTGGCTTCGCCCCTGCAGCTGCCAAACGCTTTTCACGCGACCGCGCGCCAACAGATCAATGACAAACGGCTATTAAACAACGACTGATGGACGATTTGTCTAGCTGGATCGATGAGCATCACCTGAAGCGAGCCGAAGCGGTCGAGATTCTTATGGTCTCGCGTACGCGCGTGCCCCCCCGTGGTGAATTAGATAACGACCAAGTTCACTATCGACAAGCCGGTGGATATGCTCAACCGCATTGGCAAACCGGTCAATCTGGCGATCGGCACATGTGCACTGCACAGTGACAATAAATGGCTTCAGCAGGGAAAAGAACGTCAGTGATCATCAAGCGTTCTCCAACATGAGAAACATGGAACCGGGGTTTTTATCATGATTATCTGGGGAACAATCTGGGGTGCCGTTATCGGCTTATTCTTGGGTAGCTTGGGCAGCGCCTGGGGCTTCTCCATATTTTTGGGTGCTCTGCTGGGTGCCTGGGCGGGGCACACCCTGCGCAACGCGGTGCGCATCGAAATTGGATTACAGAAAGCAAAATGGGCGCCCTCCCAGACTGTGATTCCTGCCGAAGCGCCTATCCACGTAGCACCAGAGGCCACGCCAGAGCAGCCGCCAGCGGCCATCTCCGATCCCCTACCAGATGAACACAGGCAAGCAGACGCCGCCGCCGTGCGGGCACATCCATCGACTCAATCGCCCCAAGCCACCGAGCCTGATCTGGTTACCCGTGCCGTCACTGCGGCGCGCAACTGGCTGTTTGGCGGCAATACCATCGTGCGCGTGGGGGTGGTGGTGCTGTTCGTGGGTCTGGCTTTCCTGGCCAAATACGCCATTGACAACGCCATCCTACCGCCCGAATTACGCTTGGCCAGCATTGGCCTGACCGGTATCGCGCTGTTTGTGTTTGGATTTCGACTTCGCGCCAAACGCAGCGACAAACTGGCCTATGCCATAACGCTGCAAGGTGCCGGTGTGGCGGTACTGTATTTGACCGTATTTGCCGCCTTCAGGCTTTACCAGTTCCTGCCTGCGGGTGCGGCCTTCGTGGTGCTGGGGCTGATCTGCACCTTCGCCGCCGCCATTGCCCTGCTGCAAAACGCCATGCCGATGGCCTTGATTGGTTTTGCCGGTGCCTTTGCCGCGCCCCTGCTAGTGTCCACCGGCCAGGACAACCATGTGGGTCTGTTCAGCTATTACCTGTTGCTGAACCTGACGATTGTCAGCATCGCCTGGCTGCGTGCATGGCGACCATTGAATCTGCTGGGATTTTTTGCAACCTTTGGTGTAGCTACCCTGTGGGGTACGCTCAAGTACCGACCCGAGCAATTTGCCAGCACCGAGCCGTTCCTGATCGCCTTTTTTCTGATCTACGTGCTCGCCAGCCTGTTGTATGCCACGCGCCACTCACTGGCACCCAAACAGGCGGTGGACGCCACGTTGATATTTGGCACGCCCCTGATCGCTTTTGGCCTGCAAGCTGGGCTGGTGCACGATTTTGAATATGCCACCGCCTTTTCATCGCTGATTACAGGTGGGTTCTACCTGGGCTTGGGACTATGGGCGATGCGGCGTGCTCGCCAAGGCAGCGACGTTGGGCGTTGGCTGGCCGAATGTTTTGTGGCGCTGGGCTTGGGGTTTGTCACGCTGGCAGTCCCGCTGGCGCTCGACGCACACTGGACGTCAGCAGTCTGGGCTGCCGAAGGTGCGGCAGTTTACTGGATGGGTCATCGCCAGGGACGCTGGCTGGCACGCGCGATTGGCTTGGCGCTGCAACTGATGGCCGCTTTGTTTTACCTGAGTGCGCTCGGCCAACAAGTGAGCCACTGGCCGCTGGCTAACTCAGTCTTTATTGGAGCAAGCTTGTTGGCATTTTCGGCGTTCGCGCTGGCGCATTGGTCGCGCAACGCCGTAACACTCGCCGAGACACCGGCGGCGCGACAGTTTGGATCGTTGGAACAGAACCTCTCCCCGGTGCTGTTCTGGATCGGCTTCCTTTGGTGGCAGTTCGCACTGGGTCAGGAAATTAACCGTAACGTGATTGACCTGCAAGGCATGTGGAGGCCTGTTTTTGAAAACGCCATGCAGGATCACCTGCGCATGTTGGCTTGGTTGGGCAGCGCCTTTGTCGCCCACCGACTGGCCTTGGCGCACCGCGCTCATCCCTGGGACATCGCTGCCACACCGGCCTGGTTCAACCTGCCCGTGATGTTGCTGATCGCCTTGTCTGGCATGGATCAACTGGATCACGTTTTCCAGTCTTTTGGTTGGCTGGTGTGGCCTATCGCCCTTGTCTTGCATGGCGTGATGCTGCGTCGGCTCGATGCTGCCCCGCCCAATGCCTGGCGGTGGTCCTGGATTCACAGTGGCGGCATTTGGCTGATGGTGTTGCTGGGTGGCAATGCGCTGATCTGGGCGGTGCAGCAGGCACAGTTGCAATATACCGCCTGGGCCTCGGTGATCCTGCTGACATCGGCCACTGCTGTGCTATTGGCACTGGCGCAGCGCATCTGGTTTGACCCCACCAGCACGGCACGCCAACGTTGGCCATTGAATCGCTTCGCCGATGCCTACCTGTGGCGTGCAGCAATGCCTGTCGCACTGCTGGTGGCGCTGGGTTGCGTAGCTGTAGCGATTCATTCGAATGGCAATGCCCGTCCGCTACCCTATGTGCCATTGCTCAACCCGACTGACCTAAGCATAGCCTTGGGGTTAGGCGCTTGCACCCTGTGGTTGATGCGGCTGCGGCAAAGCACGCTGTCCATACCGCTGCTGATGCAACATCCACGCTTGCCCCTGGCGCTGGTGGCGATCGCCTTTATTGCCGTCAATACCGTATGGCTGCGCGTGGCACACCAGTTTGCCGGCGTGCCCTGGAATGCCGACAACCTATTCGAATCTTTCTTGGTACAGGCTGGATATTCGATCTTGTGGACCTTGATCGCGATGAGCCTGATGATCGTGGCGTACCGGCGTCAACTGCGACCCTTATGGGTGGGCGGCGCGGCGCTCTTGGGCATGACAGTACTCAAACTGTTCCTGATCGACCTATCCAACCATGGCGGCTCGGAGCGCATCATGGTCTTCATTGCTGTTGGTGCGCTGATGCTGGTCGTTGGTTATTATGCGCCCATGCCGCCGCCTGCCGCAGCCGAATCCAATATCCCCCGGGAGATCAGCCCATGAACCACCTACCCCAATGGATATTCTGGCTGCTGGCTGGCACGCTGTCTGCCGGTGCGGCGGCGGCCGACACCCCCGCGCCGTCCGAGTTTGCCTGGCGCGCCACGTTATCGGTGCCCACCGGTGCCCATGCCGTGCGCGTCACCCTACCCGCCGAGGCCATGTTGCGCCTGCAAAGCCCTGATGCACGCGATATCCAAGTATTCAATGCCGACGGTGAAGCGCTCGCCTTTAGCGTGGT
Source organism: Rhodocyclaceae bacterium (assembly GCA_030682175.1). Lineage (GTDB taxonomy): Bacteria > Pseudomonadota > Gammaproteobacteria > Burkholderiales > Rhodocyclaceae > Sulfuricystis. Next base: position 14,511 of record JAUXOM010000053.1, read on the forward strand.
GCGCCCCGCCGAGTCCACCCGCGCTGCGGTGGATCAAACCCGTCATTACCCCGCGTTACCGCTGTTCAGCGTGACCGATGGCAAGCGCCCCACCAAGGGCGCGGTGCAAGTGCGCGTGGACCAGCCCAGTCTGCGTGATTCAGTCTGGGTGCATTTCGGAGAAGCTCCTAACACCGCCGACACACCCGAGGCACCCGCCAACCGATTGCCGTCAGTTCTGTTTGATACGCGCAAGGACAAGCAGACCATCACCGCCTTAACCCTGCAAGCTGACTTCCCGGCCAACACACTGGTGCATTTTTTGCTGGAGAGCAGCAGCGACCTGGTGCGCTGGACGCCAGTTGCCGTGCAAGGCCCTCTGTTTAGATTTGACGGCTCCGACGCGCCTAGCAACAATGCTTTGGCACTTCAACAACCGCTGCCGCTGGAGGATCGTTATTTGCGTCTGCGTTGGGACGGGCAAACCGGTGTGCATGTACAGGGCATGATCGGCAGCATTGCCTCCAGCCGAACAGCACAGCGCATTCGCGCTCCTCTGCCAGCGGGTATCGCAGACGGCAACGACAGCTTGACCTGGGTACTGGATTTCTCCACACCTTTGGCAGCGCTACACTTGAGCTCGACACGCGACAACACACTGATACCGGTACATATTTTAGGCCGCAATGATGCCGCCCAACCCTGGCGCACGCTGGCCAAAACCATGGTGTACCGTCTGGGTGCAACCGGGCAGGAAAGCTCCAACCCGGCAGTGGCGCTTGGCGGTACGTCAGCACGATGGTTGCGTGTGCAAGCCACCAATGGCATGACCTTGCCCACCACAGGCTTGCAAGCCACCGTGGAGTTTGAACCTATTCAGGTGGCGTTGCTGGCTAGTGGCAAGGCTCCGTTTGAATTGGTAGCCGGTCGCGCCCGCAGCACGGCCTTCGCGATCGATTCGTCGGTCCTGGCCGCAGTGATGACAGGCAAGCTCGAAGATCTGCCAGTCGCCACGTTGACAAATGTTCGGGTTCAAACAGACAAGTCATCCGATGGTGCCATTCAACGCTTGCTGCCCGTAGGCACCGAGCAACGCAGCGTAATGTTGTGGGCGGTTTTGTTGCTCGGCGTACTGGTGTTAGGGGGCGTTGCCTATAGCCTGATGCGCCAGCTTTCGGCCAAACCGGTGCCCGCTTCCACCCGCTCTGGCGGTGGCACCAGCAGCAATAATCTCGCCGACTAGCAGCCAGATGGCTTCATATTCTGAAACTACAGATTCTGTTCCGCCACCAGCAGGCGGCTGTTGGCCCAGTTGCGCAGGTGCGCCAGCGGCCCGGTCAGGTTGGCCCAGTCATCGCGCATCTTGCCGCGCAGCTTTTGCTGAAAGTCGCCCTCGGCCCTTCTGAAGGCGTCGACCTGTTCCGCAATCAATTCACGCGCGCGTTCCTCTGCCTTTTGTGCCACGCGCCGCTGGGCATCGCGCGCTTCGAGTTCGTTGGCGAGTTTGTAGGGCAACTGAATGCTGGTCATGCGCGCCACTTCGCGCAAGGAATCGGCGCGCTGAATCAAGCCTTCCTGCATGTCGCAGCGGGAGGTAAACCGGCGCAATTCCATCCGGATCATTGCGTGTTCAGTGGGGTCGGCGCGCGCCATGCATTCCTTTTCTTGATCAATACGTATAACCAGATAGCGGAGACCGATGGTACCCCAAGCCTTCTTGACAAGACCAGATCAAAACAGCGAGAAAACCCGACAACCTGCTTCCCGTCAGCACCGACCCTTGCAATACCGGCTTAAATCTCCGATTCCACAATGCGAATCAGTCACTTTCATGTCAAGATAAGATCACTTTACTATTATCAAGGATTACCCGTGACCATGCGCCGTCAGTTTCGATACTTTCTCTATACCACCTTGCTTGCGCTGGGTGCCGGCCTGTCAATTGCCGCCGCTAGCAATGTCATCATCATGAATGAGCTGCCCATTTTCGATGCCGCACGCATGGGGACGCAAGCCGATGTCGAACGCATCCTCAAGGCTGATCCTGCGATGCGCGATGCCGTCAGCCCCACCCTCGGTTCCAAGCCGCTGCACATGGCTGCACTCAACCCTGACAGTGGGCCGCTGAAAGCACTGTTGGCTGCGGGAGCCCTCGTCAATGCGCGCGACAAGAGCGGCGCCACCGCTCTGCATATGGCGGCATTTGCCACGCGTAGCGAGCACACCAAGCTCCTGCTCAAGGCCGGCGCCGACCCTTTTATCAAAACCAGGGAGGGGCGCGATGTTCCCAGCCTCGCCCGGCGCGTACGCGCCGACGAAGTCGCCGGCATCATCTCGCTATGGGTACTCAAAGGCTGTAAAGCTGGCCAGGAATGTTTCTGAAGCACCGACAGTTTCTGGTAGCGGCAACAACCACGGGCACGATGCCACTTATCCCACCAAGTAACCGCACCGGCAAAACAACACAACTCAGTGACGGGCAAATACGCTGGTCTTGCCTTGCCTGCCGACCAACACGGTGTTGTACAACTCGCGACGCACCCGGTTGCTCACTCCCGACCCCTCCAGTATGGTGCAGCCGGTTTCACACCCGGTACCGATCATGGCGTCCAGACCGGGTGCGCCGCGCGGTGCACCCGGCACTGCCAGACCCAGCGCCTTGGGTTGTTCCAGCAGCAGCAGCTTGATATCTTCGGCCGGCACGTGTCCTTCGACAAAATAGCCACCCACCACGGCGGTATGGCGCGCTTCAAGATCGGCCGTAATACCGTATCGGCGCTTGATCGCGACCATGTCCTGGGTGTCGTCAAGCGTCACGGTAAACCCGTTTTGGCGTAGATATTGCGCCCACTCGATACAGGCCAGGCAAACCTTTGGCACGTACACCTTGACCGGCGGCAATATCTCCACACCCGTAGCATTCACCCCGGACACCATTGACCACAAACCCAGCCAATAAAGAAACACTCCGACCTTGCGCATCGTATCCATCCTCTCGCCAACTAATATTTGAATCGTAGCATAGAGATAAATAATTAGGATTCCCCCGGTTGCGGCCCCGGTAGAATGCGTTTCATGCTGCCCTACTGCCTCGTCAAACCCTTCGTCCTCGCCCTGGACCCGGAAACCGCGCATGAAATGTCGATTGCCGCACTGCGCGCGCTCGGCAAGAGTCCCTTCGCCCCCGCCGGACGCCCGTTCGCCGACACGCCGACCCGCGTCATGGGCATCGACTTCCCCAACCGCATCGGCCTGGCGGCCGGCCTCGACAAGAATGGTGAAGCGATTGACGGACTGGCCGGCTGGGGCTTCGGCTTCATCGAGATCGGCACCGTCACGCCCCGCCCCCAACCGGGCAATCCCAAGCCGCGCATGTTCCGCCTGCCACAGGCCGAGGGCATCATCAACCGCATGGGCTTCAACAATCACGGCATCGACGCGCTCATCGCCAACGTCAGGAATGCGCATTTCAAGGGCGTGCTCGGCATCAACATCGGCAAGAACGCCGACACGCCCATCGAGAACGCCGCGGCCGACTATCTGATCGGCCTCGAAAAGGCCTATCCATTTGCCACTTACATCACCGTCAACATTTCCAGCCCCAATACCAAGAACCTGCGCGCCCTGCAGGACGAGTCCGAACTCGACGCCCTGCTCGGTGTCCTCAAGGCGCGGCAGGGCGAACTCGCCCAGCAACATGGCCGTCATGTGCCGCTTGCCCTGAAGATCGCGCCCGACCTCGACGACGCCCAGATCGGCAATATCGCCGCCGCCCTGCGCCGCCATCGCATCGAGGCCGTCATCGCCACCAACACCACACTCGACCGCAGCACGGTCACCGGGCTGCCCAACGCCGCCGAAACCGGAGGCTTGTCCGGCGCGCCGCTGTTCGAGGCGTCGACCCTTGTCGTCAAAAAACTCACCGCCGCGCTCGCTGGCGAAGTGCCGATCATCGCCGCCGGCGGTGTGGTCGATGGCGCCAAGGCGCAAGCCAAGCTGGATGCCGGCGCGCAACTGGTGCAGATCTATTCCGGCCTGATCTATCGCGGGCCCGGGCTTGTCAAGGACTGCGTCACGGCAACGCGCACGAACTTTCATGATGCGTGAAACATCACCACGCATCATGCAAACGCCCGCCCCCTTCTTCCCCTCGCGGGGGGGGTCCAATCGGCTCACTGCTCTCGTTTGTCACCGGGCGCTTCTTTTGGCAGCGATGCGGGTTGCGGCTGGCGGCGCGCGCCGCGTTTGCTTGGCAGCCCTCTCCCTCAATCCCTCTCCCGCAAGCGGGAGAGGGAAGCTATCTGCCTCCTCTCTCCCTCTGGGAGAGATGTCGGGAGAGAGGGATTGGCCCGGCGCAAACACTGCATTTCCACGCTAACCAACTCCTGTTTTCATGGCCGTTACGCTACCCCCCCGTGGCCAGTGATCTGGCCATTTTTTTTGATCCCGCCCTGCTGGCGCGCGGCGTTCAGTACGCCGCCGAAGCGCGCGTCACCGTCCTTGAAGTCGATGACGACAAGGGGCGCGGCCTGCATGTCGGCGGCGCCGTCAGGGGCTCGCAGCGCTTCCCCTACGCGGTGCATGCGCGGGTGTCGATCGACCCGGCCAGCGGCAGGTTTCTTGGGGTGAGCAGTGAATGCACCTGTCCGGCCGGCCCCTGCTGCCAGCATGCTGCCGCCTTGCTGATTACGGCGCTGGAGCGCTCGAATGCGCGCCCGGATTCGCAGCAAACGCAGCGCCGCGAGCGACCGGCGCTGGCGCAGCCCGGCATTCCTCCGGCAGGCGTGCCGACTGCGCGGCTGGCGCTGAAACCGGGCCTGATTCGTCATCTTCACATGCGCGGCATCAGTGACGAAATCGGCCTCGCCGAGCTGATCTTCGACTATCCCGGTTTGCCGCCGGTGGTTGGCGAAGCCATGCCACCACCGCTGCTGCACATTCAGCAAGGCCTGCAGACCAGGGCCCTGGCGCGCGACCTGGCCGCGGAGCAGCGGGCCTGGCAGCACTTGCAGGCCGCGGGCCTGGACGCTCTGTCCCGGCGCAAACCCAATTACCGCCGCAGCGACACCGCGCGCGAATGCCTGATACCGCTGATCCCGGACGCCCGCGGCTGGCTGCCTTTTCTGGCCGAAGGCGTCGCCCGCCTCGAAGCGCATGGCATAGCCGTGGAAATTGCCGAAGACTTCCCCTACCAGTTGGCGCGTCCCGATAACTGGTTTGCCGATGTCGAGGAAACGCCGGACAGCGACTGGTTCAGCCTCGATCTGGGCGTGATGATTGGCGGCGAACGCATCAGCCTGGTGGCGCCACTGGTGAACCTGATCACCGCGCAACCGCAACTGCTGCAACGACTTGCCGGCATGGCCGAGACGGAACAGGTGCTGCTGGCGCTCGATGCGCGGCGCGTCCTGCCCGTGCCGGTCAAACGCTTGCGCGCCTGGCTCTTGCCGCTGCTGGAATTTCTCGATGATGAACGGCCCGGTGGGCGGCCACGCCTCTCGCGCCACCACGCCGCCATGCTGGCCGCGCTCGACGCAATGCCGACGCACTGGCTGGGCGGCGAACGGCTGCGCGGCATCGGCGCCCGTCTCAAGGATTTTTCCGGCATCGCCGCCGTCTCGCCAGCGCCGACTTTTCGCACCGCGTTGCGGCACTACCAGCAGGACGGCCTCAACTGGCTGCAATTCTTGCGCGAATACGATCTGGCCGGCATCCTCGCCGACGACATGGGGCTGGGCAAGACGGTGCAGACACTGGCCCACCTGCAAGTGGAGAAACATGCCGGCCGCGCCGCTTGCCCCAGCCTCGTCATCGCCCCCACCAGCCTGATGGCCAACTGGCGCAACGAGGCGGCGCAGTTTGCCCCCGATCTCAAGGTGCTGACGCTGCACGGCCCCGACCGTGCCGGACGCTTCGCCGCGATTGCCGATGCCGACATCATCCTCACCACCTATCCGCTCCTGGTGCGCGACCGGGAAACGCTACTGCAGCAACAGTTTCATTTTCTGGTGCTCGACGAAGCGCAGTTCATCAAAAATCCCAAGGCCCAGGCGCATCAAGTCGCCCGCAAACTCAAGGCGCGCCACCGTCTTTCACTGACCGGCACACCGCTGGAAAACCATCTGGGCGAGCTGTGGGCGCATTTCGACTTTCTCATGCCGGGATTTCTGGGCACGCGCAAGCGCTTTGTCAAAGTCTTTCGCACGCCCATTGAAAAGCAGGGCGATCCCCTGGCGCGTCAGATGCTCGCCGAACGGGTGCGACCTTTTCTGCTGCGCCGCACGAAAGAGCTGGTGCTCGCCGAATTGCCGCCGATCACCGAAATCGTGCGCTGGGTCGAACTCGAAGGCGGCCAGCGCGACATCTACGAATCGCTGCGTGTCGTGTTCGACAAGAAACTGCGCGAAGTCCTCCTGGAAAAGGGCGTCGGCCAAAGCCAGATCATGATTCTCGATGCCCTGCTCAAGCTGCGCCAGGTTTGCTGCGACCCGCGACTCGTCAAGCTCGATGCGGCCCGCGCCATCGTTAAAAAGGGTCAGGCCGAGTCGGTAAAACTGGCGCTCCTGCTGGAAATGGTGGAAGAACTGCTCGACGAAGGCCGCAAGATTTTGCTGTTCTCGCAATTCACCTCCATGCTCACGCTGATCGAGGCGGCGCTGGACAAACAGGGCATCCGCTACGTCAAGCTCACCGGCCAGACCAGAGACCGCGAAACGCCGATTGCCGACTTTCAGGAAGGCCGCGTGCCGCTTTTCCTCATCAGCCTCAAGGCGGGCGGCACCGGTCTCAACCTGACCGCCGCCGACACGGTGATTCATTATGATCCGTGGTGGAATCCGGCCGTCGAGGAACAGGCGACCGCCCGAGCACACCGCATCGGCCAGGACAAACCGGTGTTCGTCTACAAGCTGATGACGCAGGGCACCGTGGAAGAAAAAATCCTCGCCCTGCAAGCGCGCAAAAAAGGGCTGGCCGACCAACTCATCACCGGCGGCAAGGGCGGCCAGCACCTCATCGGCGCCGCCGACCTGGACGTGCTGTTTCAGCCGCTGGGGTGAAGACCTTTGAATGGATTGAACAACGGCACTTGAAAGTGCGCAAAGTCCGCGGTGTTCCGGGTGACGACCGTCAGCTTATGTTTGAGTGCACAGGCCGCGATCATTGCGTCTTCATAAACGGTATCCGACTGTCGGTGCATCAATTTTGCCCATAGCCTGAAAGTCGCCGCATCCATGGGCAAGACGTTGTAGCTGGCCGCGACCTGCTCGGCCCAGGCTTCCAGTTCCGCTGCCTTGACCGCATCTTGCTCGCGCGTGATTTCAATCCCTGCCTGGATTTCGCCGAGCGTAACGGCGGAAAGGTAAATATCCGCATCGTCGATGGCTTCGATCCAGGCCACGACCGCACCGTGAGGGCGCGGCTTGCGCAGTTCAGAAACGACGTTGGTGTCGAGGAGATACATGGGCTACGGTGCGACAGTCGGCCGCCGTTTTGCATGCCCGCGTGGTGGCAACACAAGAACAGCGCGGGCCTCCTCGGATAACAGCAAGGCTTTGAGCGAAGGGCGCGCGGCGTTGCTCAAACGCTTCCATTCCGCAATCGGCACGAGCACGGCGGTTTCCGACCCGCGCCGGGTCACGACCTGCGGCCCCTCGTTGACACAGGCGTTGAGCAATTCACTGAAGCGTGCTTTTGCGTCTTGAACTGGCCAAGTATGCATGACGTTGCTCCTACTGACTAGATGGATGACCAGATTATGGGCGTCAAGGATAAAATACTCAAGACATCTAACTTTCATGGTCGCTGGCACCACCCCCAGCCCCAGCCCCGAGGCGGGGGTCAAAGTTTGTTCGCTGCGCTCGTGCGATCACTCGGCGTCAAATTGTGTATTTCACGTTAATCGACGCCCTGACTGTCCAGGTATTCCTCGTAGTTGCCGCGGTAGTCGGTGATCGTGCCGTCGGTCTTGATCTCGATGATGCGCGTAGCGAGCGAGGAGACGAATTCGCGGTCGTGCGAGACGAAGATCAGCGTGCCGGCGTATTTCTCCAGCGCATTGTTGAGCGACTCGATGGATTCCATGTCGAGGTGGTTGGTCGGCTCGTCCATCAGCAGCACGTTGTTACGCAGCAGGATCAGCTTGCCGAACAGCATGCGCCCCTGTTCGCCGCCGGAGATGACCTTGACCGATTTCTTCACTTCGTCGCCGGAGAACAGCAGGCGGCCGAGGGTGCCGCGAATCAGCGTTTCCACCTCGCCGCCCTCATAACCGCCTTCACGCACCCAGCGGCCCATCCAGTCAGTCAGGCTCATGTCGGTCGCAAAGTCGGCCGCATGATCCTGGGCAAAGTAGCCGGGGCGGGCTTTTTCCGCCCATTTCACCTTGCCATGCGTGGGTGTCAGGCCATGCAGCGCCTCCCCGGCCAGGAGGCGTAGCAAGGTGGTCTTGCCGACGCCGTTCTCGCCGATGATGGCGACTTTTTCGCCGGCCTCGATGGCAGCGCTGAAATTCCTGATGACCGGCGTGCCGGGCACATAGGCGAAGTTGAGTTTGTCTGTTTCAACGGCAAGGCGGTGCAGTTTTTCCTTGTCGCTGTAATCGAAGCCGATCCACGGATACTGGCGCGAAGAGGGCTTGATGTCCTCGATCTTGATCTTCTCGATCTGCCGGGCGCGCGAGGTGGCCTGGCGTGCCTTCGAGGCATTGGCGGAGAAGCGGCGCACGAAGGTTTGCAAGTCGGCGATGCGCTCCTTGGCCTTGGCGTTGGCGTTCGACTGGGTCGCGCGCGCCTGCGCCGAAGCTTCCATGAAATCGTCGTAGTTGCCGGGATAGACGGTGATCTTGCCGTAATCCAGGTCGGCCATGTGGGTGCAGACCTGGTTGAGGAAGTGGCGGTCGTGGGAAATGATGATCAGCGTGCTGTCGCGCGCGTTGATGACGTTTTCCAGCCAGCGGATGGTGTTAATGTCGAGGTTGTTGGTCGGCTCGTCGAGCAGCAGGATGTCGGGGTTGGCGAACAGCGCCTGCACCAGCAGCACGCGCAGCTTCCAGCCCGGCGCCACCGCGCGCATCGGGCCGTTGTGCTGCTCGCTGGGAATGCCGACGCCCAGCAGCAACTCGCCGGCACGCGCCTCGGCGGTGTAACCGTCGTATTCGGCGAAGTGGTGTTCCAGCTCGGCGGCGTGCATGTACTCATCCTCGGTCGCCTCCGGGTTGGCGTAGATGGCGTCCTTTTCCTGCATGCAGGCCCACATCGCTTCGTGGCCCATCATCACCACGTCGAGCACGCGCACGTCCTCGTAGGCGAACTGGTCCTGGCGCAGGAAGGCCATGCGCTCGTGGGCGTCGAGGCTGACGTTGCCGGCGGAGGGCTCTAAAGCTCCAGCGAGGATCTTCATGAAGGTGGTCTTGCCGGAGCCGTTGGCGCCGATCAGGCCGTAGCGGTTGCCCTCGCCGAACTTGACGGAAACGTTTTCGAACAGGGGCTTGACCCCGAACTGCATGGTGATGTTGGATGCGACGAGCACTGAAAATCCTTTGACGGAGCGAAATGAAAGGGCAACTGAGGGCGCGCAGTCTACCCGCCGTGCCGCCGTCCCGCCAGCGCCGACTTTTTCGCAATAATGATCAGACCAGCCGCCGCATCATTTCGCTGGCATCCGGGGCCAGCAGCGCTTCAGCCTGGGCGGCGGCGCGCTCCAGGGCGGTGCCGAAGGCCAGTTTGCCTGCTGCCTCTTCGCGCAGGATGCCGTTGTCGAGCAGATGATCGATCAGGGCGGCCATCAAGGGACGATCGGCAAACTCGGGGGTGTTGCCGGTATGCAGCAAGGCCAGGCGCTGCGCCAGCAGGACGCTTTGCTCAAGCAGTGCGGCGCGCGTCAGCTTGCCGCTGCCACCATGCCGCAACAGCATCAGGACCAGGAAGTAGCGCTCCATCTGCGGCCGCAACATTTCGCCCAGCCAGAGCAGGTCGCTGCGTGCCACCGTATTGGCGGCCGGCGCGCTGGCGTTGCCGGCCTGCCGCTCGATCAGACCGCGTGCCGCAAGTTTCCCCAGCACATCCGCCAATGCCGCCGGCAGATCCTGTTCATCCAGTCGCAGGTAGAGACTGTCGCGCATCAGCGCCAGCAGATCGGTCAGCGTTTCCAGCAAGCGCTTCTCGGTCAGTGGCCCGTGCTGCACGATCAGGCAGACCACCAGGGCCGGCAGGGCAAACAAGTGGAATACGTTGTTGCGGAAGTAGGCCAGCAGGGCCGCCTCGTTGGCATTGGCGCCAATCAATGCGCCGAGCGGATGTTCGATGCGATGCACGGCGCCAAGCCTTAGCGCAGCGGCGATGCAGTCTGCGCCATCAGCCGGTGCAGCGGAATGCCCGGCATCGAGAAATGCCTGCAAATGGCCGATCTGACGGGCCAGGGCAGTGGCATCGGCGGTCGCTTTGGGTGTCGATAGCAGCGCGAGGCCGACCAGATTCACCGGATTAACCAATGCCGCGGCGTTGATGCGCCGCACCAGTTCGCTGGCAATCTCACCAACCGCGCCGCGCAGCCAGTCAGTTTCTCCGGGAGAGTCATTCTCGGCAGTTCGCCAGGCCGGCTGTCGCTCATCGAGCCAGTCGCCGAGGGACAGCGGCTCGCCGAAATTCACATAGACCTGGCCGAAATGACGGCGCAATATCCGCACGGCGGCGAGCACGCTCCACAGCGATTCGCGGCGCTTCGGCCGGCCGCTCAGTTCATCAACAAAGCTCGCGCCTTCGGGCAACTTTTCATAACCCAGGTATACCGGCACGAAAACCAGCGGCCGTTCGTGCCGGCGCACGTAACTTTGCACCGTCATGCCAAGCAGACCGGCCTTGGGCGGCAGCATGCGGCCGCTGCGGCTGCGCCCCCCCTCGATGAAGAACTCGATGGGGAAACCGCGCGCCAGCATGCGGTGCAGATATTCGGCGAACACCGTTGCATACAGCGGGTCGCCCTTGAAGCTGCGGCGCAGAAAAAAGGCGCCGCCGCGGCGCAGTATTTGGCCAATCAGCGGCAGATTGAGGTTGTCGCCGGCGGCAACGTACGGTGGCGTCAGTCCGTTGCGGAAGATCACATACGTCATCAGCAAATAGTCGATGTGACTGCGATGGCAGGGAACGTAAACCAGGCTTTGGCCCGCCGCGATGCGGGTCAGGACATCGAGATTGCGCACCTCGACACCGTCGAACAGCCGCGTCCACAGCCAGTTGAGGACCAGCTCGCCGGCGCGCACGACACCATAAGAGTAGTCGGAAGCGATGGCCAGGGCATGGCGCCGCGCCAGTTTGTGCACTGCCTCGGGCGTGAGCTTGTCGCGTTCCGCCGTCTCGGCCATTGCCGCGCTCACCTCGGGCGATGCCAGCAGGGCCTCGACCTCGGTATGGCGATGCGAAATATCCGGACCGATGGCCATTTCCCGCTGGCGGCGGAAATGGGCACGCAGCACGCGCGCGCATTTTTTGCCGGCCAGCGCCGCATCGGGCGCATCCTCGATCAGCGAGCGCAGGGAGAGCGGTTGGCCGAAATGGACATGGGTCTGGCGCCCATGGAGCAGCACCGCCAGCCAATGCCCGAGGGGATGCCGACGCTGCCATGATTCGGCCAGCAAGGCGCGCATCACCGAATCCTGCTGCTTGGGTGACCGCCCCCACAACACCGTCACCGGCACAAGCTGCACATCCGCCGTGTCATCCGCCGCCAGCGCTTCGATCAAGCGTACCAGCCGGGATGGCGCGGCGTATTGTTCGCGCGCCCGGCCGAACAGCCACCACCCCCGGCTCAGGGAAAATTCGGCGCTGGCGGCATTGAAAACCGAGCGACGGCCGGCCACCCTGAGCGGTGCATCCACCGCGGGCAGGCCGGCGCGCTGCGCCGCATCCTGCAGGACCAGACGATCGGACCACCAGCTTTCGCGCAGCACATAGCAGACGGGGAGCGCCGGGTCGATGGCCAGGGTTTCGGGCTCGCCAGCATTCTCGGGAAATACCCGCACCCGCACCCAGACAAGCAGCAGGCGCAGTGCCAGTTTTGCAATGATGCCGGAAGCCATGCGGTCGGTCACGGGAGCAGAAAGGCGGACAGTATAATTCCTGCCCCGCCCTATGACGCGCCGGCACATCGCGATTAACCGCATGACTCGAACCGCTTCCGCCCCGCCCGTGGACCTTGCCGGCCACACGCCGATGATGCAGCAATACCTGCGCCTGAAGGCACAGCACCCGGAAGTGCTGCTGTTTTACCGCATGGGCGATTTCTACGAATTGTTCTACGCCGATGCCGAAAAAGCGGCCAGGCTCCTCGACATCACGCTCACCAGGCGCGGGCAGTCCGCCGGCCTGCCGATTCCGATGGCCGGTGTGCCCTATCATGCCTGCGACCAGTATCTGGCGCGGCTGGTCAGACTCGGCGAGTCGGTGGCGATCTGCGAACAGATCGGCGATTCGACAAGCAGCAAGGGCCCGATGGAACGCGCCGTCATGCGCGTCGTCACGCCGGGCACGCTGACCGATGCCGCCCTGCTCGACGACCGCAGCGACAGTCTGCTGCTGGCCATACGCGTGGAGCGGCAACGCGTGGGCCTGGCCTGGCTCAACCTCGCCAGCGGTGAACTGCGCCTGCTGGAAACCAGCGCTGCCACGCTGCCCGCCCAGCTGACCCGACTCAAACCAGCGGAAATCCTGCTGGGCGAGACAATCAGCGTCGAACTGCCCGACGATCACGCGAACCGCCTGCGGCGGCGTCCCGACTGGCATTTCGATACGACCAGCGCGGCGCAACTGCTGACCGCGCACTTCGGCACGCGCGACCTCGCCGCCTTCATTCCCGACGCGACTGAGGCGGCCCTGGCTCTCGGCGCCGCCGGGGCATTGATGCGCTACGCCCAGGCCACCCAGTTGCAGGCGCTCACCCATGTCACCGGCTTGCAGCTGGAACACACATCGAGCTGGCTGCGGCTCGATGCGGCCACGCGCCGCAACCTCGAAATCACCGAGACCCTGCGTGGCGAGGCGGCACCGACGCTGCTGTCGCTGTTCGACAGTTGCGCGACCGCGCCGGGTGCGCGCTGGCTGCGCCACTGCCTGCACCACCCGCTCACCGACCGCGCCACTGCCGCCCTCCGCCACGGCGCCATCGCCACCCTGCTCGTCGATGATGGCATGGCGCTGCTTGCAAAACTCGGCACGGCACTGAGCGGCAGCGCCGATGCCGAACGCATCGGTACGCGCATCGCGCTCAAGAGCGCACGTCCCCGCGAACTCGCCGCACTGCGCGAAACCTTGCGCCGCCTGCCGGAAATATCCTGCCTGCTGGCGGTTCATGGCGAGCGCAGCAGTCTGTTGAAAACCCTGTGCGCGGATCTCGCCGTCCCGACCGCCTGCCTGGAACGACTCGACCGCACCGTGGCCGTCGACCCGCCGGCCTTGCTGCGCGACGGCGGCGCCATTGCCGCCGGCTTCGCTGCCGACCTCGACGAACTGCGCGGCATTCAGAGCAATTGCGGGCAATACCTGATCGAGCTCGAAGCCCGCGAGAAAGCGCGCAGCGGCATCAACAGCCTCAAGGTCGAATACAACAAGGTGCATGGTTTCTACATCGAGGTCTCCCACGCCCATACCGAGCGCATACCGGATGACTACCGCCGCCGCCAGACGCTGAAAAATGCCGAGCGCTACATCACCCCCGAGCTGAAGGCCTTCGAGGACAAGGCGCTGTCCGCGAATGAACGCGCCCTCGCGCTGGAAAAACGCCTGTACGACGAGCTGCTGGCGGACCTGGCCGAGCACATTACGGCACTGCAACGCATCGCCCGCGCGCTGGCGCAGCTCGATGGTCTCGCCGCCTTTGCCACGGCGGCACAACGCTACGATTACTGTCGGCCGGAGTTCGTCGATTACCCCTCCCTGGAAATCGCCAGCGGTCGCCATCCGGTCGTGGAACGTCAAGTCATCAAGGATGGAACGAGCTTCATCGCCAATGACCTCGACCTGTCGCCGACCCGGCGCATGCTGCTCATCACCGGCCCCAACATGGGCGGCAAATCCACCTACATGCGGCAGACGGCGCTGATCGTGCTGCTCGCCCACTGCGGCAGTTTCGTGCCGGCGCAAACCTGCCGGCTCGGGCCACTCGACGCCATCCACACGCGCATCGGCGCGTCCGACGATCTCGCCTCGGGACGCTCGACCTTCATGGTCGAGATGACCGAAGCCGCCGCCATCCTCAACGGCGCCACCGACCGCTCGCTGGTGCTGATGGACGAGATCGGGCGCGGCACCTCCACCTTCGACGGCCTGGCGCTGGCCTTCGCCATTGCCCGCCAACTGATCGAAAAGAACCGCGCCTGGACGCTGTTTGCCACCCACTACTTCGAACTGACGCGCCTGGCGCTGGATTATCCCGCCTGCGCCAACGTGCATCTGGACGCCATCGAGCACGGCAAATCGGTGGTCTTCCTGCACGCCGTCGAGGCCGGGCCGGCCTCGCAATCCTATGGCATACAGGTCGCCGCGCTCGCCGGCGTGCCCGCCGCGGTCCTGCGCGAAGCCAAGCGGCGTTTGGTGGAACTGGAAAACCGCGCGGCCCAAGTCGGGCCGCAGGCCGACCTGTTCGCCAGCAACAGCGCCGTACCGCCAACGCCGACTTTTGGCGGCGCGACAAATCCGCCGACTTTTGAAACCGCGCCGCACCCGGTTATCGAAGCGCTGGCGGCACTTGATCCGGACGCCCTGAGCCCGCGCGAAGCGCTCGACCAACTCTACGCACTCAAACGCCTGACAGCAGACTGAAGTCGTCCTGCTGTCGCACCTTCGACCGCTCGACTGTGGCAAGATACGGGCACTATCGCAGCCGTCAGAGTTGCCGATTGGTTATGCTGAAAGGAAAATCGTGACGATGGAAATTCGCCATAAAGTCATGCGTCGGCTGCTCGGCGCCTTTCTCACGCTGTTGCTCACCCCGCTGGCTGCAGCCGACTCCGGCGAACTGATATTCGGCGTTTATCCTTACCTGTCACCCAGCCAGACCGTCGAACAGTTCGCCCCGCTGAAAACCCATCTGTCCAAGGCGCTGGGGCGACCGGTGTCGCTGCGCTCGTCCCCCGACTTCTTGAAATTCGTCGAACGCACCCGCGCCGGCGAATACGACATCATCTTTACCGCACCGCACATGGGGCGATTGGCGGAAAAGCGCGACGGCTATCGACCGCTGGCACAAACAGGTTATCCGATCGTGGTTGTCGCCGTGACGAAGATCAATTCGCCCGTCGAATCCCTCGGCGCCTTGCACAACCGCTCGCTGGCCGTCGGCACGCAGTTGTCGATGACCTACCAGATCATGAACCAGGCACTGAACAATACCGGCCTGGAGCTTGGCAAGAACGTGCACTTTGTCGACACGGCCACCTTTTCCAATGTGCTCACCGCCGTGTTGCGTGGCGAGGCAGATGCCGGTGCAACCGGCACGCTCCTGTGGGACAGCGCACCCGCCGCGCAGCGTGCGCAACTGCGCGAGATTTACCGCTCGCCGCCGGTTCCGGGTTTTTTGCTGCTCGGCCACCCGCGCCTCGGTGCCGAGACACTGCAACAACTGCAGCACGCATTGTTCGCCTTTGCCGAAACGTCTGCTGGCCACACCTACTTCGCCAAGACGCAACAAATCGATTTCCGTCCGCTCGATGCGGCAACCATGAAGCGCATCGACCCATTTGTCGCCGTGTTCGAGAAACCCTGAATCAATGCCTCCTGAAGTTGCCACACCCTGGTATCGCACGATCCGCTTCAAGCTGGTCGCCGCGGCATTGGTCGTCCAGCTCGCCATGCTGGCGCTCCTGCTCGCCAACAGCTATCGGCTGATGAACAATTCTTTCGAAACACAGACGCGAGTGCGGATCGAAGCCCTGGCGCCACTGCTCGACGCCGCACTGGCCGGGCTGATGTTCCAGCGCGATCACAGCGAAATCGCCTCTGTCATCCGCAAGCTGACCGGCTCCGAACTGACCGGACTGCGCTACATCGTCGTCTTCGACGCCCGCGGAGAGGTGCTGGCAAGCACCGGTGCGGTCACGCCGGAACTGCTGCAGAACACCGCCGCCGCGGACGCCAATATTGGCGACGCACTCTCCGACCGGACCTTTGACACTGCGCGGCAGATCTCCCTCCATGACAATCCGATAGGATCGGTACGCTTCGGCCTGTCGCTCGACGACCAGATTGCCTTGCGCAACGTCAACCTGCAGCAGAGCTTCGCCATCGTTTTCATTGCCATGCTGTTGTCGCTGCTGCTCATGATGGGTGCCGGTTTTCTTCTCACGCGCCATGTCACCGCGCTGGTCGCCGCGACACGCCGTATCGCCAGCGCCGACTATTCGACCCCCATTGCCATTGCCAGTCGGGACGAAATCGGTTTGCTCGCCGACAACTTCAACGCCATGGCCGCCACCGTGCAAAACCGCATCGAACAGTTGGCCGAAAGCGAAACGCGCTTTCGCGCCATCTTCGACGCCGCCGGCGATGCGTTTTTCATCCATGACGCCGAAACCGGCCGCACGCTCGATGTTAACCGCCGCATGTGCGAGATGTACGGCTGCACACATGCGCAGGCGTTGCACCGTTCCTTGGCGGATATTTCCGCCAACGTCACACCATTCACCGCGGTGGAAGCCGCCGAGAAATTGCGGCTGGCGCGGGATCAAGGCCCGCAGACATTCGACTGGCTGGCGCGCCGGCACGATGATGGCCGCGAGTTCTGGGTCGAGGTCAATCTGCGGCGCGCCCGCATCGGCAGCGCCAACCGCATCATCGCCCTGGTGCGCGACATCACCGAGCGCAAACGCTACCAGCATGAGCTGGAGTTTCTGGCCCACCATGACCCGCTCACGCAGTTGCCCAACCGCATCCTGTTCACCGACCGTCTGCAACTGGCCATGCTGCAGACGCAACGGTCGCAGCGCCTGCTGGCTATCGCCTATCTCGATCTTGACGCCTTCAAGTCGGTGAACGACACGCTGGGCCACGAAGTCGGCGACCGGCTGCTGATCATGGTGGCACAGCGCTTGAAAGACACCCTGCGCGCCGGCGACAGCGCGTGCCGCCTGGGCGGCGACGAATTCGCCCTGCTGCTCGACGATCTGGCGAACATCGACGAATGCTCTCAGACTCTGCAGCGCCTGCTCAATGCCATCGCCCTGCCCTACCGCATCGACGCGCAAGAGGTGCAGACCTCGGGGAGTATCGGCGTCACCCTCTACCCCTTTGACGATGCCGACACCGACACCCTGATGCGCCACGCCGATCAGGCCATGTATATCGCCAAGCAGACCGGCCGCAACCGTTTCCACCTGTTTGACGCCGCGCTTGATCGACAGACCGAGGCGCAGCACGGCGCCCGCGCGCGCATCGAAGCGGCGCTGGTGCGGGACGAGTTTGTGCTCCATTACCAACCCAAAGTCGACATGAGCAATGGTGCCGTGTTCGGCGCTGAAGCATTGATTCGCTGGCAGCATCCGCAAGAAGGACTGATTCCGCCCGGCCGGTTTTTGCCGGTCGTCGAAAACAGCAATTTCGCGATTCCGCTGGGCGTATGGGTGATCGAGAGCGCATTGACGCAACTGGCGGCCTGGCGCAAGACGGGTCTGCTGCTGACCGTCAGTGTCAATATTTCGGCGCACCACCTGCAATCGCCAACTTTCAGCGAACAACTGGCCGGCATTCTGGCGCGCCACCCCGAGGTGCCGCCCGCTGCGCTCGAACTTGAAATAGTGGAATCGGTCGCCCTGGAAGACATGGCACGGGTCGCGCGCGTGATCGACGCCTGCCATGCGCTGGGCGTGAGGTTCGCCTTGGACGATTTCGGCACGGGCTATTCATCGCTGTCCTATTTCAAGCGGCTGAAAGTTGACGTGCGGAAAATTGACCAGAGCTTTGTGCGCGACCTGCTGACCGACGAAGAGGACTACGCCATCGTCTCCGGCGTGATCAGCCTGACGCGCGCATTCAAGCGCGGCGTCATTGCCGAAGGGGTCGAAAGCGTGGAAGTCGGCGCCGCCCTGCTCGCCCTCGGCTGCCCGCATGCCCAAGGCTATGGCATCGCCCGTCCCATGCCCGCCGCCGACCTGCCGGGCTGGATTGCCAGCTGGCGGCCTGATCCATTGTGGCAGTCGTGACCGGCTAACCTGAAGTTCCGCTCTGCCGTAGTCACGATGAACACGCCAACTGCCTGATATTGATGGGGAATTGGAGAGTTATTCGGCTTGTTCTTGATTGATTATGTAGTCACTAAATAGATTGACTTATGCCGGTCAATAGCCTA
>JAUXOM010000101.1 GCA_030682175.1 Rhodocyclaceae bacterium
GCGTGGCGCTCAGGTTAGCTTGCTCGTCCACTCGTCCAGCGCGACGCAGGCTTCCGGTGTCGGCTGGCGCGGATCGCGCAGCAGGTTGATCTGGCAGAGATGTTCGTTTCCCTCGGCGTCGTGCAGATTGCTGTAGGGCGAAGCCTCGTAGGGATCGAAGGCGCTGGCATCGGCGTAGATAAACGCAAAGTCGTTGCCGACGCGACCTCCAGCTGACCGCCGTGGCTCGTGCCGTAATCGCGCCAGCGGCTGTTCAGGTCAGCGCCTTCGATAACGGGTGACATGTGCCCGGCTTTCCGGTCATGTCAAGCGTCAGTTGCGGATCGATGGCAAAAGCGATGTCCTGCTGTGTCAGCCAGATTTTGTCGTAATGGAAACGCACCTGACCGCGATCATGGGCCAGCGTCCCCAATCGCTGCATGGGCACAGGTCGCAATCCAGCCAGGCTTCCAGTGACTCGCTCATTTCCGTCCCTTTCTGTGGCGGGCAAGGCCAGGTCTTGAAGACGGCGTCCCGGAACATCGTCCCCCGCCACGAGGGAGAGATCGTTTTCCAATCCGTAGACCGTCATTTATACCGTCAAAAAACGACCGCTTTGCTTGGCGCGGGAGATGCACTCGGTTTGCGCGGCGGCTACTCCAGCCCATCAATCATCAACGAACGCTGCGAGCCAGCCAACCTGAAACTTTGGATTGTTCTGTGTTATCGTAGCACAACTACGACTAACGCATCCAAACAAAGCTTGGCAATTCTTTAAAATGATGGTAAATGTCGTAGCATGGCTACGACTGAAAGAACCAAGTTAAATTATCTCTACCGACAGTGGGCACCGGGAACCCCCTTGACGTCAGAAGACCTGGCGGCATTGGGCGTCTCTGCGGACCTCGCCGTCCACTACGCGCGCGCCGGCTGGCTTTCCCGCTTGGCACGTGGGGTGTACCACCGGCCTAACGATACTCTGGATCTCCATGCCTGTCTGATCCTGATGCAGCGTTCCACCGAAGGCCTGCATGTCGGCGGCAAGTCGGCCCTCGATTGGTACGGTGTGCGGCAGTATCTGTCGCAGCATTCCATTCTGCATCTCTACGGCTGGACAACCGCCCGCCTCCCCGACTGGTTCACCGAGCGCTTCCCGGCGGAGTACCACCGCAAGCGCCTGTTCGACGAGCCACCCGCCGATCCACTTTATGCCGGACCGTTCGAAAAGCGCAACGGTGCGCCTCTGGTTTCGACACCAGAACGAGCGCTATTAGAAGTGCTCAGCGAAGTGGGCGTGCGTCAGCCGCTGCAGGAAGCGCGCGAACTCGCCGAGAGTACCTATGGCCTGCGTGCCGATGTACTGCGTGAATTGCTGCAGCGCTGCACCAGCGTAAAGACGGTGCGCCTGTGCCTGCAGCTCGGACGCGAACTCGCCCTGCCCTGGGCCACCAAGCTGGATGCCGCGCAACTGCCGACCGGCAGCGCCCGCGCCTGGGTGTCCCGCTCGGCCGACGGGCTGCTGGTGCTCAAGCCATGAACCAAACGTATCTTGACATGGCACGCCTGCTGACCCAAGTCGCGCCGCTCGTTTTTGTGGGCGACACGTTTGCCCTCAAGGGCGGCACCGCGATCAATCTGTTCATCCGTGACATGCCGCGCCTGTCAGTCGATCTGGATCTGGTATTCCCTGACCACAGTATGCCGCGTGATGAGGCGCTGGCACGAATCAATGAAGCTATCCGGCAGTCTGCGGAGCGTCTGAAGGCTCGGGGCTTTCAAACCCATGTACTCGCGACGACCGATGTCGGCGAAACCAAGCTGCTGTTGCGACGCGCGGGCATCGAGGTCAAGGTTGAAGTCAATTTCGTGATGCGTGGCACCGTCTACCCAGTCCGCAGCATGGCCTTGACACCCATGGCCCGCGATACCTTGCTGGCTGATCTCGAAATTCCGGTGGTATCGCTGGAGGATGTGTATGGCGGCAAGCTCGTCGCTGCCATGGACCGTCAGCATCCCCGCGACTTGTTCGACGTGATGCAGTTGTTCGCGCATGAAGGCATCACCACCGGCATTCGACGCGCCTTTGTGGTCTACCTCGCCAGCCACAACCGACCCGTTCACGAAGTGTTGTTCCCGACCATGCGCGACGTCGGACAGGAATACAAACGCAACTTCAAAGGCATGACCACCGAGCCGGTTGAACTGGCTGCGTTACTGGCCGCACGTGAGAGAATGGTGCAGGAACTTCAAGGTGGCCTGGATGCAGATGAGCGCCGTTTTTTGTTGTCGCTCGTCGCCGGCCGCCCGGAATGGCCGTTGCTGGGGATCGCACATGCCGAACATCTACCCGGGATTCGCTGGAAGCTGCAAAACCTAGCGCAACTGGAACGCAAGAGTCCGGGGAAATTCGCTGAGCAGGCCGATGCACTTGCGCAGCGGCTGAGTTAGGTTCGCGCCTTGCTGGCAGGTGCCGAGCGGCGAGATGCTTCGAGTGCCTTACTGAGCGCCACGCCGGATCGGCGCGAACCGGATGTGTGGCCAGCTGGACGACCCGCTCAGTGGCTTGCAGTGGCGTTACGAACTTGCTCATTAATTAGGCACAAATGCCAATAATGCCCAATATTCCAGGCACTTTATGACCCAATCCCGCATGCCAGCCTTGCTGCTTTTAGTCGCGCAAACGCGGTACTGATTGTCATATTTTTCGCGCAATCCGTTTCCCGCGGAGACTCAGATTGAGCAAAAAGTATCATCCGCCGACAATGCCGCTACGCACGCGTTCTGTTCTGTGAAGCTCTTCCTTAACTGACTGAATGAGCTGCGGCGATTTCAGTGACCTTTCCGATAGTCATCGAAAGCTGCCGAAAGACCTAAAATCATTCCCATTCGATGGTTCCAGGCGGCTTGCCGGTCACGTCGTAGACGACACGGCTGATGCCGCGTATTTCGTTGACGATGCGGTTGGAGACGCGCGCCAGCAGTTCATGGGGCAACTCGGCCCATTTGGCGGTCATGAAATCGGAAGTCTGCACGGCGCGCAGCGCGACGACGTAATCGTAGACGCGGCCATCTCCCATCACGCCGACGCTCTTGACCGGCAGGAAGACGACAAACGCCTGGCTGGTCTTGTCGTACCAGTCGGCCGCGCGCAGTTCATCAATGAAGATGGCGTCAGCCTGACGCAGCAGGTCGGCGAATTCCTGCTTCACCTCGCCGAGGATGCGCACGCCGAGACCGGGACCGGGGAAGGGATGGCGATAGACCATCTCGTGCGGCAGGCCGAGGGCAACACCCAGTTCGCGCACTTCGTCCTTGAAGAGTTCGCGCAACGGTTCGAGCAGCTTGAGGTTGAGCGTTTCGGGCAGGCCGCCGACATTGTGGTGGCTTTTGATGGTGTGCGCCTTCTTGGTCTTGCCACCGGCCGACTCGATCACATCGGGATAAATGGTGCCCTGCGCCAGCCACTTGGCCTTGGGGAGTTTCTGCGCTTCGGCCTGAAACACCTCGATGAATTCGCGACCGATGATCTTGCGCTTCTGCTCGGGATCAGCCACCCCCTGCAGGTGCCCCATGAATTGAGCGGTGGCGTCGACATGAATGACCTTGACGCCGAGATTGCGGCCAAAGGTCTGCATCACCTGCTCGCCTTCATTCAGGCGCAGCAGGCCGTTATCGACAAACACGCAGGTGAGTTTGTCGCCGATGGCCTTGTGCAGCAAGGCAGCGACCACTGAGGAGTCGACCCCGCCGGAGAGGCCAAGAATCACCTCCTCGTCGCCGACCTGCTCGCGCACCTTGGCGATGGCCTCTTCGACATAGCCCGGCATGTTCCAGTCGCCGCGACAGCCGCAGATGTCGCGGACAAAATGGGCAAAGATCTCGCGGCCCTTGAGGGTATGCGTCACCTCGGGATGGAACTGCACCGCGTAAAACTTGCGATCCTCGTCCGCCATGGCAGCGATCGGCGTGGACACGTTGCTGCCGATGACCTTGAAGCCAGGCGGCAGAGCGGTCACCTTGTCGCCATGGCTCATCCAGACTTCAAGCAGGCCATGGCCTTCCGCGTTAGTGCGGTCCTGAATGCCCTCGAACAGCCGGGAGTGGCCGTGCGCGCGCATCTCGGCAAAACCAAATTCGCGCTTGCTGCTGCTTTCGACCTTGCCGCCCAATTGCGCCGCCATGGTCTGCATGCCATAGCAGATGCCCAGCACCGGCACGCCCAGCTCGAAGACGATTTGCGGCGCCTGCCACTCCTCCCCCGCATACACCGAATTCGGCCCCCCCGAGAGGATGATGCCCTGCGGCTTGAAGTCGCGAATGAAGTCTGCGCTGACGTCGAAAGGTTGCAGTTCGCAATAGACCTGCTGCTCGCGTACGCGACGGGCGATCAGTTGGGCGACCTGGGAACCGAAATCGAGGATGAGTATTTTCTGGTGGGACATGGCGCGATCCTTAAACAAGAAAGGCGGCACTCGAGACAAGCGCCGCCTTCAAACTATGCAGTCATTTTTCAATCGACGTGATAATTGGGTGCTTCCTTGGTGATCTGCACGTCATGGACATGCGACTCACGGATACCTGCCGAGGTGATCTCGACGAAGCCGGCCCGGTCATGCATCTCGGTGATCGTTGGGCATCCCAGATAACCCATGCTCGAACGCAGACCGCCCATCAACTGGTGAATCACCGCCGACACCGGGCCCTTGTACGCGACGCGGCCCTCGATGCCTTCCGGCACCAGTTTTTCCACGTTCGATTCGTTTTCCTGGAAGTAGCGATCCGAGGACCCCTGTTTCATGGCCCCCAGGCTGCCCATGCCGCGATAGGCCTTGTATGAGCGTCCCTGGAACAAGACCGTCTCGCCTGGCGCTTCTTCGGTGCCGGCAAACAAGCCGCCCAGCATGACCGAGTGCGCACCCGCGGCAATCGCCTTGGCGATGTCGCCGGAAAAACGAATGCCGCCATCGGCAATCAGCGGCACGCCGGTATTCGCCAGCGCCGTCGCCACATTATCGACAGCCGTGATCTGCGGCACGCCGACGCCGGCAACAATGCGGGTGGTGCAAATCGAGCCGGGGCCGATGCCCACCTTGACGGCATCGGCACCATGATCGACCAGCGCCCGGGCGGCATCGCCGGTGGCAATGTTCCCGCCAATCACCTCAATGGAGGGATAATTTTTCTTCACCCATTCGACGCGCTTCAGAACGCCCTGGGAGTGACCGTGAGCCGTATCGACCACGATGACATCGACCCCGGCCTCGGCCAGCGCGGCAACGCGTTCTTCCGTGCCCTCACCGACGCCGACGGCAGCGCCGGCGCGCAGGCGACCGTATTCATCCTTGGTGGCATACGGGTGGTCAGAGGCTTTCTGGATGTCCTTCACCGTCATCAAACCGCGCAGTTCCCAGTTATCGTTGATGACCAGCACCCGCTCGAGACGGTGCTTGTGCATCAGCGCCTTCGCCTCATCAAGGCCAGCCCCTTCCTTGACGGTGACCAGACGCTCGCGCGGCGTCATGATGTTGCCGATGGTTTCGCCCAGCCGGGTCTCGAAACGCAGGTCGCGATTGGTGACAATACCGACGATTTTGCCGTTATCCACCACCGGCAGCCCGGATATCTTGTGGATACGGGTCAACGCCAGCACTTCGCGCACCGTCATGGTCGGCGGGATGGTGATCGGGTCCTTGACCACACCCGACTCGTAACGCTTGACCTTCGCCACCTCGGCGGCTTGCGCTTGGGGCTCGAAGTTCTTGTGGATGATGCCAATGCCGCCTTCCTGCGCCAGGGCGATCGCCAAACCCGCTTCGGTAACCGTGTCCATCGCCGCCGACACCAGCGGCATGTTGAGCTGGATTCTTCGGGTCAGGCGGGTTGCCAGGGAAACATCGCGGGGGAGGATCGCCGAATGGGCGGGAACCAGGAGAACGTCGTCGAAGGTCAGCGCCTTCTGAAGGAGTCGCATGCTGTTATCCTTGTATCCAAAGACCGTTATTATACGGACCGGCCAGAGCCCGGGCAAACCAACCCGGCAAAAGACTTGAAGGAAAAACCATGCATGCAAATCGCCCTGCCTCGCTGATCACACTTGTGCTGATCGCCTTGCTGCCGGCCAGTGGCTTGGCCCAGGTCTACTCCTGGAAAGACTCAAGCGGCAAGATTCATTACGGGGATCGACCACCCGCCGAACGGCAGGCCGCTTCGCGCAAACTGGCCGCCCCGCCAGCCGTGGACGTTGAGGCCATGCGTAGCGCCAACGCCGAAAAACAACTGACTGAACGAGAGAAACAGCAAAAGTCCAAGGAATCTGCCGCGAAAGCCGAAGAAGTCGAGGCCGCTGCCCGGCAGCGTGAGGAGAATTGCCGTCAGGCGCGGACCAATCTGGCCTCCCTCGAATCGGGACAGATACGGTTCACCATGAATGCCAAGGGAGAACGCATCGCCATGGATGGGGCGACACGGGAAGCTGAACTCGCCAAGGCCAGGAGTAGCGTCGATTCCTGGTGCAAACCCGCGGCAAAATAGCCCCCCCCCGTAAAATCCGCTACGTGGCTTTCTCCCCCCAGGGGGCCAAGAAACACTTGGGGCGGCCCGGCGTGTTTCTTGAAAACTACTCTTCAGCCGGCCCGCCGCCCTTTTTCATTACCTTGCCCTCGGCGGCCCGCTGTTTGCGCACCTCCTTGGGATCGGCAATCAACGGCCGGTAGATTTCGACACGGTCAAGGTCGCGCAACACCGTATCAAGTCGCGCCAGCTTGCTGTAAATCCCGAATTTGCTTTTGGCAGGATCGATTTCCGGATATTTCGCCAGCAAACCTGAAGCTTCCAGTGCCTGTTGCAGGGTGGCGCCCGCGGACAGGGTGAGCGGCACGACATCCTGCCGTTCAGCACGGGCATAGGTCACTTCGACCCGGATGGTGTCAGTCGTAGACATGATTGGCGCGCTTGACAAAGGAATCGACAAAAGTATTCACAATGAAGCCGAACACCGGCCCCAGAGCTTTTTCCAGAATTTTGCTGGAAAACTCGTAGTGCAGGCTGAATTCAACCTTGCAGCCGGCATCACCCAGCGCGATAAAACGCCAGCCACCGTCAAGACGTTTAAAGGGCCCTTCGCGCAAGGCGATTTGCATTGAGTGCGGGGGGTCCTTGGCATTTTCCGTGGCGAAATGCGCCTTGATGCCATGGTAATTGACATGAATGCGGGCCACGGTACGTTCGGCCGTACGGGATATCAGATCGGCACCGCCGCACCAGGGCAGAAATTTCTGATAATCCTCGACGCGATCGACCAGCTCGAACATCTGCTCGGCGGTACGCGGGATCAATACCGATTTTTCAACAAGTGCCATATGAAGGCTGCAATGAGGGTGCTGCATTAGAATGCATGGATTCTAACGTCTAACGCGAACCAGGTTTTCCCGCCCACCCCACCATGAGCATCACCGAAAACAAAAAAGCCTTCCACGACTACTTCGTCGAAGAACGCTTCGAGGCCGGGCTGATGCTCGAAGGCTGGGAAGTCAAGTCGATTCGCGCCGGTCGCGCGCAGTTGAAAGAAGCCTACGTCATTATCAAAAATGCCGAACTGTGGCTGATCGGCTGCCATATCAGCCCGCTTTCCACCGCATCGACACACATCAACCCGGACCCGGTGCGCACGCGCAAGCTGCTGTTGCACGAACGCGAGATCGGCAAGCTGATCGGCAAGGTCGAACGGGCCGGCTATGCGCTGATACCAATCGATCTGCATTTCACCAGGGGCCGCATCAAGCTGTCGATCGGTCTGGCCAAGGGCAAAAAACAGTTCGACAAACGGGAGAGCGACAAGCAGCGCGATTGGGTTAGGGAGAAAAGCCAGATCATGAAGGAAAAAAATCGGTGATGCGCACCAAGCCCTGATGTCGCCGTCCGTTCTGCTCTGGCTGATCGTCGGCTGCCTGATGTTGCAGCCGTTATCGACCGATCTGTATCTCGCCTCCCTGCCTCATCTGGCCACCGATTTCGGCGTCACGCCGGCGGCGGTGCAGCAAACCCTGTCCCTGTTCGTCATCGGCTTTGGCGTCGCCCAGTTGATCAGCGGCCCGCTCTCCGACCGCTTTGGCCGGCGACCGGTGTTGCTGTGGGGTTTGACGATTTATGTCGGCGCCAGCCTGGCCTGCGCGCTGGCGCCGACACTCAACCTGCTGGTCTCCGCCCGCTTTGTCCAGGCGATTGGCTGCTGCACCGCCATCGTCGTCGCCCGCGCGCTGATCCGCGACGTCTATGCCCCCGCCGATGGCGCCAGGATGATTGCCCGCGCCAGTTCGCTGTTGTCGCTGGCACCGCTGCTCGGGCCGATCCTCGGCGGTTACCTGCAGGTCTGGTACGGCTGGCGCGCCGCCTTCGTCTTTCATACGCTGTTCTGCGTCGTGCTCGGCATTGCCGCCTATCGGTTTCTGGCGGAAACCAATCAACATTTGAACCCCGCGGCGGTGCGTCCGCGCAATCTCCTCAGCGTCTATCGCCGTATCGCCAGCGCCGACTTTTTCTGGGCCTATGCCTTGCCGGGCGCGCTTTCATATGCGGCGATCTTCGCCTACATTTCCGGCTCGTCGTTCGTGCTGATCAACGTGCTGGGGGTGCCGACCGAAAGCTACGGCTACTGCTTCGCCTTTGGCGTTTCGGGCTATCTGATCGGTACCCTGGTCTGTCGCCCCCTGCTCACCCACATTGGCCTGGCCAGGACCTTGACCATCGGCGCCAGTCTCTCAATGTTTTCCGGCTTGCTGTTCGCCGCACTGGTGCTGGCTGGCTTCCATCACTGGTCCGTGGTGCTGCTGTGCCAGTTCCTGACAATGGGTGCCCATGGCCTCAATTTCCCCTGTGCCCAGGCCGGTGCGGTGGCGCCTTTCCCGCGCGAGGCCGGCGCGGCCGCCGGCCTGCTCGGCTTCTTCACCATGTTCGCGGCACTGCTGACGGGCACCTGGGTAGGCATGAGCCATGACGGCACCTTGCAGCCCCTCGCCTATACCTCGGCCACCATCGGCCTGCTGCTGTTCATGGCAGCCTGGCACCTGCGCCATCGTCGCCCGCTGGCGACCGAGGGTTGATCCCTGCCGTGCCGGTTGCGTCAGAAAACGCGCGGGCCGAGCAGACAGACCCATACGATCAGTGCGTTCGCCAGAGCCAGTAACACCGCTGCGCTGCCGATGTCCTTGGCACGCTTGGAAAGTTCATGGTTTTCGATCGAAACGCGATCCACCACCGCCTCAACGGCCGAATTCAGTAATTCGACGATCAGGATCAGGAAAATGCTGCCAACCAGCAGGGCGCGCTCGACGCCGTCCGTGCCCAGCCAGAAACCCAGCGGCACGGTGACGACAGCGAGCAGCACCTCCTGGCGAAAGGCAGCCTCATGGTGCCATGCTGCCGCCAGTCCGTTGGCCGAGTAGAAAAAAGCATTCCACAGGCGCCGCACACCGGTTACGCCCTTGTGCGGATTGCTCACCCCACGCCTCCACTCCTGACACGGCCCAGCACCGAACGCAGCGTTTCCTGGATATCGCCGGGGATCAGCACGGTCTTGGCATTGTCCGATTCAGCCAGGCGCGCCATCGCGGCAATATATTTTTCGCCCAGCAGATAGCGCATCGGCATTTCCTGATCGCCGATGGCCGCCGACACGCGGCGGATCGCCTCGGCGCTGGCCTCGGCCAGCATCACCTGCGCTTCGGCGTCGCGGCGCGCCGATTCGAGGCGCGCCTCGGCTTGCAGGATCATCGACTGTTTCTCGCCTTCGGATTTGGTGACCATCGCCTTGCGTTCACGCTCGGCGCTGGCCTGCAGTTCCATCGCCTTCTGCATCGAGGGCGAGGGCTTGATATCCTGGATTTCAACCGACTTGACGGTCAGTCCCCAGTCGATTGCCTCATCGGCAATGGCTTCGCGTAGCCGCGCCTTGATCTTGTCGCGGTTCGACAGCGCCTCGTCAAGCTGCATCTCGCCGACGATGGAGCGCAACGTGGTCATGATCATGTTGCGGATCGCCTCGGAGAAATCGGTCACGCCATACACCGCCTTGATCGGGTCGGTGACCTTGATGAAGGCGATGGCATTGGTGAGGATCACCGCGTTGTCCTTGGTAATGATGTCCTGCTCCTGCACGTCGAGGATGATGTCCTTGGTGACCAGTTTGTAGGCAACCTGATCGAGATAGGGAATGATGATGTTGAGACCGGGAAGCAAGGTGCCGTGATACTTACCCAGGCGTTCGACGATCCATTCCTGGCCCTGCGGCACGATGCGCAC
>JAUXOM010000133.1 GCA_030682175.1 Rhodocyclaceae bacterium
GGCTCTGATTCAAACGATTCGCTCGTAGTCAGAAAACCAAACCGTGATTCAACGACAACTTATTGAATCAGCGTAGAAACTCGGTTCAGACAGGGGCGAACTTCAGGCTAACGGTCATTGAGCGGGCACCACCACAAATCATGAAAGTCTTACGCCATGCCAGTTAATGTAGGTCGGGCGCAAGCCCGACTGTCGGGCTTGCGCCCGACCTACACGGGTGTGCTTCACGTTAAAAGTCGGCTCTGGCGGGACGAAGTGCCCCGCAGCGGGTACGGCGCTTACGCTGACGGCGCATGCGTCTCGTAGCGGCGGTGTTCGCTGGCCAGGTATTCGTGTGAGCGCATTTCCATCAGGCGCGATACGGTGCGCTTGAATTCACCGGCCTGCGGACCGGCGACATAGAGTTCCTCGGCCGGTACTGCTGCCGCCAGCACCAGCTTGACGCGATGGTCGTAGCAGATATCAACCAGCCAGGTGAAGCGGCGCGCGGCGTTGGCCTGCTCCGGCCCCAGACGCGGCACGGCCGAGACGAAAACGGTGTGGAAACGGTGCGCGATGTCGAGGTAATCGTTCTGCGAGCGCGGCCCGCCGCACAGCGTGGCAAAGTCACACCAGAGCACGCCGGGCGCGCGGTGAACCAACGGAATTTCCCGCCCGGCCACCATGATTGGTCGCGCATGCCCCGCGCCGTGCGCCACCCGGGAAAAGATTTCCATGAGCCGCACGGCGCTGTCGCCGTCGGCCGGCAGCAGATAGACACTGGCCTGTTCCAGCGTCCGCAAACGATAGTCGATGCCGGCGTCGATCTCGATGACGTCGAGCTTTTCATCGAGCAGGGCCAGCGTCGGCAGCAGGCGTTCGCGCTGCAGTCCGTCGGGATAAAGACCGGCGGGCGGATAGTTCGAGGTGATGCAGAACAGCACGCCAGCGTCGAACAGCGCCTGCATCAGGCGCGCGAGAATCATCGCGTCGGCGATGTCGGCAATGTGAAACTCGTCGAAGCACATCAGCCGCGTTTCCCGCGCCACCCGTGCCGCCACTTTTGCCAGCGGATCGGGAGCGTGCTTGTAGGTCTGCAAACGCTCATGCACCTCGCGCATGAAGGCATGAAAATGCACGCGCCGTTTGCGCTGGTAAGGCACGGCAGCGAAAAAACAATCCATCAGGAAACTCTTGCCGCGCCCGACCCCGCCCCAGAACCAGACCCCCTTCGGCAAGGCGGGATGCACCAGCAGCTTGCGCAAACGGGTGCGCCGCGCCGCCTTGAAGGCGACCAGTTCGTCATAGAAAAGCTGCAGGCGGACAGCAGCAGCCTGCTGCGCCGCGTCGGCGACGATGCCGCGCTCGGCCAGCGCGGCAGCAAAAGCGCGAATCATGCTGTCTGGCGGGACGTTGAGAAGGCGGTGGGCAGACAAGGATCAGACGGAAAACGGGTTCAGCACCGGAATACCGCAGCCGGCGAAATCGTCCGTGTTGCGCGTCACCAGCGTGAGGGCGTGGATTTGCGCGGTGGCGGCGATGAGCATGTCGGGCTGGCTGCGGACGACGCCGCGGGCGGCAAGGCCGCCGCGCAGTTCGCCGGCGCGCTGGGCGATTTCGGGGGTAATCGGCAGCACCAGACATGTCGAGAGAAAGGTATCGAACGCGGCGGCGATGCGCTGGTTTGGACGCCAGGCGAGACCAAAGCTGATTTCTTCGACGGTAACAGCGGAAACAAGATAATCATTCGCCGTCTCCGACCAGGCAAGCACGCCACCATCCGGCCGCGGGCGGAAAAACTCGCTGACGATATTGGTATCAAGCAGCACGCTCATGAGGAGCGCCCTCCTCGCATTCTTCCAGTATGGCTACAAAGGCGTTAGGACGGCCAGCGGCGGAACGTGGCAGTGTCGGCAATTCATAGTTGTCCTCAGCCGCGATTCGCCGCAACTCGGCAAACACTGCGCCGAGCGTCTTGTGTTTGGCGGTCTTGCGCCATTCGTCGAAAGCCTTGAAGGTTTCGGCATCGATCACCGCGGCAACACAACGATCGCGGTTGTAGATCATTTGCGGTTCCTCAACTGACAGACGAACCACTTCGGAAAACTGCTGCTTGGCTTGGGCGATGTTCCAGGACATGACGGCCTCCTTATATCCACAATTTGTGACCATTATAGTCACAAATTGTGGATCAGAAGTGCAGCGCCCGTTTATCCACCGCTAAAGCCGCCTCGTGCATCACCTCGGACAGGGTCGGATGCGCGTGGCAGATGCGGGCGATGTCTTCGGCCACCGCGCCGAATTCCATCGCCGTAACCGCTTCGGCGATCAGTTCGGAAGCGTTGGCGCCGATGATGTGCACGCCGAGGATGGCGTCGGTTTTGGCGCAGGCGAGCATCCTGACAAAGCCGCTGCTGTCGCCCTGCCCCAGCGCGCGGCCATTGGCGGCGAAGGGAATCTGCCCCGCGCGATATTCGATGCCCGCGTTTTTCAACTGCGTTTCGGTCTGGCCGACCCAGGCGATTTCGGGGTGGGTGTAGATCACCCAGGGAATCGCGGCGTAATTGACATGGCCGGCCTGGCCGGCAATCAGTTCGGCGACCATCACGCCTTCTTCCATGGCCTTGTGCGCGAGCATCGGGCCGCGCACCACGTCGCCGACTGCCCAGACATTTTCGAGGTTGGTCTGGCAATGCTCGTTCGCCGCGATGCAGCCGCGTTCATCCAGCTTCAGGCCGACGCTGTCACCCCCGAGGCCGGCGACATTCGGCACGCGCCCGACCGAGACGATCAGCTTGTCGCATTCCAGCGTGAAGGCGCCGGCGCTGGTCTCATAGCTGACGTTGATGGCGGTCTGCTTGCCTTTCTTCGTCTGCTTGACGCCGGTGATCCTGGCGCCGAGGTTTATCTTGAGGCCCTGCTGTTTGGTGAAGACCTTCCACGCTTCCTTGGCCACGGCCGGGTCGGCGGCGGCAAGAAAATCGGGCAGCGCTTCGAGGATCGTGACATCGGCACCCAGACGCTGCCAGACCGAGCCCAGTTCCAGGCCGATGACGCCGGCGCCGATGACGCCGAGCCGCTTGGGCACGGCGGGGAGCGCGAGCGCACCGACGTTGTCGCAGATGGTTTTATTGTCGACCGGAATGCCATCCAGATGGCGCGGCGAGGAACCGGTGGCGACGATGACATGCTTGGCCGTGACCACTTCGGCAGCGTCCTTGCCGGCAACTTTGATCTGCCACAGCGCGCCTTCCCGACCGGCAAAGCTGCCGCGCCCCGGCAGCAGCGTGACCTTGTTCTTCTTGAACAGGCCCTTGATGCCGGTGGTGAGCTGGGTGACGATGTCATCCTTGCGGCGCAGCATCGTGGCGACATCCATCTTGACAGCCGCGGCAGTGATGCCATGCGCGGCAAAACCGTGGTTGGCCGTCTCGAACAGTTCCGACGAGCGCAACAGGGCCTTCGACGGAATGCAGCCGACATTCAGGCAGGTGCCGCCGAGTCGCACAGCGCCCTTGGGATCGGCATAGGCTTCCGCCTCGATGCAGGCCGTGGCAAAACCCAGCTGGGCAGCGCGAATCGCGGCGATGTAGCCGCCCGGGCCGCCGCCAATGACTACGACATCGAATTGTTGCGCCATGGCATCTTCCTTATATATCGAGCAGCAGACGCGCCGGGTCTTCCAGCGCCTCTTTCATGGTGACCAGGCCGAGCACGGCATCGCGACCGTCGATGATGCGGTGGTCGTAGGACAGGGCGAGATAGTTGATCGGACGAATGACGATCTGGCCGTTTTCCACCACCGGGCGTTCCTTGGTGGCATGAATGCCGAGGATGGCCGATTGCGGCGGATTGATGATCGGCGTCGACAGCATCGAACCGAACACGCCGCCGTTGGAGATCGAGAAGGTGCCGCCGGTCAGCTCTTCCAGCGACAGCTTGCCTTCCTTCGCTTTCGCGCCGAATTCGGCAATCTTCTTCTCGATCTGGGCGAGGCTGAGCCGGTCGACATCGCGCAGGATGGGCACCACCAGGCCGCGCGGGCTGCTGACGGCGATGCCGATATCGAAGTAGCCGTGATAGACGATGTCGTTGCCATCGACCGACGCGTTGAGCACCGGATATTTTTTCAGCGCCGCGACCGCCGCCTTGACGAAGAAGGACATAAAGCCCAGCCGCACACCGTGCTCCTTCTCGAACTTGTCCGCGTATTTCTTGCGCAGCTCGATCACCGGGGCCATGTTCGCCTCGTTGAAGGTGGTCAGGATGGCGTTGGTCGCTTGCGACTGCAACAGCCGCTCGGCGACGCGAATGCGCAGGCGCGACATCGGCACGCGCTGCTCGGTGCGCTCGGCACTGCTGTCAGCGGCGCTGACGACGGCGGGCTGCGGCAATGCTGCTGCAAAAGTCGGCAGGGTTGGAGCGCCGCCAAAAGTCGGTAGTGTTGGAGCGCCTCCAAAAGTCGGCGCTGGCGGTACGGCGCCAGCAGCAGCCGGAGTGGCCGCGGCGATAACGTCGGCCTTGGTGACCCGCCCGCCGCGTCCGCTACCCGACACCTGGGCGGCATCGATACCCTTCTCGGCCAGCGCCTTGCGCGCTGCCGGACCGGCTCCGACGGTGCTGGTTGCCGCCTTGCTTGCCGATGCGGCAGCCGCGGGAGCGGCAGCTTTGGTTTTCGGCGCGACCGCGGGAACGGCTGCCGCCGCTTGCGCTTCCGTATCGATGCGGGCAATCAACTCACCGGCAATGACGGTGTCGCCGTTGCCCTTGAGCACCTCGACCAGCACGCCGTCATTGGGCGCCGGCAGTTCGAGCACGACCTTGTCGGTTTCAATGTCGATCAGGTTTTCATCGCGGGCAACGGCGTCACCCACATTCTTGTGCCAGCTGACCAGCGTCGCCTCGGCGACGGATTCGGAAAGCTGCGGGACTTTGACTTCGATCAGCATGGGGGTCTCCGTATATTGGGTTATTGGGTGCGGCCGAGGGCGGCGTCGACTACGGCTTGTTGCTGTTCAAGATGCTTGGCCAGGCTGCCGACCGCCGGTGAGGCGGAGGCGGGCCGCGAGGCGATCTGCAGCGTCTGGCCCTTCTTGAGGATTTGAATCAGGCGATGATGCTTGGCATACCAGGCGCCCTGATTTTCCGGTTCTTCCTGGCACCAGACCAGTTCCTTCATCTTCGGATAACGGTCGAGTTCCTCCAGCAGCCGCCGGTCGTCCATCGGATAGAGCTGCGGCGTGCGGATGATGGCAACATGTTCCAGCTTGCGCTCGTTGCGCGCCTTGACCAGATCGTAGTAAACCTTGCCGGTGCAGCAGACCACGCGGGTGATTTTCTTCGGGTTATGAGGGAACACCTCGCCGAACACCGTCTGGAAAGTGCCGTCACACAGGTCGTCGAGACTCGAGGTGGCGTCCTTGTGGCGCAGCAAGGATTTCGGGGTAAACACGACCAGCGGCTTGCGTTGCTTGCGCAGCATCTGCCGGCGCAGCAAATGGAAGATCTGGCCGGGGGTCGTCGGCATGCAGACTTCCCAGTTGAAGTCGGCCGACAATTGCATGAAGCGTTCGATGCGCGCCGAAGAGTGCTCCGGCCCCTGGCCCTCGTAACCGTGCGGCAGCAGCAATACCAGCCCGCACGAGCGGCCCCATTTGGCTTCACCGGAAGCGAGAAACTGGTCGATGACGACCTGGGCGCCATTGGCGAAATCGCCAAACTGGCCTTCCCAGACCACCAGTTCGTTGGGTGTCGCCGTCGCATAGCCGTATTCGAAGGCCAGCACGGCCTCCTCGGAGAGGACGGAATCGAAACATTGGAAGGTGCCCTGCGATTCCTGCAGCGACGCCAGCGGCCACCAGGTGCCCTCGTCCCATTTTTCGCGGTTCTGGTCATGGAAGGCGGCATGGCGGTGGAAGAAGGTGCCGCGCCCGACATCTTCGCCGGAGATGCGCACGCCGTAACCGGCCGCCAGCAGGGTGGCATAGGCAAGGTTTTCGGCCATGCCCCAATCGATCGGCAGCTTGCCCTCGATCATCAGTTTGCGGTCATCGACGATCTTCTGCACGCGCGGATGCAGCGTGAAATTGGCTGGCACACTGGTCAGACGCTGACCGAGACGCTGCAATTCGTTCAAGGGCACCGTGGTATCGCATTTTTCGGTGTACTTGGCAGTGACGTAGGGCGCCCAGTTGATCGCCATGGGACTCTTGAAGTCGGTGATGACGGGATCGCGCAGGTGACGTCCTTCATCGAGCGCCGTGCGGTAATCCTTGATCATCTGCTCATCCTCGCCGGGCGCCAGAACGCCTTGATTCAGCAGCTTTTCGGCATAGAGCTTGCGCGTGCCGGGATGCACGGCGACCTTCTTGTACATCAGCGGCTGGGTCACCATCGGCTCGTCCTGCTCGTTATGGCCCAGTTTGCGGAAGCAGATGATATCGACCACCACGTCCTTTTTGAATTCCTGCCGGAACTCGAGCGCCAGCTGAGTGACGAAGACCACCGCTTCCGGATCGTCGCCATTCACATGGAATATCGGCGCTTCGACCATCTTGAAGATGTCGGTGCAATACAGCGACGAGCGCAGGTCGCGCGGGTCCGAGGTCGTGAAACCGATCTGGTTATTGACGACCAGATGCACCGTACCACCCGTGCCGTAACCGCGCGTCTGTGAAAAATTTAGCATTTCCTGGTTGACACCCTGACCGGACACGGCGGCGTCACCGTGGATCAGCACCGGGAGAACTTCGTTCTTGCCGTTCACGCCCCGATGGAATTGGCGTGCATATACCGAGCCTTCCACCACCGGATTGACGATTTCGAGATGCGAGGGGTTGAACGCCAGGGTCAGGTGCATGGGACCACCCGGGGTTGCCACATCGGACGAGTAACCCATGTGGTACTTGACGTCGCCGGCGAGCAGGTCGCTCTTCTTCTTGCCCTCGAATTCGTCGAACAGCATCGCCGGCTGCTTGCCGAGGGTATTCACCAGCACATTCAGGCGGCCGCGGTGGGCCATGCCGATGACGATCTCCTTCACGCCCATCGTGCCGGCCACCCGCACCAGTTGATCCATCGCCAGGATCATCGATTCGCCGCCTTCGAGCGAAAACCGCTTCTGGCCGACATAGCGGGTATGCAAATAGCGTTCCAGCGTTTCGGCGGCGGTAATGGCGCCGAGGAAACGCCTCTTGTCCTCGCTGGTGTAGCGCGACGCCGGACGCACCGGCTCGTAACGCGCCTGGATCCAGCGCTTTTGCGCTACATCCGCGAGATACATGTACTCGGCGCCGATCTGTCCGCAGTAACGCAAGCGCAGCGCCTCGAGAATCTCGCGCAGGGTTGCTTCATCGACGCCGATGTCGAAAGAGCCCGTGCGGAACGTGGTCGACAGATCGGCTTCGGTAAAACCATAGAAGGCCGGATCGAGCTCGGCGACTTCCGGCCGTTCCTGACGCTTGAGCGGATCCAGCTGTGCCCAGCGGTTGCCGAGGAAACGGTAGGCGGTGATGAGTTGCAGCACCCTGGTCTGCTTCTCGGCCTGTGCTGTGCCACGCGGAACGACATGCAAGCTGCCTTCCTTGGCACGCTGAGCAAAGGAATTGATGATCGGGGTATGGGCGACATCGGGGCCGTAATAGGCACCGACGCCCGGCAGGCTGGCAAGCTTGTCGAAATAATCACGCCACGCCGCATCCACGGCGGCGGGGTTCAACAGATAGGCTTCGTACAACTCTTCGACATAGGGCGCGTTCGCCCCGAAAAGATATGAGTTGGACAACATTTGTTTCATCATGCCATCACCTCAGTTAATGGGTAGGCGTAAAAAAAGGGGGCGCGCGGCGTCCCCTTTTTACCGCTTAACGCTGGTCCATTGCCGGGACATTGCGCTGGGCGGCGCCGGTATAAAGCTGCCTCGGGCGGCCGATTTTCTGTTCCGGATCGCTGATCATCTCGTTCCACTGGGCGATCCAGCCGATGGTGCGCGCCATGGCGAAGATGCCGGTGAACATTTGCGTCGGAATGCCGAGCGCGCGCTGGACGATGCCCGAGTAGAAATCGACGTTTGGATAGAGCTTCTTCTCGATGAAGTATTCGTCCTCGAGGGCGATCCTCTCCAACTGAATCGCCAGCTTGAACAGCGGATCGTCATGCAGACCCAGTTCATTGAGCACTTCATGGCAGGTTTCGCGCATCAGCTTGGCGCGCGGATCGAAGTTCTTGTAAACGCGGTGACCGAAACCCATCAGCTTGAAGGAATCGTTCTTGTCCTTGGCGCGCTTGATGTACTCGTCGATGTGCGACACGTCGCCGATCTCTTCAAGCATCTTCAGGCAGGCTTCGTTGGCGCCGCCATGCGCCGGCCCCCACAGACAGGCGATGCCGGCGGCGATGCAGGCGAACGGATTGGCGCCGGAGGAGCCCGCCAAACGCACCGTCGAAGTCGAAGCATTCTGCTCGTGGTCGGCATGCAGGATCAGGATGCGATCAAGCGCCCGCGAGAGGACCGGGTTCGGCACGAACTCTTCGCAGGGGTTGGCGAACATCATGTAGAGGAAGTTCGTCGCGTAATCGTAGTCGTTCTTCGGATACATGAACGGCAAGCCCATGTTGTACCGATAAGCCATGGCCGTGATGGTCGGCATCTTGGCGATCAGGCGCAACGCCGCGGTCTGCCGGTGCTCCGGATTGGCGATATCGAGCGAGTCATGATAGAAGGCCGAAAGCCCGCCGGCCACGCCGACCATCACCGCCATCGGATGGGCGTCACGGCGAAAACCATTGTAGAAGCGCGTCAATTGATCATGCACCATGGTGTGCTTGCGCACGCGGCCGACCCAGTCGCCGTAATCGGCCTGATTGGGCAGTTCGCCGTTCTTCAGCAGATAACAGACTTCCATGAAGTCGCACTTCTCGGCCAGTTGCTCGATGGGATAACCGCGATACAGCAATTCACCCTTGTCGCCGTCGATATAGGTGATCGACGATTTGCACGCAGCCGTCGACATGAAGCCCGGGTCATAGGTGAAAGCACCGGTCTGCGCATAGAGTTTGGAAATGTCGATCACATCCGGACCGACGCTGCCGGAATAAACCGGAAACTCGAAACTCTTGCCGTCGAAATTCAGGGTTGCGTTGCGTTGTGTCATCTGAGGCTCCGTTCGATAGTGCTGATACTTTGTTAAAAACCGGCAGGCTGCCGCAGCAGCGCCACCATGCCTTGCAAAGCCGGATCGGCAGGCTCCTGCCGACCGCTGAGCAATTCCCACAAATCGTGGTCTTCCATTGCCAGCAGGCATTCAAGCTGTTCGGCCTGCAGGTCGTCCAGCAGTTCCGGTTGCGACTGCCAAAAGCGTCGCATGACCAGATCAAGCTCCAGGAGCGCCCGCCGACTGTGCCAGCGGAGTCTTTCCCGGCGGATGCGTTGCTGCTCATTCATCGTTAAAAACCTTAGCCCGCGGCAATTATCCTACTACTTTGCTAGGGAAGCGCTGATCAAGTCCGTCACACCGGCGTAGGCCGGTGTCCAGCTTGCAGATTTTCCTGGATTCCGGCTTGCGCCGGAATGACGAATCTGTACTTGATCAGCATTTCCCTAGATTATTCGGCGGACCATCATATCCTTGATCTTGCCGATCGCCTTGGTCGGATTGAGCCCTTTCGGGCAGACCTCGACGCAATTCA
This sequence comes from Rhodocyclaceae bacterium, assembly GCA_030682175.1. Taxonomy (GTDB): domain Bacteria; phylum Pseudomonadota; class Gammaproteobacteria; order Burkholderiales; family Rhodocyclaceae; genus Sulfuricystis. The sequence continues at coordinate 9,667 of JAUXOM010000133.1, forward strand.
TGATGGTGTGGCAGCGAAACAGCCGATAGGGATCTTCGAGGTTGTCGAGGCGCTCGTTGGTGGCCTGGTCGCGCGTATCCGCAATGAAGCGGTATGCCGCCAGCAAACCGGCCGGGCCGACGAATTTGTCCGGATTCCACCAGAAGGTGGGGCAGGCCGTCGAGCAACAGGCGCACAGGATACACTCGTACAGACCGTTCAGTTCTTCGCGCTCCTCGGGGGATTGCAGGCGCTCGCGCTCGGGCAGCGGATCATTGTTGATCAGGTAGGGCTTGATCGAATGGTATTGCTTGAAGAACTGCGTCATGTCCACGATCAGGTCGCGGATCACCGGCAGTCCCGGGAGCGGACGCAGGACAATGGTCTTGCCGTCGGGGAAGGTACTGAGATCGGCGAGGCAGGCCAGGCCATTCGTGCCATTGATGTTCATCCCGTCCGAACCGCACACGCCCTCGCGGCAGGAACGCCGGAAGGCGATTGAATCATCCTTGGCCTTCAGCTTGACCAAGGCATCGAGCAGCTTGCGATCAGTGGCGTCCACCTCTACCTCGATGTCCTGCATGTAGGGCTTGCGATCCACATCGGGATCGTAGCGATAGATATTGAATTTGAGAATTCGCTTGGTCATCGTCGATCTCTTGCTTTCAGTAAGCGCGCTTTTTGAGCGCGATGGTTTCGACTGTCAGCGGCCGCAGGGTGACCGACTTGTATTCGAGACGATTTGCATCTTTAAACCACAGGCTGTGCTTGAGCCAGTTGACGTCGTCACGGCCGTCCGGGCGTTCAGGGGTATCGGGCGCGTCGTCGCGCACATGCGCCCCGCGGCTTTCCTTGCGCGCTTCCGCCGATACCATGGTTGCCACCGCCACTTCGATCAGGTTGTCGAGTTCCAGCGCCTCGACGCGCGCCGTGTTGAATACCTTGGACTTATCCTTGATCTCGGTGCGCTCTACGTCTTTTTGCACCTCGATAATTTTCTGCACACCCTGCTTCAGCAAATCGGCAAAGCGGAACACGCCCGCATGCTTCTGCATCGTGCGTTGCATGTCCAGCTGTGTCTCATGGACGCTGGCGCCGTCTTTCTGGGTATTCAGCCGATGCAAGCGTTCCAGCGTGCGGTCGAAAGCATCGGCCGGCAGTTCCTTGTGCGGTTTGGGCGACTGTTTCATTTCATCGACTGCCGATTCGCCGGCGGATTTGCCGAACACCAGCAAATCGAGCAGCGAGTTGGTGCCGAGACGGTTCGCGCCATGCACCGAAGCACAGGCGCATTCACCGGCGGCGTAGAAACCGGGCACGATCTCATTCTGGCTGCGCTTGCCGGGCACCACCACCTGACCCTTGAAGTTGGTCGGAATGCCGCCCATCTGGTAATGACAAGTGGGCACGACAGGAATCGGCTCGCGCAGCGCATCGACGCCGGCAAACTGCAAGGCGATTTCGTGGATGCCCGGCAACCGCTTCATGATGGTTTCCGGCGGCAGATGGGTGATGTCGAGCAACACGAAGTCCTTGTTCGGCCCGCAACCGCGGCCTTCATTGATCTCGGTGACCATGGCGCGCGACACCACGTCGCGCGAAGCGAGATCCTTGGCGTTGGGCGCGTAGCGCTCCATGAAGCGTTCGCCCGCGCTGTTGCGCAGGATGCCGCCCTCGCCGCGCACGCCCTCGGTGATCAGCACACCGGCGCCTGCCACACCGGTCGGGTGGAACTGCCAGAATTCCATGTCTTCGAGCGGAATGCCGGCGCGCGCCGCCATGCCGGCGCCATCGCCGGTATTGATGAAGGCGTTGGTCGACGAATAATAGATGCGCCCGGCACCGCCCGTGGCAAAGATGGTCGCTTTGGCATGGAAGGCGTACAGGTCGCCGGTTTCCATTTCCATCGCCGTGACGCCGAGCACATCGCCTTCGGCATCGCGGATCAGATCGAGCGCCAGCCATTCGACGAAGAATTGCGTATTGGCCTTGACGTTGCGCTGGTACATGGCGTGCAGCATGGCGTGACCGGTGCGATCGGCGGCGGCGCAGGAGCGGCGCACCGGCTTTTCGCCGAAGTTCGACATATGGCCGCCGAACGGACGCTGGTAGATGCGGCCGTTGTCGAGCCGGTCGAAGGGCATGCCGTAGTGTTCGAGTTCGATCACCACCTCGTTGGCTTTCTTGCACATGAACTCGATGGCGTCCTGGTCGCCGAGCCAGTCGGAACCCTTGACCGTGTCGTACATGTGCCAGTGCCAGTGATCTTCCTCGGAATTGCCCAGGCTGGCGGCCACGCCACCCTGCGCCGCGACTGTGTGCGAGCGGGTCGGGAACACCTTGGACAACACGGCGGTCTTGAGCCCGGCCTCGGAAAGCTGGATGGCGGCGCGCAGACCGGCGCCGCCTGCGCCGACAATCACGGCGTCGAATTTACGGACGGTCACCTTCATGCTGTCGCCTCCGCCGGGCCGCCCCAAGGAGGCGACGGGTCAATCACATGGAAGCCGCTTAGCGGCTGAACATTCGTCACCCCCCTTCCTTGGGACGGGGGGCTGGGGAGGATGGGGGTCATCATAATTTCCAGAGAATTTGCACCGCCCAACCACCGCAGCCGATCACTGACAGCAAAGTCAGCACATGCAGAGTGAGCTTGATGCCGGCGGGCTGGACGTAATCCATCCAGGTGTCGCGCACACCGATCCAGGCATGCCAGCACAGGCTGACGATGCACAGGAAGCTGATGAAACGCATGGGAGCGGCGGACATGAAGCCATGCCACCGCTCGTAACTCGACCCCGCCCCTGTGTACAGCGCAAAGGCCACGACCACCGTGTAGGCCGCCATGACGACACCGGTAATGCGCTGGACGAGCCAGTCCATCAGGCCATAGTGGGCACCGACCAGTTTGCGATTCACCATAGTTTCGCCCCCAGGATCAAGGTCAGCGGCAGACTGACGGCGAGGACCATTTTGGCCGAAGCACTGGCCTGCAACTTATCGACACCAATGTGCATGTCGATCAGCAGAATGCGAATGCCCATGCAGAAGTGGTGCAGCAAGGCCCACAGCAGGCCGATCAGGATCAGTTTCAGCACGGGATGGGTAATCACCGCTTGCAGTTCCTGAAAGCTCTCGGGCGAGCGAAGGGAAAGCTCGAACAGCCAGACCAACAACGGCAACATCAAGAATATCCCGACACCGCTAACGCGGTGCAATATCGAAGCAATTCCCGCGATGGGTAGCTTTATCTTTATAAGATTCAGATATTTAGGTCGTTTTCTGGCTGTTTCTGCCATATCACTATCGCTCCGTTTATGTTGCAGCGCGGAATCCTAGCGCAAAGATTATCATTAAGAAATATCTTTCAGAACTCAAACGCGGAAATGCTGAAGACTTCGCGTTCAGCTCAACTCGTTCAGATAACAATGTTCTGCCGTCGAGTACAAGCCCCGCCGCCACTCCACTGGACGATCCCCATAGGTGAAGCTGATGCGCTCAACCGACAACAGCGGGCTGCCCTCGGGCACATGCAGGAGTTCGGCACTGACACGGTCGGCTGCCACTGCACGGATTCGCTCTTCGGCACGAATCATGCGCACCCCGAATTTCGTCTCGAACATGCTGTAAAGCGATCCCGTGGACTCCTTGAGCACTTCCAGGGTCAGGCCAGGAAATACATCGCCCGGCAAATAGATCTCGTCGACGACGACCGGCTTTTCTGAAAATTCGAGCAGGCGACGCACGATGATGATCGGTTCGCCGATCTTGAGCCCCAGTACGCGTACCGCCTCCGCACCCGCCTTGGCCCGCCAGCATTCGAGCGGCACACTGCGTGAGGGCTCAAGGCCACCGGACAGGGGGGTCAGCCGCAAGAAACGGAAAAAGGCGCGCGGGTCATTGTGGCTGGCAACGAAGGTACCCTTGCCCTGACGCCGCACCAGCAGGTTCTCGGCGGCCATCTCGTCGATGGCCTTGCGCACGGTACCCTGGCTGACATGAAAACGCGCCGCCAGTTCGATCTCGCTCGGGATCGCTTCGCCGGGGCGCCACTCGCCATTATCAAGCGCCTGCAGGATCAAGTCCCTGATCTGGCGATAGAGCGGGCTAAAGGTGGGAGAATCCACGGGTGTCTGGGGCAGCATGGTGACAGATTGAACCATAAAAGTTTTTCCACGTCCATAGATTAACTTATGTCTTATAAATGACATAAGACAGTCATTGACACAGTGCAGCATCGCACACTATTATTTCAGCGTTTTTCTCCTCTTCACCCCTGACCAATTTCAAGGAGTTTTTCATCATGGCCAAAGCCCCCATTCGAGTCGCAGTCACCGGTGCCGCCGGACAAATCGGTTACGCCCTGCTGTTCCGCATCGCCAGTGGCGAAATGCTCGGCAAGGACCAGCCGGTCATCCTGCAGATGCTTGAACTGCCGCTGGAAAAAGCGCAGGCGGCGCTCACGGGCGTGATGATGGAACTCGAAGACTGCGCCTTCCCGCTGCTGGCCGACATGATCGGCACCAGCGACCCGCTGGTCGCCTTCAAGGATGTCCAGCAAGCCCTGCTGGTTGGCGCCAAACCGCGTGGTCCCGGCATGGAGCGCAAGGATCTGCTGCTGGAAAATGCCAAGATCTTCACCGAGCAGGGCAAGGCGATTGACGCCGTCGCGGCACGCGACTTGAAACTCATCGTCGTCGGCAATCCCGCCAACACCAACGCGCTGATCACCATGAACACCGCGCAGAGCCTGCCCAAGACTGCCTTCACCTCGATGATGCGCCTCGACCACAACCGCGCGATTTCGCAACTGGCCACGCGCACCAAGGCCAGCGTCACCGACGTCAAGAACATGGTGGTCTGGGGCAACCACTCGCCGACGATGTACCCGGATATCCGTTTCGCCACCGTGGCCGGCAAGGCCGCGCCCGCACTGGTGAATGACGACGCCTGGTACAAGGGCGAATACATCCCGAAAGTGGGCAAGCGCGGCGCCGCCATCATCGCGGCGCGCGGCTCGTCTTCCGCCGCCTCGGCCGCCAATGCCGCCATCGACCACATGCGCGACTGGAACATGGGCACCAACGGCCAGTGGGTGACGATGGGCGTGGTTTCAGACGGCTCCTACGGCATCCCGGAAGGCATGATTTACGGCATGCCCTGCACCTGCTCGGACGGCAAGTGGGCAGTGGTCAAGGGTCTGGAGATCGACGCCTTCTCGCGCGAAAAGATGGACGCCACGCTCCAGGAACTCAGCGAAGAACGCGACGGCGTCAAGCATCTCTTCGCCTAATGGTCATAGCAACAGGCACCCCCCCTTTTAATCGAACTCGTCATTCCGGGCTTGACCCGGAATCCAGTGGTTTTGTTCGATACCGGCTTGCGCCGGCATGACGGGGTTGGGCGTGTTTCCTGACGGGACCACGGCACTTCATCCTTCCGAAGTGCTCTACGCAGGCGGCCGGCCGTTCCCCGTGCTGGCCGCCTGCGAACATTACGCCGGGCAGGAAAAGTACCTTCGCAAGGCGCTGGAGTTGCAGGTCGCGCTGCAGCACGATGGCGTACCGGTATTCGACATCACCGCCGATTGCGAGGACGGCGCGCCAGTCGGCGGCGAACCTGAACATGCCGCGCTGATCGCCGCGCTAATCAATTCAAGCGACAATCGCTTCGACCGTCTGGGTGCGCGCATCCATGACGTACGGCATCCGGCCTGGCGCGAGGAACTTGAAATCATTGCCGGCAATGCCGGCTGGAGCCTCGCCTATCTGGTGTTACCGAAGGCGGAAAGCCTGGCTGACGTGCGGCAACAGATCACCGCGCTGGCGGACTGCCGCGTGCGGCACGGCATTACGCACGCAATTCCCGTACATGTACTGATCGAAACGCCTGGCGCACTGCGCGATGCCTGGCAGATCGCCGCCCTGCCCGAGGTCGAGTCGCTCGACTTCGGGCTGATGGACTACGTCAGCGCCCATCATGGCGCGATCCCCTCCTTCGCGATGCACTCGCCCGGCCAGTTCGAGCATCCGCTGATTGCCCGCGCCAAGTGCGAGATTGCCAGCGCCGCGCTGGGCAACGGCATTGTGCCGACCCATAACATCACCACCGAAATCCGCGATGTCAACGTAGTGGCGGCCGATGCGCGCCGGGCCAGGCAGGAATTCGGCTTTTTGCGCATGTGGAGCATTCATCCACGGCAGATCGAACCCGTTGTCGCGGCAATGCGGCCGGATTTCGCCGAGGTCGACGCAGCGGCCGAGATTCTGTGCGCCGCCGCCGACGCCCAATGGGGGCCGATCCAGATCAACGGACGCCTGCACGACCGCGCCTCCTACCGCTATTATTGGGAACTGCTGCAACGCGCGCGGGCCACCGGCACGCCGCTGCCGCGGACCGCCAGCGACTATTTCTTCCACCCGCACCCGCCTTCAGGAGAAGCCTCATGACCAGACTGTCCGTCGCTTTCATTCTCGCTTGTTGCGCCACGTTCGCTTATGCCCAGGATATGAAGCCGGGGCTCTGGGAAATTGCCACCACCATGAAGATGCAGGGCATGGAAATGCCCGGTGGCAAATACTCGCATTGCTACACCGCCAAGGACATCGCCGATGGCAAGCAATACAAGATGGATGAAAAAAGCAAGTGCGCCATCACCAACATGAAAAGCGCCGGTGGAAACATCAGTTACGACATGAACTGCAACATGGAAGGCGGTGTCAAATTAATCGGCACTGTCAAAGGCACCATGGCGGCGAACAACTTCACTTTTGAACAGAAAATGCGCACGACGCCCGACCAGGGCATGGGCGACATGCACTCATTCATCAAAGGCCACCGCCTTGGCGACTGCAAATAATCTGCCCCCGATAGAAAGGAAATAAATCCCATGCTCGAAGCCTACCGTGCCCACGTCGCCGAACGCGCAGCGCTGGGAATCCCGCCCCTGCCGCTGACCAAGCAGCAGACCGTCGAACTGGTCGAGCTGCTGCAGAACCCGCCCAGGGGCGAGGAAGATTTCCTCGTCGATCTCATCACCCACCGCGTCCCGGCCGGCGTTGATGACGCCGCCGAGGTCAAGGCGAAGTTCCTGGCTGAAGTCGCCGCTGGCCGCATTGGACAAAATCGGGCGTGCGCTTTGGTTTCGCGTGCGAAGGCCGCCGAACTGCTCGGCACCATGCTCGGCGGCTACAACGTCAAGCCGCTGATTGATCTGCTCGACGATGCCGAAGTCGGCACGGTCGCTGCAAATGCGCTCAAAAAGACCCTGCTGATGTTCGATGCCTTCCACGACGTCGCCGACAAGGCCAGGAGCGGCAGCGCCAACGCCAAGGCCGTCATGCAGTCCTGGGCCGCCGCCGAGTGGTTCACTTCGCGGCCCGAAGTGCCAGAATCGCTCAAGGTCACCGTCTTCAAGGTCAGCGGCGAAACCAACACCGACGACCTCTCGCCCGCCCCCGACGCCTGGAGTCGTCCCGACATCCCCCTGCATGCGCTGGCCATGCTGAAGAACCAGCGCCCCGGCATCGAAGCCGACAAGGCCGGCGAACGCGGCCCGCTCAAGCAGCTCGAAACACTCAAGGCCCGTGGCAACCTCGTCGCCTACGTCGGCGATGTCGTCGGCACCGGCTCCTCGCGCAAGTCCGCCACCAACTCGGTGCTGTGGTTCACCGGCGAGGACATTCCCTTCGTGCCGAACAAGCGCTTCGGCGGCATCTGTCTCGGCAGCAAGATCGCGCCGATCTTCTACAACACCATGGAAGATGCCGGCGCCCTGCCGATCGAGCTTGACGTCGGCCAGATGGAGATGGGCGACGAGGTCGAATTGCGACCCTACGAAGGCAAGGCCCTGAAAAATGGCAAGCTCATCGCCGAGTTCAAGGTTAAATCGGAAGTGATTTTCGACGAAGTGCGCGCCGGCGGCCGCATTCCGCTGATCATCGGTCGCGGCCTCACCACCAAGGCCCGCGCCGAGTTGGGCCTGCCGGTCTCCACCCTGTTCCGCCTGCCCGGCACGCCGGCCGACACCGGCAAGGGTTTCTCGCTCGCGCAGAAGATGGTCGGTCGCGCCTGCGGCCTGCCCGAACTCAATGGACAACAGCGGGGAGTGCGTCCGGGCGCCTACTGCGAACCGAAGATGACCAGCGTCGGCAGCCAGGACACCACCGGCCCGATGACCCGCGACGAACTGAAAGATCTCGCCTGCCTGGGCTTCTCCGCCGATCTGGTGATGCAGTCCTTCTGCCACACCGCCGCCTACCCAAAACTGGTGGACGTCAAGACGCATCGCACCCTGCCGAGCTTCATGACCGCCCGCGGCGGCATTGCACTGAAACCCGGCGACGGCATCATCCACAGTTGGCTGTTCGGCTTCCTGCTGCCCGACACCGTCGGCACCGGCGGCGACAGCCACACCCGCTTTCCCATCGGCATCTCCTTCCCGGCCGGCTCGGGCCTGGTCGCCTTCGCCGCCGCCACCGGCGTCATGCCGCTCGACATGCCCGAGTCCGTGCTGGTGCGCTTCAAGGGCAAGCTGCAGCCCGGCATCACCCTGCGCGACATGGTCAATGCCATCCCCTACTACGCCATCAAGGCCGGCCTGCTGACCGTCGAAAAGAAGGGCAAGAAGAACATCTTCTCCGGTCGCATCTTGGAAATCGAAGGCCTGCCCGACCTCAAGATCGAGCAGGCATTCGAACTCTCCGATGCCTCGGCCGAGCGCTCCGCCGCCGGTTGCACGGTGCGGCTCGACAAGGCGCCCATCGTCGAGTACCTGCGTTCCAACGCCACCCTGATGAAATGGATGATCGCCGAGGGTTATGAGGACAAGCGTGCCCTGGGGCGTCGCATCAAGGCGATGGAAGACTGGATCGAGAACGGCACCCTGCTCGCCCCCGACGCCGACGCCGAGTATGCCGCCGTGATCGAGATCGACATGAACGAGATCACCGAGCCGCTGCTGGCCTGCCCGAACGACCCGGACGACGTCAAGCCGCTTTCCGCCGTGCAGGGCGACAAGATCGACGAAGTGTTCATCGGCTCGTGCATGACCAACATCGGCCATTTCCGCGCCGCAGGAAAGATTCTCGACGGCAAGAGCGACCTGCCCACCCGCCTGTGGATCGCCCCGCCGACCAAGATGGACGCCATGATCCTCAACGAGGAAGGCTACTACTCCGTGCTCGGCAAGTCCGGCGCGCGCCTGGAAATGCCCGGCTGCTCGCTGTGCATGGGCAACCAGGCGCAAATCAGGAAGGGCAGCACGGCGGTGTCGACCTCGACCCGCAACTTCCCCAACCGGCTCGGCATCGATACCCGCGTCTATCTCGTGTCCGCCGAACTTGCCGCAGTCTGCGCCCTGACCGGGAAGCTGCCGACCCCGGCCGAATATCATGAAAAGGTCGCGGCGGTAAATGCCCAAGCCGCCGATATCTATCGCTACATGAATTTCGATCAGATCCCGGAATTCAAGGAAGTGGCGGATACCGTCACGACGTAAGCAAACCCGAGGCGCCGTCCTGCCAGCGCCGACTTTCAAAACGCCCTCGACGAGTAATTGTCAGGGGCGTTTTCACGGCGGCCGGACTACAGGCATTACCTGGGAGGCGATGTGGAACCTTGCTCCGCGTATTTGTTTTTATCCGTTCGTTGCTGTGTTCCCCACCGCGGTGGCTGCAAGAATCAGTCGGGCGATTTCGGCCGTGGAATGTACCCCCAGCTTTTCCATGGCATTGTGGCGATGCACCTGCACCGTCTTGTCGCTGATGGCCAGCTTGCGGGCGATGGTTTTGTTGTTCTCGCCCGCCGCGAGGCACTCGGCAACCTCGCGTTCGCGGCTGGTCAGCAAGTTGAGGCGTTCCCTGGTTGCCGCCAGCTGCTGCTGGTCGAGGCTCTGCTTGATGCTCTGCCTGACCGCGCGTCCGACCGCATCGAGCAGCACGTGATCCTTGCAGGGTTTTTCGAGGAAATCGAAGGCGCCGCGCTTCATCGCCTGTACCGCCATGGGCAGGTCGCCGTGCGCCGAGAGAAAGATGATCGGCAGACGGATCGCGCGTTCACTCAGAATCTGCTGAACCTCCATTCCGCCCATCAGCGGCATCATGATGTCGAGCATCAGGCAACCCGGCACATGGCCGGCGTAGCTGTCGAGGAACTCGCGGCCGCTCGCCAGCGCCTGCGTGCGCCAGCCGGCCGAGTCGAGCAGATAGGCCAGCGAACGGCGCATCGCAGCGTCGTCGTCGACGATGTAGATGAGCGCATCCTGTTCATTCATGTGCCGTCTCCTCCGGCAGCCAGAAGCTGGCGCAGACCCCGGCGGCCTCCCCGGTCAGCGTCAGCATGCCGCCGTGGGCGTCGATGATCCACTTGCTCAGGGCCAATCCGAGGCCGAGTCCATCGCTCTTGGTGGTGAAGAAGGGTTCGAACAGGTGGGCAACCTGTTCCTCGGTCAGATTGCCGCCCTGATCGCACACCCCGACGCGGTAACCCTGCGCCTCGCGTTCGAGGCAGACGGTGATCGGGGCTCTGGCCCTGCCCTGCGCGCCCTGGGCATCGATGGCATTCTTGAGCAGGTTGAAAGTCACCTGCTGGATCTGGATCGGATCGGCCCTGACCTGGGTATCACCCTGCCTGACCATCCCCAGCCACTGGATGTTCGCCTCGGGGTGGGCGACCTCGAACAGCTCGACGGCTTCGCGCACATAGGCGAGCAGATTCACCGACTGCATGGTGCTGCCGCCCTTGCGCGCGAAATTGCGGATGCGCTCGATGGTGGCGTCGGCACGCTGGCTTTGCAGCGCGATTTCGTTGCAGCCATCGCGCAGCGGCTCGGGGTCGAGCCGTCCCGCCTCGATACGGCGATCGATGCCGCGCGCGAAGTTCTCGATCGCCGCCAGCGGCTGCTTGAGTTCATGGGCGATCGCGCTGGCCATGCCGCCTAGTACCGCCAGCCGGCCGGCATGGTCGAGCGCCTGCTGGCGTTCCCGCATGGTCTCGGCCATGTGCTCCTTTTCTTCATGCATGCGCTGCAATTCGCGCGTGCGCCGCTTGACAAGATAATCGACGCGGATCGTGTGGATGAGCCAGAAGAAGACCAGTACCGCGATCGCCAGCAGCGGGTAGCGATGGCGGAGCATGAACTCCTCCAGCGTTTCCTGGTGCGGGTTCGCGTAGCGGCCGAGCTTGAGATCGCGAAACAGCCCGTCGAGCACCGCATAGTGCGCCGGGATCGCCCAGCCGTGGCCGTCCGGCGATTTGGGCATTTCCAGCAGGGCCACGGCCACGTGCCGCGACAAATCGCCGGGAGTGCCTTTCAGGGCGGCGAAGGCCCAGTCGGGATAGAGGCGCGACGAGGTAGCGCAAGGAAAGCCCGGTTTGTTCTTTGGCGCCAGCACGCGCAACTCGCCCGGCTTGAGGGCGCCGCTGGCGACCATTTGTTCGAGCAGGCAGGTCTTGAGCACGCCTGCGTCGGCCTTGCCATCCCGCACGGCCAAGGCAATCGACTGGATCGGGAAACCGGCGTATTCGAGGCGGCCGAGATCCTTCTGCGGGTCGACGCCCGCAAGAACCAGTTCGCGCGCCGCGATCTGGTAGCAGCAGAAGGCCTCGTGGCTGGCGGCCAGCAGGTGCCGGCCCTTCAGGTCCGCAAGTTCGTTCAGCCCGGATTCCGCGCGGACGACGATCGCCGAACCGACGGCCTGGCTCGGCGACAGGGCCAGCGGCGAATCGAGCGTAGCGACGCGCGACACGCCATCCGAATATTCGAACTCGCCGTAGTTGCCGGCGTTGGTGATGAGGAAGTCGACGTTGCCTTCATGCACCGCCTGCCGCAGCTCGGGATGGTCGAGCGCCACGATGACGAACCGATAGCCGGGGACATCCCGGTTCAGCCAGTCGAGCACGTACTGCCATTCCGCTTCGGCTGCCGCCGCGCCCTTGTCGGCGAGCACCGCGACCCGCACCAGCTGGCGGGAGTCCATCGCGAACGCCCCTCCGACGAGAGCGGCGAGCCAGGCAAGCACAAAAATCGATTTTTGTAAATTGAGCATTTCGTATAGCCAGGTAATCGAACTGCCAATAGCGGAAGAGGAATGGTACTCGTTAGAATTTTTATCCAGTGACAAAAGTGGCTGATGTCGTCAATCACTAATATAAAGGAAGCTGAAATGAAAACGATTGTAGTCGCAACCGATGGCTCCGCCGCCGCCGGCAAGGCGGTCGACGTCGCGGCCGCCAGAGCCAAGCAGGAACAGGCCCGGCTCGTCATCATCAATGTATCCGAACCGTTCTGCCCGCTCGGCGTCACCGAGCTGGACGTCAGCGTCTTCGACGACGCGATGAAAAAGGAATCCGCGGCGATTCTCGAAGCCGCGCTCGCACAGGCGCAGGCCGCCGGCGCGAACGCCAGCACGGCGCATGAAATCGGTGCGCCGGCCGAGAGCATCATCGCCATCGCCCAGCGCGAGGGCGCCAGTGAAATCTTCGTCGCTTCCCACGGCCGCCACGGCATAGCGCGCGCCGCCCTGGGAAGCATCTCGAGCCGGGTCGTCGAATGGGCGCCCTGCACGGTTACGGTTGTCAAATAAGGGAGATCGAACATGAGTGAGAAATCAACCCAAGAGGCATATGAAGCAAAGGCGGCCGCGACATTTTCGGCCGAGCGCAAGGAGGACTTCTTTGTACTCGCCGTCGCCGCAATCGTGGTGGCACTGGTATTGACGGGGGCCATCGGGCCCGGCTTCTTCAAGTCCCTGTTCTTCTGATTCGGGAGATTAAAAATGAGCAGTGGTGGAATCGGTGTCGAGTTCAGTCTGAAAAACCTGCCCAATATGTTGCCGGGGCTGATCCTGTGTGCGGTCTTCGGCTGGATGGCGCTCCAGTGGGATGCCACGATGAGTGGCTGGAACCGCGACTTCAAGGAGGCCGAAAAGGTATTGAAGGCGGTGAATGATGGCAAGGCTCCCGCGAGCTTTGCCGAATACAAGCAGAAGCATGCAGACAGCTTTGCCAAAAAGACGGAGGAGTTCAAGGCCGCGGAGGCAGCGGCCAAAGCTGACCCTTCCGTCAAGGTGCCGCGTAAACCGTCGCGGCCGGTGGTGCTCAAGGAAGCCGATTTCAATCAGGTCGCGCAGGCGAAATCAATCCCCGGCAAGCTGAACTTTGGCAGCATGATGATCTCCTTCCAATTGACCTATGTCGCGATGTTGCTGCTGGTCGGCATGCTGATCCGCAACACCATCGGCCTGCCCGAAATCTTCAAGGCGGGCACGGTGGCGGCGCGGCCGCTGATCAAGCCGGGCATCATCATTCTCGGCGCCTACTACATGTGGACCGACGTGCTGAAAGTCGGCTTCTTCGGCCTGGCGCTGGTGGTGGCCTTCGTCATGGGTACGCAGGTGCTCATTTCGTACTGGGGCAGGCGTGCCAAGGTTGACCCCGGCCTGGCCGGCGTGATGGGCGCGGGTGTCGGCGTCTGCGGCGTGTCGGCGGCCGTGGCGGTAGCGCCGGTGGTGAATGCCAAGCCGCGCGACTTCTTCTACGCCATCGGCACCATCCTGTTGTTCGGCACGGTCGGCCTGTTCACTTTCCCCTACATCGGCAAGGCGCTCGGCATGAGCGATCCGGTATTCGGTGCCTGGGTCGGTACGGCCATCCTCAACACCGCACAGCTCGTCGCGGCAGCGTCCTGGTATAGCCACGAATCGTTGTTGACGGCCAACGTCATCAACATTGTGCGGGTCGGCTTCATTCCGCTGATCGTGCTGTGGGCGATCTACTTCTATGTCGTCAAGCCCGCGGTCGATGCGGGACATGAAGGCCAGAAGATCAACGTCTGGGAAGTTATCACGAGCAAGTTTCCGATCTTCGTGTTCGGCTTCTTCATCATGGTGACGATGAACGAAATGGGTTTCTTCACTCCCGAGCATCGCAACATCCTGGCCGCCGACCTGCTGAAGCTCTTTTTTGCTCTCGGCTTCGCGGGCGTGGGGCTCAACATTGCCTTCGATGATCTGAAGAAAGCCGGTGGTTCAGCGTTCATGATCGGCGTGGTTTCCGCGAGCCTCAAGGCAGTGCTGGCCGCGATTGCCGTCATGGCCATCGGCGCGGACGCGTTCAAGATCAAGGGCTGATACTTTCCTGCAACCGGAAAGCGGGGCATCTGCGGATGCCCCGCTTTTTTGCTTTTTTCATTCCGGCATAATGTCAGCAAGCAAGTGCAACAACATCTCATTAATACTTTGCCATCCCTTCATTCCTTGCCATGACCTTTACCAGAATTCTGCTGTGCATTGATGGTGAGCCGCACACCGAGGCGGCTATTAATCTGGCCCTCGATGTGGCACGAGTGCATCAGTCGGCGCTCGATGCGCTGTATGTGATTGACCCCTATTTGAAAAAGTTTACCGATGAAATCTATGCCATAAATCGGGATGAATGCCGGGCCCATCTTGACCGCAGTCTGGCTGCCGAGGGTGAGACTGCTTTGGATCTGTTGCTTGCCCGTGCGACGGTAGCGGATCTACCTGTTGGACGTCTGCTGGAAAGCGGTCCGCCCGAAGAGGTGATTCCCCGATTGGTGATCGCTGGCGGTTACGATCTGGTAGTACTGGGCGGCAAACGCTTCAATGGCCGCTACGAACGCTGGTCTTCCCGTGATTTACCCGGCCGGCTGGATGGCAAGTTCCCCGTACCGGTAATGCTGGTTCGTGTCTGAATATCATTTTGAGCGCAGCCGTCTGGTAGCAGCACCGCTGGAATTGATCGCCCGGTTTTTTGCGGACGGCGAGGCATGGTTTCGTCTCAATCCGGAATGGGAAGTTCTGGCGCTGGAAAAAGACCCGGGCGGCAACAAGTTGAAGGTGCGCTACGAACGCAGCGAGCAGGAAGCCGAATACCGCCGTCCCGCCAGCGCCGACTTTTCAGATACGGGCGGGGTGGTCGAACTTGCCGGCGCCGCCCCCCGGAGGATTTCCCTGTCCTGGGCGCGGCAGGATGACAAGCTGACACGGCTCGGCTACCGCGAGGTGTTTGCCGAACCCCCCGAAAACGCACGCATGGCCGAACTCAACCTCTGGATCGATGCGGCAGGCGGTTACCTGACCCTGGCTGCGCGCTCTGACCGCAAAGCACGCCTGGGCCGCTGGCTGCTCGATCGCTTCTGGCTGCGCATGAGCCCCATGTCACGCCGCATCTCGCTCATCATTGTCGGCATGGAGGGCTTGGCGCTGCTGCTGTTTATTGCGGTCCTGATCATTTATCGGTTCATGAGCTGACAGCTTTGGTTTATGTTCATATTGACAAGCCCTCGGCCAGGTTCCCGAATTTGCCGGGTTTGCCAAAGAAGCCCGACCTTAACGCCTGAAAAACCGTTGGGCTACGCACCGCAAAACCCGCATCAGCAATGAACCGGGGTTTTTGTTTTAGACACATCGACAATCCAGTACTTGCGATATCCCAAGCCGGTCTGCGACAATCAATTCAGCTCCAATGAACCTGGAAAAAGCAGCTCACCACGGAGGACGCGGTGATCACGGAGAAAAAAACAGGCGTTACGTAATAAGAGCATGTCGCCCGCTGGCTGTGCCTGAATTTTGTGTGCTTGCGCCGTTGCTCCGTGTCCGCTGTGCTCTCCGTGGTGCGAACCGGGGTTTTCAGGATGAAGCTTCACTACTGTAACGAGAGATATATTCAATCAAACTGGAGTACCCGGCAGATTGTCATGAGAGACAAGCGCTTCTACGATTTCCTGCACCGGCAGATCCCGGTGTTAATGGTTCTGGCGCTGTTCCCGGGCCTGGGTTATCTCTTTCTTGGCTGGCTCAACAATGTCTTCGTGCCAGCCTTCGCCTGGTATCTGCTGGTCATCGCGGTCTCACTGTGGGGGTATCGGCTGTACCGGACATTCGATTTCGCCGCGATGGGCGAAAGCCGGCGCGATCGCTGGTATCGGCAATGCTCATGGTTCGTCCATGCCTTCTTTCTGCTGTGGCCGCTGATCTTCCTGCTCTACATCGGTCAGGACGCCTACAAGCTCCACTACATCGCCATCTTCACCGAGATCGGTGCCTCCGTGGTTGCCTCCGCGTTGCTGGCGTCGGACCGCCGCCTTTACCGGCCGACCATCCTCATCCTGATGGCGCCGCTGATCGTCTATTTCTTTTTCATCGGCGAATGGTATGGCTATGTCCTGACGATCTTCGCCGCCACCCTGACCTGGGTGCTGCTCTATGCCGCCACCAGCAGTCACAATTTATTGATGCAGACCTACCACCAGGCAACCCACGATAGCCTCACCGCACTCTACAACCGGCAATATTTCATCGACCACCTGCAGACGCGAATGAACTCGCTGAGCGAGAGCGGCGAGTTCGCCTACCTGCTGCTCATCGACCTCGACCACTTCAAGACCGTCAACGACTCGCTGGGACACGATGTCGGCGATCGACTCCTGCAAGCCGTTGTCGCGCGCCTGCGGCAGCAGACACCGGCCGATGCCGTCCTGGCCCGCCTCGGTGGCGACGAGTTCATCATCACCGGTGGCGATTTCACCGATCAGGCAGCCTGCGGGCAGGCCGCTTTGGAACTGTCGACAAGCCTGATCGCCAAGCTCAAGGAAATCTATGTCGTCGACAAGCATCACCTCTACATCAGCGCCAGCATCGGCGTGAGCATCATCAGCCGTCGCGGTGCAAACGCCGGCACCTTCATCAAGGAGGCCGACATCGCGATGTACGAGGTCAAGGCGCAGGGGCGCGATGGTGTCTTCATGTTCAACGAGGAAATGTCCGCGCGGGTCGAGAGCCGTCTGGAGATCGAGCGGCTGCTCCATTTCGCCGTGAACAACGCCGAAATCACCTTGCACTACCAGCCGCAACTGGATCGGGCGGGACGCGTCGTCGGCGCAGAAGCCCTGGCACGCTGGAACAATGCGACGCTCGGCGCGGTATCGCCGGCGCACTTCATCCCCGTCGCCGAACAGACGGGCCTGATTGTCGAGCTGGGCGAACATATCCTCGCAACCGCCTTCAGGACGCTGCGCGCATGGCATGACCAGGGCATCGAGCTGGCTCAATTTTCGATCAACCTCAGCATGCGGCAACTCACTCATTACGATTTCGCGGCGCAGGTCGAGACACTGACGCAGCGCCATCTCGACGCAGGCCTGTGTCGCAAGCTGATGTTCGAGATCACGGAATCGATCGACGCCGAGGATATCAATCAGGTCATTCTGGTGATGAACCGGGTGAAGCAGCTGGGCATCCGCTTCTCCATGGACGATTTCGGCACCGGCTATTCGTCACTCAGCTATCTGAATCGTCTCCCGCTCGACGAGATCAAGATCGACCGCTCCTTTGTCTGCGTGCTGGGCCATGAAGAAGATGGGCAGGCAATGGTCTCCACCATTATCAACATGGCAAAAGTTCTCAAGCTGAACATCGTGGCCGAAGGCGTGGAAACCGCCGAGCAATTCGATTTCCTGTTCCGGCATGGCTGCCAGCTGTTCCAGGGCTACTACCACGCCAAACCGCTGACAAACGAGCAATTCATCAGTTACTACCATCAGCAGTAACAGGCAATGGATGCAAACGGGGTGATTCCTGAAGGCTGCTCAAGCCAACGCAGAATCCACCGGTTTATCAAGGATTTCGACCAGGTTGGCGAAGATAGGAAAAGCGTAAGGGGGGTAATTGCCAAGACGCAGGTACAGGTCACGTCCGATATCCCTCTCGCGCCAGCCGATTTCCCGGCCGATCACCTCGATTTCCAGAAAGATTACAGAGTCCTCCTGGGTCATGGTGGACATGTGGCCATCCACAAGGCATTGCTCAATACCTGCGGCCTTCAGCGCCTGTCGCAATCCGGTCAAGCGCGTCTCCACATGATCCAGCAAACCCTTGAGGTCGGAAGAAAGTGAGGGATGCCCGGCGATATTCTCGCATTCCGCCAGGGCGTCCAACAAGGTCTTGACCACCTGAATGGACTGGGAGGCATTCAGTGGGGTGGTCTCGCCGTTGGGCAAGGGGGTGCCAGCGTAGTTACGCTTCAGGGTTGAAAACACCGATATGAGGCCGTGGGGATACTCACCTGGAACGCACTTGATGGCGAGGCAGGCGCGGGTGAGGACATCTTCCTGGCGCGTAAAAATTCCGCTCAGCGTTTCGGCCATGGAAAGTATCTGCGCCAATGGGGTGAGTTGCGTACCCGCCAACTGGCGCGGGTAACCACTCCCGTCAGAGCGCTCATGATGTGCCGCAATGGCATCCGTTACGATTTCCGGATAGTGCGCGAGTTCACCGAGAACGATCTGGCCAATCAGCGGGTGCACGGCCAGATGCTTCCATTCATGCGGCTTGAGCAGGCGATCGGTGTGAAGATAGTCCGGATGCGTATACAGCAGGCCGATGTCGTGAATCAGCCCGGCCAAGGCCAGCATCACCAGATCATCATCGGAAAGCTTATGGTGTATGCCAAGCGATGCCGCGACCAAAGAGACGAGAACGCCATGCCTCATCTGCCCAGGCCGGCTGTTGTCGGCGACAGTCATCAGCAAGGCAGCGACTGGATGAAGCGATACTTTGGACAAGATTTTGAGTATGGCCACCTGCTTTTGCCCCATGACCACCTTCAGGGCCGGGACCTCCCCTATCAATCGATTTGCCTCGGCCAGAATCGACTGATGCGTCACGCCATCGACGACACTGAGGGAAGATTCCAGCGGCTTGCGCAATTTATGCTGGAGCAGCTTTTCCTTCATGGCCAGGTTAATCGGGGCGCCCTTGGCCAATAATTTGGTGCCATGGATATCAAAGACAGTTTCCGCAGCGACAACCTGCTTCGTCTCAGCCAGCCTCATTATGTTATCGAGACAGTATTCGTTGACGGTGTTAAGTTCGCTGACTGCCATTTCGCTCCCTTGACAGATTTCCACCAATATTTGTGATTGTCATTTTATAAATCGCGCTAGATGCTAGCAGATACTTCAATTTGCTTGTTTATAAATAAAGCGGCGCGCATAAGTTTTTACCATAGGCAGACCCGGTTTTCCGGTTGGCTGATAGGTCACCGGCTTTGCAGCTCTCCGCAGATTGATGCAGAGTGATTCGTGAGTCGCCGACGGATGGCAATCTCGGTGATGGCCGGGATGAGCAGACCGCAACATGATCCGCCCCGGTTTGTTGATCGCACACAGGTAATCCTTGCGCGCAGGCGCAATGCTCCTGCAGGAATTCTTTTAACTGCCGTGATGCACGCCGTACCCCATGCGGGGCATTTCATACCCGCTGCGGGGCACGCCGTACCCCATGCGGGGCACGCCGTCCCGCCAGCGCCGACTTTTACCGTGGCGTATCACAACAGACCTGTGGCCAGGCCGCTGCCAATCAGCACCATCATGGCCGCGACCGTCAGTTGGACAAAGCGCAGGCTCACCTTCTTCAACAGCCGCTTGCCAATCCATGCGCCGGCAAACGCGCAGAGCGTTGCGGCAATCACCAGACCACCGTTTTCGCCCCGCAAAACCGCCCAGCCGCCGCCATGGAAAGCCGCGCCATAGACCACCAGCCGCACGGCATCGACCAGCACCGCACAGGCGGCACTGGTGCCGACGAACGCCTCTTTGGAAAGCCCGGCCTTGACCAGGAAGGCGGCGCGAAAAGCGCCCTGATTGCCGGACAGCCCGCCGAAGAAACCCGACAACAATCCGCCAAGCGGCATCCAGCGAGGCGCAAAGGACAGCCCGGCAAAACGCGGCGACAACTCGAGCAAGGCGAAGACCACAATCAACAGCCCGACGACCGCCTTGACCGGCGTGACCTCATGCAATCGATCGCCAAGCTGATAGCTGGTCCATGCCGGCAGATGGGCAAACAAGGCCAGCAGGCTCGCGCCGGCAATGGCGGCCAGCGCCGCGGTCAGGCCGAAGCGGGCGACGATCCGCCAGTCCGCATTGCGCCCGACCAGCCCGATCTTGAACAGATTGTTGGACAGGTGCACCACGGCCGTCATGGCAATGGCCGTCGGGATCGGGAAAAACAGGGCGAAGGCCGGGGTAAGCAGGGTGCCCAGGCCAAAGCCGGAAAACAGCGTCAGGCCGGAAGCCAGCACGGCGACGAGACAGATCGTCAGATAGTCAATCTGCATTCAGGCTAACTTTCATGGCGGCAGACACCACCCCTGATGTTGAAATCCGTCATTCCCGCGCGTCATCCCCGATAAAAACAGTCGGGGATGACGCGCGGGAATGACGGTGCTTGAATTGTGTTTCACGAAAATGTTCCACGTTTCACGCTAAAAACCCCGGTTCGCACCACGGAGAGCACAGCGGACACGGAGAAAAAGCGCAGGCACACAACATTCAGGCACAGCCAACGGGCGATATGCTCTTGTTTCGTAACGCCTGGTTTTTTCTCCGTGATCACCGTGTCCTCCGTGGTGAACTGCTTTTTCCAGGTTCAGCGGCAAGATGCCTAGTCAGGGAACAGCACCACCCCGACACGGTTGCGCCCGCCGTGCTTGGCGGAATACAGCCCGCGATCCGCGCGATTGATCCATTGGTCGGGCGATTCGCTGCTGTCATACTCGGCCACCCCGACACTGATCGTTACCTTGACCTTTTGCCGTGCCACGTCGAATTCCTGTTGCTCGATGTCGTGCCGCAGTTTCTCGGCGATGCGCCGCGCCTCGGCCAGATCGCAGGCACGCAGCACCAGCAGGAACTCTTCGCCGCCCCAGCGCACCGCGATGTCCGACTCCCGCAAGCTGTCATGCAGCAACTGCGCCACGCCCTGCAGGACACGGTCACCGGAGAGATGACCGTGGCTGTCGTTGATCTCCTTGAAATGGTCCAGGTCGACTAACAGCGCGGAAGTCGGCCGCGGCTCGCGCCGATACTCGGCCACCAGCTTGTCGATGAAGATGGTGAAGGCCTGGCGATTCAACAGGCCCGTGAGCTTGTCGGTTGCCGCCAGTTCCTCCATGCGCTGCTGATAACGCGCAAGCGCCAGATGGGTCAGGAACAGCACCACCAGCGTTACCACCAGGCTGATGCCGAGGTTGACGTAGAGCGTCTGGCGGATTTCCGCCAGGGCCGGTGCCTCGTTCTGCTCGACGAACAGATACCACTTGAGCTCGGGCAGATAATTCACATTGAGGATATGGTTGTCGCCAGCGGCCCGGTACTGGTAGGAACCGCTTTTTTCCTTGAGGATGCGCTCGACCAGTGCGCCCAGACCTTCGACCGCGCGCAAATTCGCATCGCGCTCGACACGGTTGCCGAAGATCACGACCTTGCCCTGCTCATCGACGAAATAAATGCTGCGCTGAAAACGCTTCTGATAGTCGGCAACCAGGTGGCGCACGGCATCCACCGTGAGGCCGACGCCGGTTACGCCGATGTAATTTCCGGAAAAATCGAATACGCGGTAGTTGATGAATATCGTCATGGCGTCCTGGTTGGCGAGGTCGGGATCGACATTGATTTCGTAGTCTGCCGCCATCGCGCTGACGCGGTAGTACCAGGCATCGCGCGGTTCGGTCCGCGATACTTGCTTGAGAACACCTGCACTGGTGTAGTAATTGCCGCTCTTCTCCGAAACAAAGAAGCTGCTGAAAGCACCGTAACGTTTCTTGATCTCGCCCAGATAGCGGGCCATCTCGCCAACATTCAACTCCCCCTGCAGCACCCAGTCGCGCACAAAGGTGTCGCTGGCCATGGTCGAAGAAATCAGCACGGGCCGCACCAGATCCTTCTGAATCTCCGAATAGATGTTGTTCGAAGTGAGTGGCAGATCCTGCTCGATGATGGCGTCGCGTATCGCCTGCTTGGAAACGAAATAGCCAAACAGGGTCGTCGCAAAGAAGCCGGCGAAAAGAAGGAGGCTCACCAGCAGCAACAGGCTGCGGCGGTCGAAGATGCGATGCTGTTGGGTCATGGCCTGGGTAACATTCAGCGAGACTGCGATATTGTCACAAAGGGAAGCCGGGCCCCAGGATTTTCATACTGGCAGCATCGGCCATCCTTGTTTTCGCGTAAAAATTGCCACGGCGCGGATGCTCCTTGTCGCAGTGGTGCTTTTTCTTCTTGTCCTGACGCTTCTTTGGACCGCCCCACACCGCCTCCGCGGAGCCAGCGCCGCGCCCTGCGCCGCATGCGGCCGATTCATGCATCCATCAAAACTTTCTAAGTTATATCTTATATAAGACACTTGTTGCTTTGCAATAAGACCAGTATACTGCATCGCACCTGACCCGCGCGGCCATCCAGAAGGCTTGCGGGCAAGCGGAAACACATCAAGTTTCACCCCGACTACGCTCTGAGAGGACCCCTGACATGACCGATCGCAAAACACAAATCGAGGCCCTGGAAAAAGACTGGGCCAGCAATCCCCGCTGGAAAGGCGTCAAGCGCGGCTATAGCGCGGCAGACGTCGTCCGTCTGCGCGGGTCACTGCCCATCGAGCACACGCTGGCGCGGCGCGGCGCCGAGAAGCTGTGGGAAAAGATCAACGGCGGCGCCAAAAAGGGCTATGTGAACGCCTTCGGCGCCATCACCGCCGGCCAGGCCATGCAGCAGGCCAAGGCCGGACTGGA
Source organism: Rhodocyclaceae bacterium (assembly GCA_030682175.1). GTDB lineage: Bacteria > Pseudomonadota > Gammaproteobacteria > Burkholderiales > Rhodocyclaceae > Sulfuricystis. The sequence goes on from JAUXOM010000133.1 coordinate 32,233, forward strand.
GGCCGTCTATCTGTCCGGCTGGCAGGTCGCCGCCGACGGCAACACCTCCGAAACCATGTACCCGGACCAGTCGCTGTATGCCTACGATTCCGTTCCCGCCATGGTGCGCCGCATCAACAACACCTTCAAGCGCGCCGACGAAATCCAGTGGTCGCGCGACATCAATCCCGGCGACAAGGAATTCATCGACTACTTCCTGCCGATCGTGGCCGATGCCGAAGCCGGCTTCGGCGGCGTGCTCAACGCCTTCGAACTGATGAAGAACATGATCGCCGCCGGCGCCGCCGGCGTGCATTTCGAGGACCAGCTCGCCGCCGTGAAGAAGTGCGGCCACATGGGCGGCAAGGTGCTGGTACCGACGCAGGAAGCCTGCGAGAAACTGATCTCCGCCCGCTTCGCCGCAGACGTGATGAACGTGCCGACCATCGTGCTGGCGCGCACCGACGCCGAAGCCGCCAACCTCCTGACCTCCGACCACGACGCCAACGACAAGCCCTTCCTCACCGGCGAACGCACCGCCGAAGGCTTCTACCGCGTCAAGAACGGCCTGGAGCAGGCCATCAGCCGCGGTGTCGCCTACGCGCCCTACGCCGACCTGGTGTGGTGCGAAACCGGCACGCCCGACCTCGGCTTCGCCCGCGAATTCGCCGAAGCCGTGCTGGCCAAGTGTCCCGGCAAGCTCTTGTCCTACAACTGTTCGCCCTCCTTCAACTGGAAGAAGAACCTCGACGACAAGACCATCGCGAAGTTCCAGGACGAACTCGCGGCGATGGGTTACAAGTACCAGTTCATCACGCTGGCCGGCATCCACATCAACTGGTTCAACACCTTCCAGTTTGCCCACGCCTACGCCCGCGGCGAAGGCATGAAGCACTACGTGAACATGGTGCAGGAACAGGAATTCGCCGCCCGCGACAAGGGCTACACCTTTGTCTCGCACCAGCAGGAAGTCGGCGCCGGCTACTTCGACGACGTCACCACCGTCATCCAGGGCGGCCAGTCCAGCGTCAAGGCGCTGACCGGCTCGACGGAGGAGGAGCAGTTTCACTGATACGGATAGGCAAGTATTGAACCCTCGCTACAGAGGGAGTGGAGCGAAGGAGCCGTGCCGGGCAACCGGTACGGCTTTTTTGCGGGTGCACTGAAAGTCGATCTCTCCAGCCAGTCTCTTTATGTATTACTATTGTCTTATACAGCAAGGTCCGCACAGCACCAAATGGGGTAAGATTCCCAAGTGAATATTGATACCCGACGCCCCTTTTCCTTCCTGACCGAATGGATGCTGCTCGGCGCGGCATTGCTGGTGCTGGGGGGGGTTGTCGCCTATTCACTGTTTGTCGAGCACTCAGCCATCGGCCACCGCGAGGAGGAGCGACTTGCCGCTCAGGCAAAAGTCATCCATGACAACCTCGGGCGCCAGCTCATGACGATCAACCGTGCGCTGGCTAACCTGCGCGCGGAGTTGCCGGTCTGGCAGAAGGAAAAAGGCGGCATGCCCCTGGCCAGTCGCCGTCTGGGCGCCTTCACGGATGCCCTGCCGGGCGTACGCACCATGCTGATCATCGATGCCGCCGGCACTGCCCGTGCATCGAGCCGCCCGGAATTTATCGGGATGAACTTCAGCCATCGCGATTACTTCAAGGCGGCGCGGGACAACCCGGACCCGGACACGCTCTATGTCAGCCCGCCCTTCAAAAGCGTGCTGGGACCCTATATCCTCAGCGTGACCCGCATGATCGCCGGACCACAAGGTGAATTTGCCGGCATTGTCACCGCCGCCCTCGACCCCGAGGAATTCAAGATCCTGCTCGGCTCGGTGCTGTATTCGCCGGACATATGGTCGGCCATCGTTCATGGCAGCGGCACCCTGTTCATGATGCTCCCCGATCAGGAAGAAGCGGCAGGCATGGACCTGACAGCATCCGATTCGCTGTTCTCCAGGCATATGACAAGCGGAAGGTCGGGAACGGTGCTGACCGGCACCAGCCATGTCATGGGCGAGCAGCGCCTGGTGGCGCACCAGACCGTTGATCCTGCCGGCCTGTTCATGGACAAGGAACTGATTGTTGCGGTCTCCCGCGACAGGGATGTTTTGTATGCGCCGTGGTGGCGCGAAGCTCAGGTGCGCGGCGGCTTGTTCGGCCTGTTGCTGCTGAGCTCGGCGTTCGGCCTGCACCTGCTGCAGCAACGCCGCCGGGAAGCCATGCAGGAAGCCGCTGCGGCTGAAACCGCACTCAAGGAGAAAAGCGTCGAGCTGGAACGCTTTTTCAATGTAACCCTCGACCTGCTGTGCATTGCCGATATCGACGGCCGTTTCAAGAAGCTTAATTCTGCCTGGGAGGCCAAGCTGGGCCATACAAGAGCCCGCCTGGAAAGCGCAGGTCTCATCGATTTCGTGCACCCCGATGACCGGGACACCACCCGGACGGCGCTGGCGGATCTGGCTGCAGGCAAGCCAGTCGTCAATTTCACCAATCGTTACCGCCATGCCAATGGTGACTACCGCACCATCGAGTGGCATGCCACCCCGCAAGACAAGCTGTTCTATGCTGCCGCCCGCGACGTCAGCGATCGCAAGGCGATGGAGGGGGCGCTGATCGAAGCCAAGCTCGCCGCCGAAGCGGCCAGCCAGGCCAAAGGCCAGTTCCTCGCCAACATGAGTCACGAAATCCGCACGCCGATGAATGCCGTGCTGGGGTTGCTGCAACTCCTGCAGCACACCGAACTGTCCGACCGGCAGCGCGACTACGCGCAGAAAGCGCATGCCGCGGCACAGTCGCTGCTCGGCATCCTCAACGACATCCTCGACTTCTCCAAGGTCGAAGCCGGCAAGATGGTTCTGGAAGACGCCCCCTTCCGCCTTGACCAGTTGCTGCGCAATCTTTCCGTAGTGGTGTCGACTGCCGTCGCCCGCAAAGACGTGGAAGTCCTGTTCGATGTCGGCGCTGACATTCCCCGCGTGCTGAAAGGTGATTCGTTACGCCTGCAGCAAGTGCTGCTCAACCTCGCCGGCAACGCCATCAAATTCACCGAGCATGGTGAAGTGGTGCTGAGCGTACGCAGCCTGGACAACCCGGCGGAACGGGTGCGCATCGAATTTGCGGTGCAGGACAGCGGCATCGGCATTGCCACCGACAAGCTGGAAAGCATCTTCGCGGGATTCATCCAGGCCGAAGCCTCCACCGGCCGGCGTTTTGGCGGCACCGGACTGGGGCTGGCGATCAGCCAGCGGATGGTGCGGCTGATGGGCGGCGAACTGACGGTCGACAGCACGCCTGGACGCGGCAGCCGCTTTTCCTTCATTCTCGAATTTGCACGTAGCGACACGGCTGGCGTGACCGAGGCGGCGTTGCGCCGCAGCGAGACCATGCAGCCCCATCCGCTGCGCGTGCTGATTGTCGACGACAATGCCACGGCCCGTGCCGTGCTTACTGAAACCATGGCGCGCCTCGGCTGGCAGGCCGACACCGCCGTGGATGGCGCCGCCGCACTCGCGCTGCTGCAGGGCAGCGACGCCGACGGTCAATCACGCTACGATGCGATTTTTGTCGACTGGCAAATGCCCGGCATGGACGGCTGGGAAACGGCGCAGCGCATTCGCGCGATGCGGCAGGCCGGCCAGGCTCCCGTCATCATCATGATCACGGCGCACGGCCGGGAAGTGCTGGCTGAGCGGCTTGAGTCGGACAACAATCCGCTGAATGGCTTCCTGGTCAAGCCGGTCACCGCCTCGATGCTGTTCGATGCCCTGGCCGACGCCAGTGCCGGCCACGCCACGGCCCTCGACCGACGCTCCAGTAACCGGCCGCAAGCGGTTCCCCTTGCCGGTTTGCGTCTCCTCGTCGTGGAAGACAATCTGACCAACCAGCAAGTGGCCCGGGAACTGTTGACGCTGCAGGGCGCCCAGGTTGACGTGGCCGGCAATGGTCGTCAGGGCATCGATCGGGTCGCTGCCGCCGCGCGGCCGTACGATGCCGTGCTGATGGACCTCCAGATGCCCGATATGGACGGCTTCGAGGCCACGCGTATCCTGCGCGGGCGCATGGGCCTGCGGCAGTTGCCGATCATCGCCATGACTGCGAACGCGCTGCCCGAGGACCGCGAAAAATGCCTGGCTGCCGGCATGAACGACCATGTGGGCAAACCCATCAACATGAAAACCCTGGTCGCCGTGCTACTGCGTCATTGCGGCCGCCCGGCGACGGCCAAACCCGTCGCGCCATCCCCCGCCCCCATCCTGCCGCTGCCGGAGCTGCCGCCGGGCTTCGCGCTGGCCAACGCACTGGAGCGGCTCGGCAACAATCGCGAAACGTTTGTCAGGATGCTGGGCATCTTCAAGCTGGATCAGCACAGCCTGCGCGAGCGCCTGCTAGAGGCTCTCCAGCAGCATGATCTGGCCGCTGCGGCGCGCGAATTGCACACCCTCAAGGGACTGGCCGGTACCCTGGGCGCCAGCGCGCTGGCTGATTTTGCCCGCAACGCCGAAGCGGCAGTCAAGGACGGCAGCGACCATGCCGCCATCGACGCCCTGCCGGCGCGACTGGCGGCCGCGCTGGACGAAACACTGGCGGTACTGGAAGGCGTTGCCACGCTGTTCGCTCCCGCCCTGAAAACCGGCCCGGCGGAGCCGCGCGCCGATGACACCACACTTCTCGCCGCACTGGAAAACCTCGAAGAGCTGCTCACCAAGCGGAACCTGCGCGCGCTCGATGTGCATGGCGCCTTGCAAAATGAGTTTGGCCCCATGCTCGGCGCCAAGCTGACCCCGCTCAATACGGCCATCGCACAGATGGACTTCTCCGCCGCCCTGGCCGCCAGCCAGTTGCTCAGGAACACCCTTACACCATGATGACCCCGCCCACCGGCCCCCGCTCCGAACCGCCCGCCCTGGACATTTTGCCGCCCTGCCCACGCCTGCTGATCGTCGATGACCAGCCCATCAACATCCAGGCGCTCTACCAGGCGTTCCAGGACGATCACGAAGTATTCATGGCCACCAGCGGCGAACAGGCGCTCGATTTCTGCCGCCGCGATCCACCCGACCTGATCCTGCTCGATGTGATGATGCCGGGAATGGATGGACTGGAAGTCTGCCGCCGCCTCAAGGCTGACTCTGCCACCGCCGATATCCCGGTCATTTTTGTCACGGCCCAGGAAGATCCGGCGGACGAAACCCGCGCTCTGGAAGCCGGCGGCGTGGACTTCATCATCAAGCCGATCAACCGGGCCGTGGTGCGCGCCCGGGTGCGCACCCATCTGACCTTGAAAGCCCAGGCCGACCTGCTGCGCAGCCTCGCCTTCATCGATGGCCTGACCGGCGTCGCGAACCGCCGGCGCTTCGATGAAAGCCTTCACGTTGAATGGCGCCACTGCCGGCGGGGTGCGATACCGCTGACACTGATCATGATCGACATCGACCATTTCAAGCACTACAACGACCTGTATGGCCATCAAGCCGGCGACGCCTGCCTGCAGAAGGTTGCCGCCGCCATCCGGGCGGGCCTCGGCCGCTCCCACGACCTGGTGGCGCGCTACGGCGGTGAGGAGTTTGTCTGCCTGCTGCCCGATTGCGCCCCGCAAGGCGCGGCCCGCAAGGCCGCAGCGCTGCGCCAGGCGGTCGCGGCACTGGACATGCCACACGAATCATCGGCAACCGCAGCGCAGGTCACCATCAGCGTAGGCGCCGCCACCTGCATCCCTGACGCCAATACCAACCCTGACCAGTTGCTCGCCGCAGCCGATGCCGCGCTGTACGCCGCCAAGACCGGAGGGCGCAACCGCGTCTGCGAGACCGTGCTTGGCAAGCTGGCACATTGACTTTCATGATCGGCGGCGAGCGCCCCCGATCATGGAAACGCCCGCCCCCCTTTGTGCGCCGCTGGCCAAGCGCGGCTTCAGCCGCGCCGGCAAGCCCGGCACGTTGCAGGTCAACTACGGCTTGCTCGCCAATGCCATCGTCCTGCGCCAGTTGAAAGTCGGCGCTGGCGGGACGGCGATAGCTGGCACGCAGGGGCAAAGCCAATCAGGCAGAATGCACTTTTGTCAAAGCGGCGAAAGCAGGCATGGAAGCGGCAAGGACATTCACGACGGACGACGGCGTCCGCATCGCCTACCGGCTCATGCGGCAGGGCGCGCCGCGCCGCACCCTCGTTCTCATCCACGGCCTGGCCAGCAACCTGACGCGCTGGTCGGAATTCGCGGCGACGACGCGGCTGACGGAAAGCTGGGACGTGTTGCGCCTCGATCTGCGCGGCCACGGCGGTTCGCTGTACCGCGGCCGCGTCGGCATGCAGGTCTGGTGCGACGACCTGGCGGCGCTGCTCGACGCCGCGGATGTGCCGCAAGCGGTGCTCGTCGGCCATTGCCTGGGTGCCAACCTTGCGTTGTGGTTCGCCCACCGCGCGCCGGAACGGGTCGCCGGGCTGGTACTGATCGAGCCGATGTTCCGCCAGGCACTGGCCGGCACACTGGCGCGCGCCGCCGCCTGGCGCCCGCTCTTCGCCGCACTCGTGCCGCTACTCACGGCACTTGCCGCGCTCGGCCTTCACCGGCGACGCCTCGCGCCGCTTGACCTGGCCGAACTCGACCGCGCCGCGCGCGCGGCACTGGCCGCCGCCGGCGGCGCCATTCCGCAGGCGCGCTACGCGTCGCCGCTGGAGGACCTGCGCAGCCTGCCGACGGCGGTGTATCTCCAGGACTTCATCGCCGTCACCGGTCCGCTGCCCGAACTCACGTCCCTCTCCGCTCCGGTACTGGCGCTCCTGTCGGCGGGCGGCACGTTCAGCAATCCGGAAACGACCGCCGGGCTGCTCACCGCCCTGCCCGACTGCCGCATCGAGCGTATCGCGGCACAGCACTGGATTCCGACGGAACAGCCGCTGGCGATGCGCACGGCCATCGAGGACTGGTGCGCAACCCGTTTAACGTGAAAAGGCAGCGTTTGCGCCGGGCCAGTCCCAAGCAAACACGGCACGCGGCGCCAGCCACCAGGCCGCAGGACAGTCGAAGACTGGTCTCGCGAAGCGAGATGCGGCTTTATCGCACACAATCCGCTCCGACCTCAAACCACCGCACCCCGTAACAAACGAGCGCAGCGAGCAAACCTTGACCCCCGCCTCGGGGCGGGGGCTGGGGGTGAGGGGCCATGGGAAGTGGCTGACTTTCATGATGCGGGGTGATGTTTCACGCATCATGAAAGTTAGCTGGAGTCATCGGGAAGCCTCACGTCGGCGCCGCAACAGAAAGCGCGCGGCGAACAGCAGCAAGGCAAGCAGCAGCAGGGGCAATAGCACCGTCGGCCGGAGCAGATGGCGCAACTCGGCGGCTTCGAGTGTTTGATGGACGAGGCTGG
>JAUXOM010000036.1 GCA_030682175.1 Rhodocyclaceae bacterium
AAACTCACCGAGCATGACAGGCAGTTTTCTCGCTCCCAAGCTCCAGCTTGGGAGTGACTACCCTCAAGCTCTGCTTGCAGTGTAGCATCAAGCAGAGCTTGAGGGTATGCGTTACCAAGCTGGAGCTTGGGAACGAGACAGCTGGAGCTTGGGAACGAGACAAGCTGGAGCTTGGGAACGAGACAAATCGCATTTTTTAACCCGGCGTCAAATAATCGCGCAATACTGCCAATATGCCGTCTTTGTCGGCATCGGAAATGCCCAAAAACGGCCGTGCCGGAATATCGCCCCATAAATGGGGGAACTCGTCTTTGGTGCCGCCGAACTGCATCATGGCGGCATACTCCATGGGGCTGCCGATTTGCACCTCGTCATTACCCACTAGCCGATAACCGATGGTATTGCCTAGGGTGCCGTAGTCGGTCAGAGGTATGCCGCTCCTGTCGCCTTTACGCTCATAAGTGGCGTCGCTATTCGTGGCCCACATCACACCATCGGGGCCGGTGTATGTACCAAACCGCTGCTTAGTCGATTCTTTTAAGTCCTCGCCGATTTCCTTTAGCGCCGGCCGCAAGTTGCCGGCGTGTTGTGCCAGCTCGCGCAGGGCGTTTAACACGGCGGTGTCGTTATAGTCGATGCTAATCATAACAACGCCCCGGCAATGAGCACCTTGGCCACGTCTTTAATCACCGTAAACGACAAGTCAATGCCCTTGCTGCGCGCTGTCGCTTTGATGCGCTGCCACAGGGTTTCATTTTTAATCTTGTCCAAAAATTCATGGCCTTCCCAAGTCAAGCGGTTGGCATGGCAACTGGGCGGACCGAGCGCGTCGCGACAGCCGCCGATGATTAACCCGGCTTCCAATAACAGGCGCATGTGATAGGCGCTGGTTTCCGCGTCAGTGTCAGCCAGGTCGGCCGAATAAAAGTCGCTGCCCTCGGTGGGCAGCGCTTCGACTTTCAGCAGGATTTTTCGGATAATGTCCCAGTTGCGTTGCATGGCGGCGTCCTGTGTTGGGGTTAAATTATGGGCTTGTTATTGTCGTGGGTTTGGCTATACTTAAACCATACTTTGAGCGGTTGTTTCCAATGGGAACGGTTGTAAGCGCTATTGCGACTGCATTATCCGGTTCGAATCCGGCACCGCTCAAGGTTGTTTATTTAATGGAACATAACGGCTTTCCTGCATATTTTCCAGTTTAACTATCCCGCCCGTCACAATAAAGTTTGATGTTATTTTCCGCCTAACGCCTGCATCACGGACTTTATCCAGTTTATTCAATTCAACCGCTACTTTTCCAACAACGCCAGGAAGATCAAAGGCATAAATAACATTTTTATTGACCTTATCAAAATAGGCGACCGCACTTTCTAAATGCTCAGGCAAGTTTAGCCAAGCGTCTAGCGGAAGCGCCGCGCCTCGTCCTGCCTTAGTCTCTCTAATCGCGTGAATTAGCTCATGGTCTCTTAGCCAAATGGCCGCGTCAGACAAATCAACATCATAATTCTTTAATGCGCTAACTGTTTCCGGCTCCATTACATGGGCAATCACGCCAGCACCCGCAGGCATCATACTAGCTGAAGCTGTTGCTACCATATCTTGCACAGCTTTTAATTGCTCTGCTTTTAACACCGGCTTCAACACCTGCCACATTTCCGCCCCAATTTCGGCAGGGAAGCGCATCAGTTTCTGGTCGATCAGGTCTTTTAGCGGCGTCGTGCGACTCGCCCCCGGCGCATAGTCCCAGCCGTAATCAACGCCTTTCGGCACCGTGTGGGTCACGCCGTCGCGGTCTGTTTTGGTATAGGTTCCGTCATTGGGCGCTTTGTCGCCTTTAAACTCACTGGCTCGCACCGCTGTCACCCGGCAACGGCAGCCCCAGCCGTTGGGCGGGTAATGCACTTTCCACCAGGGGTCGGTGTGATGCAGCACTTTACCGTTCCAGCTCAGATGCAGCGGCCTTGGGTTTGCAACCGTGTCGTTATGGATATATTTCCAGTAGGGTCTGGCTTTCAGTAAATCAGGATCGTGCAGCTGGGCATAACGCCCGGCGCTGTAGCTGCTCATGATATTGGTGTTGTAAATGACCCGCGTACGCCAATCGCGCCCCGCCTTAGTGTCGCTACCCGTCCAGCCTTCCCAGCCTTGTTTTTGCACGATGGCCGCAAATTCCTTTCTAAACCAGTGGATGCTTTTGCCGTCGGCAATGGCCTTGTCCACCGCGCCGCGCAGATCGTTCAGCAAATCGGCCTTGGTTGCGCCTGCAACAACAAAGGCGCGGTCATGGGCGGCTTTTAAAATATCGTCGTAGGCTTCAGTGGGCAGGTTGAGTTTTTGCCGGAAGAAATCGATTTGTTCTTGAAATGGCAGGCTAAACTTGCCGTCGCCACGGGCGTTAAAGGCAATCTGGGTTGGGGATAGATTTAACGCCATCTGCTCAATATTTCCCGCTCAAAAGCCGCTTAGTTCGTCTATCAATTACCCGATGCGCTTCCTTAATTTTCCATGCATCATTCAGCCGATCAAACAACCTGGGTGAATAATCGATCAAATGCCATGGCTTAACAAAACCGATAATCCCTGTGTTTACTTTGCTAGCAATCATAGAGCCGTATTTATTCATTCCCACTATGTAGACAACAGAGGGTTCGCCTGACTTAACGGATTGAATTGCAAACTTACCAATCCATTGTCTCCAGTACGTTGGGTAAATACGCTTTTTAGCCATTATCCTTCCTCCCGCACATCAAACCGCCCCGACAAATCCGCAGCAGCAAATGCCAGCGCCATGACTTTAACCAGCTCATCACCGGCCAAATCGCCATAGCCATGCAGCAGCCGGTCACGCAACGATTCCAGACTGTCGGCCTGTTCGACCTGATCCCGGATGCTGTCCACCATGCTTTTGACCGATGCCCCGGCCGCAACGGCCAGCACATCGGTTTGCACCTCAGTGATGTCCGCCGTGGGAGCGGCCACCGAGCCGCGAACAGCTGATAGCGCCGCCAGTGCCGTGTCGGCTCCCACAGTGTCGGCTCCCACAGTGGCCGCCACTTGCAACACCGGCTCATCACCCTCCGGCTCGGGAATCTTTAACCGTGCATAGGCATAACGCGCCGGAATGCGCATACCAACACCCACAAGCTTAGGCAGTGCATCGGCATACAGCGCCAGATCGTCCGGCTCCTGCGTATCGCTGACCCAGCTCGGACAACGATTATCGGCAAACAGCCCGTTGAGCATCGCCATTGGATAGACCAGGTAACTGCTCAGTGTCTGATCCAGTTGCACCACGTCATCGTCGCGGATGTCCAGGCGCACCTCATTATGCACCTCGCCCAGCGCCCGGTTGCCATTGGCGGCGGTCGAACTGGTCAGGGTGCCGCCTAAAATCGCTTTGGACTGACTGGCCTCGCACCAGTTGACCATCGCCATAAAGCTGTCGGCATTGCCCGACGCCATCACCTGCTGCAACTCCAGCTGCATGGTGTCGGGGATAATCCCGGCCGCATTGTGGCCGATGCTCAATACCGTCCTGAGCAAATCGCGTTTTTCCTTGTCAGAGGCAGTCGGCGGGTATTTGCCCACTCTAATCGGCAATCCGTAGATTTCCAAAAATTCAGCCAAGTCCCGCACCGAATAATTTTTATACAGATACGGCCACGCCAGCGCCCTAAACAAGCCAGTTCTGGGAATATACCCCGCCCTGGACTTGTGGAAATGCGGAATCCAGCCGAACGGCTGCAACGGCGTGCCGATCATGGAACCGCTGTCGCGCAGGTGCAGCACATTGCGCTGATCCGGCGGACAGACAAACCAGGTCGGCGGTCGGTGTTCAATCTGGTTCGGAAACCACAGCCCCGCCGCCGTGCGCCCCCAGCCCAGCTCGATACATGAATAGCCGTGCCCTATCGCGTCCAGCGCATCCGTGCGTAAACTGCCAATGTCCAACTCGTCGTTAATCAGATCCTGCAATTTTTTGGTGTTGGCTTTTTCGGCGGCCGACGCGTCGCGCGGCGGGCGCAATTCCCAATCCAGCTTCTTGACTGCCATCTCGCGCTTGCTGAGTTCTGCGCCAATGTGGGTGTCTTTCTCGCGCATGTCCATAAACAGCTCGGCTTGTGCGGTCAGGTCGCCCTGTTCGGCACGGATAAAAATATCCGCCAGCCGGGCGGGCGTCAGGCCTTTGGACGGGTGTTCGGCAAATTCGCGGTGCAAGGCGACTGCTTGCGGGGCATCGGTCTGCCGTGTTTTGACCGTGGCCGGGGTCAGTTTGGCGGCCAGCCAGTCTGCGATTAAACTCATTACCACGCTCCTTTTCTATCAAGATCCAAATCATCATTGCCCCAATACCGGTCATCTTTGCCGGGCAGGGGCGTGTATTCAATTATCGAGGCAGGCGTGGACGCCGCATGGACACCTAAAGCCAGCGCCCAGAATCTATCGGCATGGCCGTTTTCAGAGCGTTCAGCGGTAAAACGGATATTCCCGGCTGCGGTCGCCACCTTGGTGACTGCACGCAGATCGGCGCGAATGGCCGGTTTGTAAGGGATGCGGATTCGTTTGTCCTCCATGCGCCCGCGCACCGGATAGGCCAGCTCCTCTTTAACGCGATTGGTAAACGTCACCAACTCAACGCGGTATTCGCCGAACGCCCGTTGCGCATCATCGCCCCAGCCGATGCCCAGACCGGTATAGTCGACACAGGTGCGTTCCATCAGCGCCATCACCGGCCACAACACCTTTTCCTGATCGGGCTTGGACATGCTTTGCAGCTCAATGATCTTGCGGGTGTACAGCACATCGCCGAGCAATTCAAACACCCATAACACCGTTAAATCTTTCTTCCGGCCAATATCCAGCCCCGCGTACAACTTGGCACCCCGGCGGCGGGCGCAGGCTAGGTCAACCTCCCAATCCTCTGAGGCCGCGTATTCGCAACCGGCAATCAGGTCGTATTCCAAAAACGCCGAATCATCGTCCGCCGGGTCGCACATGTACTCCTGCCGGAAACTCTCCTCATCGGCGCAACCGCTCTTAATAAAATCGAAATAGGCCGCCTCATCCATCGCCATCACCTCATGGCCTATGGGCAAGGCTTTTTGCAGCTTGTACAAAAAGCCCTGGTCAAGCGCGTCCTGCAAGGTCAATCGGTGCAGGCTGATATTCTTCGGGTTGCCGTTCTCGCGAACTTCCCGTATCAGCTGGTTAAAAAAATTATGGCTGCCGCGATGGGTGGATATAAGTTCCATCGAACCACCCCAGGTAATACCCGGATACGCAATGCTCCAGAGTTTTCGCGGGTCAGGGTGTAGCGCAAATTCGTCCAGGATACGCCCGCCGCGTTTACCGGCCTGCGCATCGGGGTTGGACGACATCGAGTGTATCCGCCGACCGGAGGCGAATTCCAATACGTACGCGGTAAGTTTAGTCTTTTCATCAATCACCCTCTCTCCCAAATCGGCGGCGGCAATGCTCATCACCTTCGCCCACATTTTGCAGTCTTCGATAAACAGCCGCGCCTGTAAGTCATCGCGGCTCGATACCCATTGATCCCATTTGCCCCCGGCCATCGCCGTGCGCTCGTCCGCCGCGTAGGCCGTCGACCAGCTGATACCGATTTGCCGGGCTTTCTCCATCAGTTTCAGCCGGGAGTTGTCCTTGATCCAGCGTTCCTGGCCTTCCAGAAAAATGCCGTCCGGGTTGGGCGGGATGATTTTCGCATTGCCGCGTTGTGTGGCCATTGTTAAGTCTCGTCAGTTGTTGGAGATGTGCCACCTGTTTCTCGCTCCCAAGCTCCAGCTTGGGAGTGACTACCCTCAAGCTCCGCTTGCCGGGTGACATCAAGCAGAGCTTGAGGGACTGCATTCCCAAGCTGGAGCTTGGGAACGAGCTAAACGACAAAGCCCAGCGCTTCCCGAATCCGCAACACGCCTTGCTCGGACACCCCTTCCGCCTTGGCCGCCGTAGTCGCCAGGCGCGCCGACTCCTCGCGTTCCTGCCGTCTGATTTCCGCCTCAAACTCCCGCTTCCACTTGGATGACCCAATCGCCGACCGGTTTAAATCGGCAATCGCCCGCACCAGCTTGGGCACGGCCGATAAACGCTCCGCAGGCTCAAGATCGGCGCTGGCATCAAACAAATCCATAATCTGATCCATCGCCACCATCTCATTCGCCTCCATCAGCGCGGCCTTGTCCTCATCGCTCGCGCCGCGCAAGGCCTTGGCGATTTCCATGCGCTCGCGCGCCCGGTTGATCGATTTTTCCATGCTCGCCTGCAATGCCGAGCCGTGCCGATGCACAGACGACTTGCTGATACTGTAGCCTTGCCCGGTCAGCCAGTCGGCCAGCGCGATATAGCCGCTAAAGCCGTTAGCCACCAGGCGCTGGTTCAGTTCGGTCAATACCGGTTCGGGCAGGGTGTCTAAAGGACTGCGCGGCGGCATTAACGCGGCTCCGGCCGTGCCACGCCCGGCACTGAGGCCAAGCCCTGCTGCACATCGCCGCCCTTCGCGGTCAGTGTGGCAAACCACACCTCATCAGGATGCAACGCCAACACCAAACCTTGCTCATGCAACCATTGCAAATCAGCGCGCAGGTTATCCGTGCTGACCGCCAAGCCTCGGGATGACAGGGTGTGCTTGATGTCCACCTCGTGCGCGGTATACGCAGGCGAACGGTCCAGTATGCCCAGCACCGTTAAGCGGCGGTGTGCCGTCATATGTTCGTTATAATTCATTTTTTAACCTCAATGGTTGATTCCCGTGTGCGCCAAAATGAATCCATCCGCGCCACCTGCTCCTTTAGCGCAGACAGGGTCGAGGATTGCGCGGCCAGCGCCGCGTTCATCGTCGACAGCACCCCGGTCATGTTGCGCATTTCGCGGTAAATTTCCGCCAGGTCGCTGTGGCTGGGGGCATTTTTCAAATCCTGTTCCACCCGCGCCAACCTGACGGCATGGTCATCCAGCCGCGTGTCGATGTTGTCTTCCAGCCGACTGATAGCCGCATTAGTCACCCGATGGCGGTTGTTCAGCCAGTTGAAAATGCCGATCGCTGAAATCAGCAGCGTCTGCACCACGTCAAAAATAAATTTCTCGTCTATAGCGTTCATGTGATGGTCCTGTTTAGCGCCATACGCGCGACTCCTGTTCAACCGCCGTCTGACACCCAACACAGCGGCCGCAACCGGGCAGGGCGGCAAGGCGTTCCGGCGGAATCACTGCATCGCAATCCGTACAGCACACACCGCCACCCTTCCAAACTTGATGCTGCATGACCCGGCCTTGATGACGTTTTAGCGCAATATCATTAAGCAATTCAGCCGTGTCATTGGCCAAGTCTGCGTCGTCACTCATCTGTCAGCGCCAAACCGCAACTTTGCAACCGCTAACTCAAGCGCCAAATTAAGCATAAAACCCATCAAGCCAACGCCGAACGATTTCAACAAATCCAGCGCCTCGGCGCGTTTTTGCGCCCCGGTCTTGTGTGGCTCTTCAACAATCTGCACCGCCGCCTGCGCTTGTCCCCAGACTTTGGAGCCAAGCAAATAGGCGGCCAGGCGGTCTAATAAAAACTTTTTCATAATGATCCTCGACGCCTACGCGCCCTCAACCTCGCGCAAAAACGCCAAAAACTGCCCCGGCGTACTGTGCAGCAGCAAATCAAACACCGCCTCACGGCCCTGCTGCTTAATCAACAGCAGCTCTGCCGTCAGCACCTTGTTCACCAGCCCAGGCGGCGCACCGTAACCCGCCGACGCCATACGGCAACCCAGGCAAACCTCCCGCGCCTGCGCCAAACCCATCAATTTTTTTATAGTTGCAACGCGCTGCTTATAATTCATTTTTTAACCTCATTATTGATTGACAAACCCAAACACAACACCCGTTCCGCCTCGCGCCGCTTGACCAGCCCCGGCAACACCCGCCCACCCGCTTTAACCCAGCGCGGCAACTCATTACAACCACCGGCATAATCCCCGGCGTTCCATTTTTTCACCATTGTCGATCCGCAAAATGCCGACGCCCCTACGTTGTACGAAAACGACACCGCCGCATCGTACTCATGCTGATGCAGCGGCACTTTCACGCACCGTTTCAGCGCGCCCTCAAACGCCTGGATGTCGGTCAACGCCCTGGACAAGGCTTTTTCAGGTGTTATTGTGTCGCCTAATTTAACGCCTGAGGTGGTGCCAAAACCGATAGTCGGCACATCGCCCGGCACCGGGATATACGCCGTGCCCCGATAGCCCTCATGAGTGGCAAGGCCGACCAAGGCCGAGGCGGACAGCGCCAGCGCCGCCAGATTGCTGCGTTTTATCATGGGTGTACTCCGCTGATGCCGCGTTGAGAGGTTTGAATTCGGTAGATAATGTTCATGCCGCCAGTGTAGGCGGCGGCAACGAGGCAGGAAATTAACGCCTGTTAAAAGCGTAGAGGGGGGGGTGTTAATCAAACAGCCGCATCTGCCGCTTAGCCAGCTCAGACGCATACATGCGCTTAACGATGCGGTAGATTTCTTTGGTGGTCAGGCCGTACTCGCGGTGCAGCGCGTCGTGATTACTGCCGTCGAATTTTTGAAAAATCTCAAGATTGCGCTGATGCTGAATGTAAGCCTCGCCTTTCGGGAAATACAGCGGCGTCCCGGAATAATGCGCGCGGATGGTTTCTGTCACGCAAAAAGCGATACCCGCCACATCCGGTTGTGCCAGCTTAGCCAGCTCAACGCACAGCAGCTGGTGCATTTCTATTAGTTTTTCCGGGTAATTTTCAGGCAACATGGCGGCTCCTGTGGGTTTATAAAGCAAGCTATTATAAACCTGTGCTTTATAACCGCGCATAAAAAAACCCGCCGAAGCGGGTTTTGTGGGTTGTGGGAGCGACGCCCACGTCGCTACTAGCGCGGAATACGCTTTACCGACCTGTCTCGTTCCCAAGCTCCAGCTTGGGAATGCAGTCCCTCAAGCTCTGCTTGATGCTATCCTGCAAGCAGAGCTTGAGGGTAGTCACTCCCAAGCCGGAGCTTGGGAGCGAGAAATAAAAAAACCCGCCGAAGCGGGTTTAATGGGGCGGTGTGGGCTAACTCACCAATTCCGGCAGCAGCGCGGCGGCCAATTGTTCACGGGCGGCGCACTGTTCCTGCTGCAAAAACGCCAGCAGTTGCGCCAGTTTGTCGCGGTCGATGCCGTCCTCGCCGGGTGCCATCAGATCAGCGACCACGCCCTGGCAGACGGACACGTTATCCAGCCGGTCGAGGGCGGCAAGGATCAGGCTCATAAGTCACCGCCAAACAGGTCAACTTGCTGCTGGCTGTTAGCCGTCGTGGGCGCAAGGCCGCAGGCTTTGAGCTTGTTGACATCGCCGCGCAAGGTGGTTTCGCCGATTTGCAGCAGCTGGCACGAACGGGACTTGCTAAAACCGGCCTGCAACAAGGTCTGCACTTCGCGCAGGCGCGGGCTCAGGCGCAAAATTTCGCGCTGGGCGGCGTGCAGGTGTTGATACACGTCCTGATTGATAGCGTTGTGTGCCGCCAAGGTTTGGCTGGCAAAGTGGCGGAAGTCTTTGGAGGCTTTGGTGTTGGCGAAAAAGGCCAGTTTGATGCAGCCGGTGTCTGAGAATATACGGGTATTTTGTAGCGTCCCTTGAGGTGAGGTCAATTTGACCTCGGTTGAATCTTCCAGGGTAAATTCATCGACATGGCGGGCATAGAGCTTGTTAATACTGGTGCGCGCATGATCGGGGGCATAGCCTAAGCAAATGCCGACCTGCGCAGAAGTGAGCCACCTCTTGCCGTTATGGTCGATGATGGCAACAGGGGTATTGTTGAATTGGGGTTGTAATGCAGTGTTCATGATAATGTCCTGTAGTTTTTCGAAAAAATCCCGTTAGGGAGTGGCAGGAGCTTCGAACAGTTACAGACTGCTCCGGGTATTGGTTATTTCCCGGAACTCCCGCCACATAAGCTGAACCATGGCGGGCATAGGCTCGCAATGGTTGAAAAATGGCAGGCAAAAAAATACCGCAGGTCTTTCGGGTGCGGGTTCCGCTGTAAGGAGATTCGAAGCTCCGATGCAAAGCGTAACCGCACGGTTATCTTTTGTCAATCGTTTAGATTTGTCTCGCTGCCAAGTCTTGTAGGTCGGGTTAGCGTAGCGTAACCCAGGAGCTGGACGGGGCATGTTGCCCCGTCCGAAACGTTTTAACGTACTCCCATCAAAACGTTGCGACGGGGTACATACCCCGTCGCGCCTAAGTATATACCCCGTCGCGCCTAGTTATTTTGCTATAGGAAAATCCTGTGCGTATTCACCGTTCACTGTCCATCGCAGCAATTTTGGACGCTTTCCTTCGCGCATATAATTCCATGCAATAATGACGTAAGCGGTTCTATGTAACATGCTTTCTTTTTTTACTGACGAAATGATCTTTATTAATTTCTCTCGTAGCAAAAACTCTGGGGAATTATCATCCATGCCGACGCCTGTCTCTATTTTTGTAAAAAAATCAGCGCATAACTCGTTGTCCACTCTAGATAAGATAACGTGCAAAAAACCGACGTAAGCAGGCGTTAGCCATCGGCTCATCGTGCTGTGGGATCTTGCCGCACGAGCCGAGGCAACAATTTCATTTTTGTTTTCATTAAAATACTTAAGCATTATTGGTTTTGATGATCGACGTCCATTGGTTGTAGGCAGGCCCGATTCATCATATATCATCAGCAGCGGAATAATTGCTGCACAAATATTATAATTATCGACTTTATCCATCCCGATCAAAGCGCCTAACGTCCTCGCCGTGCCTTGGTCTATCGTGTCAAACACGTCATCATCTAATCCTGTTATTACCACGGTCTTAATTGCTATCCCAGTGTGCACTATAGCCATTAAACGATGCTGCCCGTCCAGGATAACATTTGATTTTGATACCTTTATTGAGTCGCCGTTAAACTTGTACAAACCTTTATTTATTTCATCTATAAGCTTATTCAGGTTAGCTTTAACAAGAGGTCTATTTCTTGTATTCAGAGCCAATAGCTGTCTAGCCCTATCCGGTGTTATTAATTCTATTGTTTGCGTTAATTCCATAATGATTCCTCGTTTAATTAATTTTTTTCCAAACGCGCAAGCCGCGCAGCCCTACAAATCCGCCATCACATAAAACGTATGCCTGCCGATGCGGCGGGTCACATCGCCCTTGAATGCGGGTTTTTTGCCGGTGTTCCAGCTGTCCGCCTTGCCGACAATCGGCTTTTTGCGGTCGGTTAAAATGCTGTCGGCCAGCGTGATCCAATAATGCTCAAGCCGCACCGGCGGTTGTTTCCGGGTCACGCCTTTGATCTTGCAAATAGCGGTTTTACTGCGCTTTGCCCGTGCTTTGGTGGCTTCGCCCAGGGCAATGACGCCCTCAATCGACTCCCCCCGGCCTTCGCTATACAGGATTTTAGACAGGCATTTAGCCTCGTCAGCCTGCGCGGCGGGCAGGGCAAGCAGCAGCGTTAATAACAGTCTTTTCATCAGATCACCTTTTTGTTAATAATTCGACCGACACCAGCAGCGCAACGATTACCAACTGCACCACCGACACCTGCCAGACTAGCGTTATTGCATCCATCAGACTCTCCTGACCGCAGCCTTAATCAGCGCGGCAATCTTTTCCCGATTCGCCCGCGCCTTGTCCTCGGGATACGCTGGGGCATCCAGGGCCGGATCTTTATATACCCTCGGCGGCAACAGCGGCCGCAATTGGCTGGGGCTCGGCCAGCGCTGGCTTTGCGCGGCCAGTTGCAAAAACGCGGCCTCCAACCGTGGCTTGTCCAGCTCTTCGTTCCAGGTGATAGGCCATTGGCTAATCACCCGCACCCAGATAGACGCGGTTTTGGTCATGATTTCAGCAGCAGGGCCGCCGTCCAAATGCAGCACCACCAGCGCCTTCAAACATTCGGACACGGTTTTTCTAAGCCAGTCCAAGTCATCAGTAGCCATTGCCGAAATCCTCCAACGCTTGCAGGGCTTGCGCGGTCTTGCTGGTGGCGCCTGTAGGAGCCGCCACCCGGCCCCGACTTGGGTTAATCGCGGCCGGGTGGCCGCTCCCACCCGGTGAGTCGCTTTCACTGACCAGTACATAATCCTCCAGCACCCGTTTTAAATAATTATGGTTAGTCAATGCCCTGCCGCCCTTGCCCTGCAAGCTGTCCACGGTCTGCCGCATGGCCTGGGCGACATTCCCGGCATGACCCAAACCCAGCGCGTCTTTCGCCAGTTTCAGCGCCCGATCATTAGCCAGATCGCGGCTGGGTGAGCGGAACAGACCCAGATAACCGACCAGCGCGCTGCCGGACTCGATGTCCAGCCGCACCAGCAGCCCCAGCAATTCCCGCCCGGCCTCATCCTGTACCAGCGCGTCTACGCTAATCCGGCTGTGGCAGATGGGGCATCGGTTAAGCTGCATCATCGCCTCCCCGTTTCGCCGCATCCTTCGCCAGCGCGGCAATAATCCCGGCCAATTCCCGCCCGTCGCAAAATTCCAACGCGTCCTTTTTGTACATGCGCTTAGCCAGGGCAAGGGCATACGCCCAAGGCCGTCCGGCATCGGCCAACAGCGCTTCGATTTTGCCCAGCTGTTTGGCGTTGGCGGCCTTTGTCCCGGCATTATGCGGACGGCCTTTGTACACTTTGCTGCCTTTGAAGCCGACTTTTTTCAGGTGTTCCAGTACGCTGGCACGGCCTGCGCTTGTTAAATCTTTGGCGCTGTTAACACCTGCCAGCTGCATCAGCAGGGCGCGGTAGGTGTCGTCATCAAGCCCCAGTTGTTTTTTGGCAATGTGGATTTTTGCCAGTTGTTGTTTGTGGGTTAATTCGTTCATGTGTGTACCTATAATAAGAGTTAAATTGTGTGTTACTGCTTAACCGCAGAGTTACGCAGAGTTTTCCGCAGAGTCTCGCCGAGCTTTTTAAATCCTTTGCGAGACTCTGCGCCTTACTCTGCGCGCCTCTGCGGTTAATGCTTTTAAAATCAATAAAACTCGAGCCCACGGCCGGTGTTGATGGCCACCGCACGACCGGTCAAGAACTGCAACGCCAGCGCCTGATCGAGTGCGCTCGGCCTCGCCCGATCCAGTCGCAAGCCCACCGCGCGTTTCCGCTCGGCAACTTGCTGCAAATGCCGTTGGTACGGTTCGGTTGCCAGCCATTCCATCACCACCACGCGTCGGTACATAAACGACCGGTTCTTTTTGCAAACCGCCGGCGGCGCACCAAACATCATCAACAATTCAGCGGTAAACGCCCGGCTTTTGCCCAGCAAGGCGGCAATATCCTCACGCGTCATCAGATCGTCCATCATCACAACCCCGCCAAATCCAGCGCCAGCTGGTCGAACTTGCCGGAACTGTTGCGCCGGTAGATGCGCAGATAGGCTTTGGTGCTAACCACTTGCATCGAATCGCGCAGGGCCTGCATCGCCGCCATCCATTGCTCGTCGTCAATATCCAGTTGCAGCAGGGTGTAAATCCGCCCCAGGCTGATCTTGCCCTCTTTGTCGGTCTGGAAGGCGTGTTCGACCAAGGCCTTGACTTCGTTGCCGCTGCCTTCCGTCCAACGATGAATGCAGGCATCGACCAACTCTTTCGCCGCTTGCAAGCGTTCGTCGAAAATCTTCACGTCAGCCTGCGACAATTTGATTTGATACTGGCCATCGAAGCTGCACAGCGTAATGTTGCCTTTGATGCCGCCCAATTTCAGCCCGTATTTTTCAGCGGACAGCTCGACGAAGGCTTGGATGTCGCCAAACGCTTCGTTTTTAAAATCGCCCATAATCGTCCGCAAGTCGTTGGCTTTGCTGACAATCTCCAGCACAAGATTGTCGCGGGTTTTGTCGATCTCGCTGACCAGGGCGGTCGGGACGAGATGGCCGCTACCGTTGCGCAGGTAGCCTAAGGGGATTTCGTTGTGGGTTAATTCGTTCATGTGTGTACCTATAATAAGAGTTAAATTGTGTGTTACTGCTTAACCGCAGAGTTACGCAGAGTTTTCCGCAGAGTCTCACCGAGTTTTTTAAATCCTCTGCGCGCCTCTGCGGTTAAACCTTTACCAAGTCCGCCAAACCACCGGCATCATCAGCAGCACTGCCAAAAACAGCAGCAGCCCGTCCATCAGTTAAGCCCCAGCGGCCGCATCGGCTTATGCCAAACCACCTTCACGCCATCCATAACGGCCGCATAATCGCGGTACATCTGCCCACCCGCGCCGCTTTGTCCGGTGCAGACCGACACTAAGCGCACCGTATTGGCACAAGGCTTAATAGTGACCGACGGGCAATCACCAAATTGCGCGGTCAGCACCTGAAAGCCCATATCCTTGAGCTGCGCCGCCACCTTGGCAACTTGCCCGATCGCCACCGGCTCAACCGGACGGTTTAGCATTTGGCAGCTCTTCATGCTGTCCGCCTGGTAGGAGCCGCCGCCCTCGTGGGAGCGGCCACTCCCACCAGGCTGACCACTCCCGCCCAAATTAAACAAACTCATAAATCCCCCGCCTTATACACATCGGCCAGATGCACAGCCGCCTTCAGCACTAAAATCAGCGCATCGCACTCGGCGGTATTGAGCACCGCCGCCTGCACCTGCCCATCAACCTCCATTTCCAAGCGGATCACCCGGCTGGATATGGCCGTCATCGTGGTCACGGTATCGCCGCTTGCCAAACCTAATTTATTCAAAAACATAACTATTCCCCTTTTTGTGAACACAGCTGGCAGGCTTCCCACCAGGTTAATTTGGATGCGCCGCCAAACGGGCGCGGCGCGGTTGAACGGTTGCGGCACACGTCGCGGCCAATGTCTTCGTCGATGTAAGGACACCTCACGATGTTGATATAACGCCGTGCAAACAGGTTTAAAATCGGCGTTGGGTTAGGGTAATGCCCGGTGCACACCATGCGCACCGCGCTGCCGGTAATGCCTAAAGCGTCGGCCAGGCCTTTGGTGCCCAGTTCTTCGCGTTTGGCTTTAAATAAGTCCAGACTCATAACAGCGCCCCGCTGTTAGGATCGAACACCGTACCGGCGTTGCGCACGATCGGGGCTTTAGGGCCTAGATTGCGGATGACGGTATAGCGGTAACTGCCGTTGCTGGTCAGCTTGCCGTCGTCCACCACTTCGATGCGCATCACCCCGGCGTCAACCAGCCTATTCAGGTACTTGCGCAAATTCGCCACCGGGTCTTTTTCCACGCCGTTACAGATCGTGGTTTGTATCTCGACCAGGGTCATGCTTTTGTTTTTTCGTAATACCCACCACGCCCGCGCGCGTAAGCCGCTGGTGCGTGTCCGGGGGGCTTTTTGTCCACTTCGCATTATCTACTCCGTATTATTGTTTTTGGATCATGCTATATATAAGAGTCGTGGGAGTGGCCGCTCCCACCGCCGCCGCTATTTGCCCTTGCGCAATGACTTCATCGCATCCTGGCACAGCATCACCCCTTTCACATCCGCCGCCGTCAAAAACTTCGCCCCCTTGGCCTCGGCAATGTCCTCCAAAATGCGCCCGGCATTCGACAACAAGCGATAACGCCCGCGCGACTGCGCCAAGGCCTGCGCGGCCACGCCTTCATCGACTTTCACCTCGCACAATTCCGCCAAATACAACTGGCAATCGGCCAAGGTCGCCGGTACAAACTCGACCAGGGCGCTGATCCGGGTGGCAATGTGCGCCAATTTATGTTCGCCAAAGCGATGCTTCTCGCTGCTGTGACAGACCAAAATCAACACGCTGCCCGCCTGTTCGCAGATCCGGCGCAAATACTCAATACAGTCGGCTTTCTTCTCCAGCCCATGCTGCGCTTCATCCAGAATCACCGTCGGTTTGCGCTGGATAAAGGTATCGACAATGGCTTTATGCTGCATGAACTTGGAGCCGCCCTGGCAACCCAATTCGTAGGCCAACAAGTCGCGCAGATAGGTCACATTCATGCCCGGCATCCCTTCTATATGGATGGCGTTGCGTTCCGCGCCGATGTTGTCGACACAGCGGCTTTTACCGGTACCGGGCTCACCTGCCAGCAGCAAAATCCGCGCTTCCGCTGACGCACGGGTTTCCACCGTTTGCAGCATGGCCATAAACAACATGTGATTACTGGTTTTAACGTAATGGTGTTTCATTTATAATTCCTCTTGCTTAGTTAAAAAATCCATCTGGTTGCACCCAGATAGTGTTACTGCGTAGGGTGGGCAATGCTGTTTTGCCCACCTTTTCTTCTCGTTCCCAAGCTCCAGCTTGGGAATGCCTAGCCTCAAGCTCTGCTTGATGTTCACTCTTTGGCCTCTTTCAGTTTTTGCAGCATCATCACCGTGTCTTCATAACTCCCCATCGCCTCCTCATCCTTCTTGTTAAAATTCCCCGGCAACACCGGCGCTTTTAACGCCACTTCCGGCTCCCTAAACGGCACCGGCACTTCCACCAACTCAGGCTCAGGCTCTCTGAAAATAACCGGTACCTGAGTTAATACCTCGCCTTCGATAACTTGATTAGGCACTCTGGCCATTACCGCATCACGCTTTTTATCCAAGCGTTTCAACGCCGCAATCGCCCGTTTTTCCTCGTCCGCCTGCTGTGCAGTCACCGCGTGGTAACGCGTCGCCTCAACAAAGGTGGCCTCGCAAAGCGGCACCCCTTTCAAGTCCTTCACCCAGACCGTCTCGTAATCGGACATGTCATAAGCGACAATCACCTCCTTGCCGTTCAAATGGCTTAATACCTCAGGGTTGCGGTAGCGCATCCCGCCCCAAGGCGACACCGTTTCCCGCCGCACCTTGACCTGCACATGCGGTCTGAAAGCGTCGATCAATTCCTGCTCGTCCAGCGCCACCGGCGTCCAGCCCAGACTGATATGCTCGTTCAGCGCTTCACGGGGCGTCTGGTAACGCCTTTTTCCGGTGGCAGGGCAAGTCACCTTCTTCAGCGAACTGTGCGGCCTGTCGTTAAATTCGTGACAAACTTTAATGACCCAATCGAAAGCTTGCCGATAGGTGTCAAACACCAAGCCTTTACCGACCCGCTCAATCTCCCGCTTCTTTTGGTCGCGCAGTTCCGTATCGCCGCTGTTGATCGCCTTGACCATTTGCCCGGTCAGCTTGCGCACCCGTTTAAAGCTCAGGTCGTCCATACTGTTGCGGTTTTGATAGGTCGCCAGCTCCCGCGAGCGCTTATCCAGCCAGCTGGTATTAAAGTTTTCCGCAATACCGTTGGCTTGCGAGTTGCCGACTTCCTTGGGATGCACCCAGGTAAACCCCAGCCGCTCCTCAAAGGAATGCATCGCCTTGGTAAACCGGTCGGCACCCTTAACCACCTTGGTGCTATCGGTCTGCACCCGGGCTGGAACCCCCAGCTCGCGCACCGTGTTTTCCAGGGCGCAGGTGATGACCAAGGCGTTTTCGGTCAAGCCAATGCCGGGTTTTGGCACATAACGCGTCGCCACATCATGGAAATGCCACACTTCGTAGGTGACGAATTCCCTAGTGACCGGGTGCGGCGCACTAAAATGCGTGTTCCAGCCGTCGGCATGAACCAGCGTTCCGGGCTCCAAGCCCTCGCTAGTGCGGTGTTGGTAAAACTTCCTTGAGCGCAGTTGCGACCCGCTATAGCGTCCTTCGAGCTGGTCTTTTTCGCTCAATTTTTCATGGAACCACACGCACATCGCGCTGTAACCCGGCGCATCGTCGCCTAAGGCCTTGACCAGTTCGGCATGTATCCAGCGCTTTGAACTGCCTTGCGGGCGGCGCTTTAAGTCAACGGCCAACACATGCCAAGGCTTCAGCGTGAAATCCTTGGCCCGCTTCAGCGGCGCATAGTGGCCGCGTTCTTTAAAGTTGGCCTCCCATTTGCTATATGTACTCACGTTCAATACGCAACCGTCGCGGCGCTTTTCCCAGGCATGTTCCAGCGACCAGCGCAAGGTCTTAGACAGACTGCCATCGGCATAGCTCTTGTTCAGCACCGCCAACGCGGCCCGCTTTGGCAAGCCAGTGGCGGTGACGTAATTGACGATGTGTTTTATGGCTTCATGGATGCGTATTTGCGTTTTATTTAAGGGAGGCAGATTAGATTGGGGTTTAGCCAACGCTGTTTTTAAAACGGCCTTCGGATCGTGTCGTACAGGTACGCCGTCCAAAACTTGAGCGCCATCAGCCCCCAATCCGTCAGCGTCCAGGCTTCGTCCGCCGTCAGCGTCAGATAGCCCAAGCGCTCCAGCTCCCGTGTCCGCGCTATCTCCAGCAGTTTTTCCTCCTTGAGCCGGTAGGCAGGTATTTCGGCCACTTTTAGGCTGTCCAGGTGGGGATACCACCCGTCGGCCATGTCCGCCAGATAGGGCGTGTCCTGTTTGATTCTTATCAGAATCAGCAGATGATCCACGGTCAGCCAGCGCCGCATGTCCAATAGCCGCTGCTCCTCGTCTAGCGTCATCGGGTCGGGAAAGTCCAAATGTATTTTGTGTGGCATGGTGTGTGTCCTGTTGTTCATTAAGGGTTTGATCGACAGGGTCGTCGATCCGTTTGTTTAATAGCGCAAATTGCACGTCTTGCGGCAAGGTCTTCAGCGCATACAGGCGTTTTTTGTGGCGGCTATGTGTCGCTTGTTCGGTGTAAGGCCAGTTGCTCTTGTCGGCCTTGCGTTCAGCCGAGCGTTTCGATAAGCCCAGCGCGGCGGCAATCTCCTCCGTCGACGCCGGGCGGTTAATGTCGGTCGGCGGGCTCATTTTGGCAGCGCCCAATCGCGCAGAAAGGCATCCACCCGCCGCGATAACGCTGAGCCCTCGCCGCTGCCCTCGAACTGCCCCATGGCAAAGGCATAGCTGCTGCAATCGCGCAGCAACGCCCCGGCCTCCGCCATCTTTTCTTCGGCGGCCAGCATCCGCCGGTATTGCTCATCACTCATCGTATACATAACTTTCTCCTACTGTGGGAGCGGCCACCCGGCCGCGATTAAACGCGCTAAAGATGCGCTTCATAGCCGCTTTCGCACCGGATTGCATACACCGCCCAGCCCTCGGCAATTTTTTCCGCCGCCGTTCTCAGTGCATGTCCCATGTCCCAAGCGTCAATGTCCAGTGCGCATTGGCCGCCTTGCAACAACAATGCATATCGATTCATCCTCGTCTCCTATTCAACCTGAACCAAGAACTCAACATCACAGTCCTCGCAAACCGCAACCGCTTTAGCAAAATAAAGCGAACTCGTCTCAAACTCCCAGCCCCCGATCAGTACCGACCGATCACACTTAGGACACGGTGCCTCAACATCAGGAAAGGGCGTCATGACCGTTTTCACACCTCACCCCCTTCCGCCTTGGCTTGAGCTTTTGCCATTCTGTCTCGTTCCCAAGCGCCAGCTTGGGAATGCCTACTCTCAAGCTGCGTTTGACACTGCGCCGCTGCCTCAATGATCCACTCAACAAGCGCGTCACCCAGCTCAGTCATCTCCCAGGACTCCGTATCGTCCGGCACCAACCGTCGTATCATCGATAATTGCTCTAACTGCCTAATTAACATTAGTTTTTTCAGTTCGATAGGATGACTATTGACTGTACCGTTTTCCACAGCGTCCAATTTCGGCAACCGATGACCCGGATGGGTAGCCGCATTCATCAGTACGGTCAGCTGGTAAACTGTTACCTCAAGCTCTACTCTCTCTCCTGGACTCATGATTTACCTCCAGTACCGAATACAGCAGATATAAACCCAGTCTCTGTATCGATCAGCACGCTGAAATCAGGACACATATAAGTGACGTCACCTGCTTCTGAAACACTACGAACTTTAAAATCAAGCTCATAAACATCCGCCTCCGTGCTCATGGCTGCTCTCCATTTGCCTTAGCTTGAGCTTTCGCCATTCTTCGGCTAGACTCTATCGCTCTAAAGCCTTGCAGTTTGCGGCTGCCGTCTTCGTTATAGCGGCTCGGCCAGATCACTTTAGGATGGACGCCGATAGCGTCAGCAATACGCTTCTCGGCAATAGGAAAACTGGAGGTCAACGCTTTCGACAGTGTTGCGCCGCCTTTTAAACCATGCTCTTCGGCCAGTGCCGCGAGCGTGTAACCGGCTTTAGCCAGCGCCGCCTTAACGTCGGCGGGGTGCCAGTCCTGCGCGGGTTCCACGTCTTGACTGGCTTTTTTTGTGCTTAGGTCATTCATAGTCTTTTCCTTCATCAAGTTAAATAACGAGTGATTATTAGACTCCTAATTAGGAGTTCAGTCAAACAAAAAGAATCCTAATCAGGATTTATTTTATTTTTGTCGCAACAGAGTCGGGAGAACAAACCAATGATTTTTAATTTTATTTATTATTATCAAATGCTTACTGTTGCGACAGTGTCGCAACAGAAAAAAGTGAGTGTGTCGCAACAGACCGCATTGGTTGCGACATGACTATCGGGGGCAGATTAAAACAATGGAGGGAATATAAGAAGCTTAAACAAGATGAAGCAAGCTCCTTATTAGGAATCCCGTTTAGCACGATTCAAAAGTATGAGATGGATATTAGCAAGCCAGGCGCTGACGCTATCATTCGCTTAATCAATGCTGGCATCAATGCTACATGGCTATTGACCGGGCAAGGCCCGATGTTGGTGGCGGACACCGTCAGCCAGCCCAACGCGCCCATCGGCGACTTGGTGGAGCCGCTGGTGGTCATCGACTACCAGCGCCTCAAGCTCGCCATCGAAACCATAGAAGAAGCGCTAAGCAAGCATCGGAGCCGCCTACAGCCCGACCAAAAGGCCAAAGCCATCGGCTTGATGTATCAAATGTACGAGGAGGAAGATAAAAAAAGGGCGAAAGCCGGACAAGACCGCGCGTCAACCATACTCAACGAGCTAGTCAAATCAATGACCTAAAAAAGGAAAGCAATATGCTAAAAGAAGAACTGGAAGCCATCATGCAGCAACGGCAGACGACAGAAACGCAAAACACCATCACCAACACCTACAATGTATCGATAACCGACAACAGTAGGCAAAATTATGGCGACAGTTATACTATATATATAGGCGAGAAACGAAACGCAGAAAAAAACCAAGAAAGGAGCCGTTAAATCCGGCCAAAGCAAGAAAACCAATAACGCAGACACCGCCAAATATCGCGCAAAAAAAACAAAAAACCGAAAAAATCACGCCAAATATCGCGCAAAACCAAAAACAGCCAAAAAACCCTAGAACCCGTGTCCCGTCTAGGCTCCAGTCATCCCCGCTAGTCCCATCACCTTGTCCAAATATCGCAGGTCTTCACACAATATCGCAGGTCTTCACACAAGCGTTGCGGTTGTTTTTTTAGAAATGGGACAGGAATGGGAAAAATTTTATTTCAGATAATAAAAAAGGCCTTCAATTTCTTGTAAGGCCTTGATTTTATTGGTGGGGCGTTAGGGATTCGAACCCTAGACCTATGGATTAAGAGTCCACTGCTCTACCAACTGAGCTAACACCCCCATGTAGGACGGGTAATTCTAAAGGTTTTCTTAACTAAATCAAGAAATAAAATCCCTTGAATTCACCATGAAAGCACGAGAAAAACAATTATACGTCGCATACTTCGTGCCCTCATGGGAAACAGGGTCTATTTATTGCCTTAATTGACCTTACTCTGCATCGATCTCGATTTCTTTCATGCTCAACCTAACCCTGCCCTGACGGTCAATTTCCAGCACTTTGACTTTAACGATATCGCCTTCATTCAGTTTGTCGCTGACTTTATCCACGCGTTCGTCTGAAATTTGCGAGATATGAACCAAGCCGTCTTTGCCGGGCAATATGGTTACGAAAGCACCGAAATCCATTAAGCGCACGACTTTGCCTTCGTAGACTTTGCCGACTTCAACTTCAGCGGTAATTTCTTCGATCAAACGGCGCGCTTCTTCACCAGCGGCTTTATCAACGGATGCCACTTTAACCACACCGTCATCGGTCAAATCAACACTGGCGCCGGTTTGTTCGGTGATGCTACGGATGGTTGCGCCGCCTTTGCCGATCACTTCGCGGATTTTTGCAGGATCAATTTTGAACGTGATAATACGCGGTGCGAAATCGGACATTTCTTCACGGGTGGAAGACAAGGCTTTGTTCATTTCACCCAGGATATGCAAACGGCCATGTTTTGCTTGCTCCAACGCTGTCTTCATGATTTCTGCGGTAATGCCATCAATTTTGATGTCCATTTGCAGCGCGGTGATGCCGTCTACGGAACCTGCGACTTTAAAGTCCATGTCGCCCAGATGATCTTCATCACCCATGATGTCGGACAAGACTGCAAAGTTATCGCCTTCTTTAATCAGGCCCATTGCGATACCCGCAACCGGTGATTTGATCGGCACACCGGCATCCATTAACGCCAAACTGCTGCCGCAAACTGATGCCATTGAGCTTGAGCCGTTGGATTCGGTCACTTCAGACACGACGCGCAGGGTGTAGGGAAATTCTTCCATGTTCGGCAACACGGCGGCAACGCCACGTTTCGCCAAACGGCCATGACCGATTTCGCGGCGTTTTGGCGAGCCGACAAAGCCGGTTTCGCCGACGCTGTACGGAGGAAAATTGTAATGCAGCATAAACGGTTCTTTGTACTCACCGGCCAATGCGTCGATGATTTGCGCATCGCGTTGTGTGCCTAATGTTGCGATAACCAGTGCTTGAGTTTCGCCACGGGTAAATAATGCCGAACCGTGAGTTCTGGGCAATACGCCGGTTCTGACCGTAATCGGTCTGATTTTGTCTAAGGCACGTCCGTCTATGCGTTTGCTTTCGTTCAAAATTGCGTTACGAACGATGCGGTATTCCAAGTGCTCAATAATGCCGCGAATGTCACTTTCGGCATATTCGGCATCGGCCATCAGTTTTTCAACAGCGGCATTTCTGATGTCTTTCAACTGCTCTTGTCTGACCAGTTTTTCCGCGACTTGATAAGCGGCTTTTATACCGGCTTCAACTTCGTCAGTGACGCGTTTTTTAAGTTCGGCATTCACTTCAGGAGCAACCCACTCAACAACGCCTGCGCCGGCAGCAGCGGCAAATTCGTTAATGGCGCTGATGGCAACCTGCATTTGCTCATGACCGAATAAAACCGCGCCCAGCATCACTTCTTCCGACAGGTTGTCGGCTTCCGATTCGACCATTAATACCGCATGGGCGGTTCCGGCAACGACCAATTCCAGCTGCGATTCTTTCAAGGCAGCAGGGCTTGGGTTTAATAAATAGGCACCGTCTTTATAACCGACTGTGGCTGCACCTACGGGGCCGTTAAAAGGCAGGCCTGAAACTGCCAAGGCAGCGGAGGCGCCCAATAAGGCGGGAATTTCGGGATCAACTTCAGGATTGAGCGATACAACGGTGGCAATGATCTGAACTTCGTTGGTGTAGCCCTCAGGGAACAGAGGACGGATAGGTCGGTCAATCAAGCGTGAGGTTAAGGTTTCTTTTTCACTGGGACGCCCTTCCCGCTTAAAAAAGCCGCCCGGTATTTTACCGGCTGCGTAGGCTTTTTCCTGATAGTTCACAGTCAACGGGAAAAAGTCGCCGCCGCTGGCCTGTTTTTTACCGACGACGGTAACTAACAGTGTCGTACCCTCTACATCGATCATAACTGCGCCATCGGCCTGGCGGGCTATTTCACCGGTTTCTAATTTAACGAGTCGATCGCCGTACTGAAATTCTTTCCTGATAGGATTCACTATAAGGTTCCTTTGCGAGGTGGGTTATGGAGTGAGTGCCGGGCTACGCTATTACTAACCCGGCTTGCAACAAAAACGGCACTGTGAAGGTGCCGTTTTTTTAGTCTGTTACTTACGTAAACCGAGACGTTCAATCAATGTACGATAACGGTTGCTGTCTTTGTTTTTCAGATAATCGAGCAATTTACGACGCTGATTAACCATGCGCAACAGTCCGCGACGTGAATGATTGTCTTTTTTGTGTGCTGCAAAATGCGGCGTTAAATGCGTGATATGTGCTGTCAATAAAGCAACTTGCACTTCAGGTGAGCCGGTATCGGTTTCTGACTGGCGGTACGCTTCGACAACCGCTTTTTTTTGTTCTGCAGTAAATGGCATTTGTAATCCCTATTTTAATAGATTAAAAATTAAAAAATAAAGCCGCCATAATGGGCGGCTCCTTAAGTACACTGAGTCCACGATAGGGTGTAGAAACAGGTGTATTTTTTTCATCCGAGCTTTTCAGCTCAGATGCTTTCATTGCTCATATTGAACAACTTTTTCGGCGCTAGTTTACCATCCAAAGCCATTTCCCCCAAGCCTAAAAACATCTCAGCACGGTACATCCGCACCGTGCCGATAATGGCATTGGGCAATGACGAAAGCTCGACAGACTGGCCGTAGTTGATGGAGACTGCCTGTTCATCCGATAAATGCACAGACGGCAGGTGCTCAAGCGGTTTATCGACATTAATTAGGCAAGCCTGCAAACTTTGCTGATCCATAGCCGTTAATTGCTCGATGGTTCTGGCATCGTTTATATTGAATTGGCCGGCTTCAAGCCTGCGCAACTCTTTTACCGTGCCGCCGCAGCCCAAATCATGGCCAATATCTTCAGCCAAGGAGCGGATATAGGTGCCTTTTGAGCAAAACACGTCCAGCGTCAACTGATCTTTAGCAAAATCCAGCAGCTTCAAGTCAAAGATGGTGATATGCCGGGCTTTACGCTCGACAGTAATGCCTTCTCGCGCCAGTTCATAGAGCTTTTTACCGTTAAGTTTTAACGCCGAATACATCGGCGGGACTTGGTCGATTTCGCCGGTAAATTTTTTCAGACAGACCAGAATATCGTCAATCGATAGTTCAGGCACCGGCTTGGTTTCTATCACCGTGCCTTCGGCGTCGCCGGTATCGGTCATCACGCCAAGCTGGACAACCACCTGATAACGTTTGTTGTCATCAAGCATCAGCGCCGACACCTTGGTCGCTTCGCCAAAACAAAGCGGCAGCAAGCCGGTAGCTAAAGGATCAAGGCTGCCGGTATGCCCCGCTTTATTGGCATTAAACAAGCGCCTAACTTCCTGCAAGGCTTTGTTTGACGAGACGCCCAAACGTTTATCAAGCAGCACGATGCCGTGAATATTGAGTCCTGACTTGCGTTTACTCATGCCGGACTAATCTTCGCCTGACTCACTCTGAATGGAATCGGCAGGCTTTTTATCCAGATCACTCAACAGCTCGGCAACCCGCATACCGGTATCAAAGGAATCGTCGTAATAAAAACGCAAATCCGAGATATGCCGCAAACGCATTCGCTTGGCGAGTTGATGCCGGATCACCGGCGACATTTCGTTCAGCAATTTAACGTTAGCTTTCTTGCCTTGTTCATCAACATTCAACACGGTGACGTAAATTTTGGC
Source organism: Rhodocyclaceae bacterium (assembly GCA_030682175.1). GTDB lineage: Bacteria > Pseudomonadota > Gammaproteobacteria > Burkholderiales > Rhodocyclaceae > Sulfuricystis. The sequence continues at coordinate 25,391 of JAUXOM010000036.1, forward strand.
AACCGCCAAGTCTTTCGTGACCACCACTTCATTGATAGTAATAAAGCCTAACCGGGAATCATTAATATCGCGTTGCAGAATCATTGAAAGCTCTTTTTGCATCTGCGATGAAACCCGGGCATTGCGGCCAAATTCTCTTGCCATAAGATTTACAGTTCCCGTTTAACTTCGATGCGTTCAAACACTTCGATTTGATCGCCGGGTTGGACATCGTTGTAATTTTTTACGCCGATGCCGCATTCCATGCCCATTTTGACTTCAGCCGCATCGTCTTTGAAACGGCGCAAAGATTCCAACTGCCCTTCATAAATCACCACGTTATTACGCAGAACCCGTATCGGCAGATTTCTCTTGACGAAACCATCAACCACCATACAACCGGCAATCGCACCGAATTTTGGCGACTTGAAGACATCGCGCACTTCGGCAAGACCGACAATTTGTTCCTTGATTTCCGGCGCCAACATACCGCTGATGGCTTTTTTAACCTCATCAATCGCTTCATAAATGATGCTGTAGTAATGCAGGTCGATGCCCTTTTCTTCAATCAGTTTACGTGCCGTGGCATCGGCGCGGACATTAAAGCCCATCAAAATTGCACCTGAAGCCAAAGCCAAATTGGCATCGCCTTCGTTAATGCCGCCGACACCACCGAACACGACTTTTACTTCGACTTCATCATTCGACAAGCCGACCAAAGAACTGCGCAAGGCTTCCAAACTGCCCTGAACATCGGTTTTTAACACCAGATTGACGCTGGCAATTTCACCGGTCGCCATTCTGGAGAAAACTTCATCCAACTTGGAGGCTTGTTGTACCGCATGGCGGGACAGTTTTTTGCGGTCTTCACGATGCTTGGCCAAATCTTTGGCGATACGTTCGTTTTGCACCACCAGGAATTCATCACCGGCGTTCGGCGTTCCCGAAAGCCCCAGAATTTCGACAGGCGCACAAGGCCCGGCTGATTTGATGGCAACACCATTCTCGTTGAACATGGCGCGAACCCGGCCGTATTCATGGCCGCACAGCACCATTTGGCCGCTTTCCAACGTCCCTTTTTGGATCAATACGGTAGCAACAACACCGCGGCCTTTATCCAGCCTCGACTCAATCACAATACCCGATGCAGCACCTTCGACCGGGGCTTTCAATTCCAGAATTTCGGTTTGCACAATCAAGGCTTCAATCAAATCATCAATACCTTCGCCGGTTTTTGCTGAAATTTTCAGGAACTGCACATCGCCGCCCCACTCTTCCGCAATCACATCGATATTGGCCAGCTCCTGCATGACTTTGTCAGGATTGGCATCGGGCTTATCAATCTTGTTCATCGCCACAATAATCGGCACATTAGCCGCCTTGGCATGTTCGACCGCTTCCTTAGTTTGCGGCATCACACCGTCATCGGCTGCAACCACAACAATGACCACGTCGGTGACATCAGCACCGCGAGCACGCATCGCAGTAAAGGCAGCATGGCCCGGCGTGTCTAAAAAGGTGACCGAACCGTGGTCGGTTATTACCTGATAAGCACCGATATGCTGGGTGATACCGCCCGCTTCACCGGCAGCAACACGGGTTTTACGGATATAATCGAGCAGCGAGGTTTTACCGTGATCGACATGGCCCATGATGGTGACAATCGGCGCCCGCGGCAGCTCCACTCGATTATCTTCATCTTGCGCCTCGGACAACATTTCCTGCTCAAGATCGTCATCACTCTGCATAATCGCTTTATGGCCCATTTCCTCCACCAGAATGACCGCTGTTTCCTGGTCTATGCTTTGATTGATGGTTGCCATAATACCCAGCTTCATCAGATGCTTGATAACCATCGCGGCTTTAACGCTCATCTTTTGCGCAAGATCGGAGACGATAATCATTTCCGGTATCGCAACCTCTTTGACAATAGGCTCAACCGGCATTTCAAACTGATGCTTGCCTTCAGCTTTAATGCTGACACGTTCGGTTTTTTTGCTGCCTTTTTTCTTCGGCTTTTTACTGTCCCTACCGCCCGCACCGGAGCGCGTGCCTTCTTCCTGTTTTTTTCTATGCAGAACCTCTTGTTTAGCAGAGGCCTGCTGCCTGACCTTATCCGCATTTCTCTTGATCGACTCTTCAAGACGCTGTTCTTTTTCCCGCTGTTTTTTTCTGGCTTCCGTTGCCGCCGCCTCTTCTTTCCGCTCTTCCGTAACCGACACTAAATCAACGGCGCTTATTTCCGGCGCGACAGGCGCTTGAGTTTCTTCAGTTTCAACCACCGCTGCAACTGTCGGCTCAAGTACAGGCTGTTCTTGCTGCTCCAAAATGACTTCTGTTATCGGCTCCCCAACAGGAACAATAACCTCAGCCTCGACATCAACAGCAGGAATAGTTTCAACCGGCAAGACCACTTGTTCTTTAAGCGCCTGCCCCGTATTCTTATGCTCATCGGAATCCGCGACTTCACTACGCTTGATATACGTTTTCTGCTTACGGACTTCAACACTGATCGTTTTGGTAGTGGTGCCAGGCACACTGGCCTGCTTAAGTTCACTGACCGTCCTACGCTTTAACGTCACCCGCTTCAAAGAAACTTCTGCCGCACCCTCCTCTTTGCCATGGCGCTTACGCAAATGCGCAAGCAACTGCATTTTTTCATCCTCATTGATCACATCATCAGGCGTAGTCGCAGATAACCCCGCTTCTTTCAGCTGCTCCAATAAACGTTCCAGAGGTATTTTGACCACCTCCGCTAATTGCCGTACCGTTTTATTACTCATTTTTCATACCCCTTACCTACTCGCCTGTTCCTCAGCAAACCAAGGCTCACGCGCCTTCATAATCAACTTTGCCGCCCTGTCTTCATTCATGCCCGGAAAATTCAATAAATCATCTATTGCCTGTTCCGCCAAATCATCCATCGTAATAATGCCATGACCTGCCAAGCCATAAGCCAAATCCCTGTCCATACCTTCCATTTCCAGCAAATCCTGTGCAGGCTCGGCTGTTTCTATTTTCTCTTCAGCGGCAATAGCGCTAATCAGCAACGCATCTTTAGCCCGGCTTCTCAAAGTATCCACTAAATCGGCATCAAAGCCTTCAATTTCCAACATTTCGCTGACCGGAACATAGGCAATTTCTTCGACCGTATTAAAACCTTCTTCAACTAGAATCGTGGCAATCTCTTCATCGACGTCCAGCTGGTCAACAAATAACTGCTTGATCTTGCCAGCCTCAGCCTCACTATTTTGTTCCGCCTTTGACGCGTCAATGACATTCAATTCCCAACCGGTTAACTGGGTAGCAAGACGCACATTTTGACCGCCTCGGCCGATTGCTTGAGACAAATTGTCTGAACCGACAGCCAGATCCATACTGTGTTTGTCTTCGTCGATAACGATAGACTGAATTTCAGCAGGCGACATTGCATTAATCACGAACTGAGCTTCACTTTGATTCCACAGGATAATATCGACACGCTCGCCGGCCAGTTCGTTAGAAACCGACTGCACTCTCGACCCTCTCATGCCGACACAAGCGCCGACTGGATCCAGCCTCGGATCATTGCCTTTAACCGCAATCTTGGCTCTGGAACCCGGATCACGCGCAGCCCCCATAACTTCAATCAAACCTTCGCCCACTTCCGGCACTTCAAGCCGGAATAGCGCAATCAATAATTCCGGCGCGGTACGGCTAACAAACAATTGCGGGCCGCGCGGCTCTAAACGCACGTCTTTCAAATAGCCCCGGATTCTGTCGCCGATGCGTATCGCTTCACGGGGAATCATGTCTTCTTTGGCGATATAAGCCTCAACATGGCCGCCCAAATCCAGATAAACACTGCCTTTTTCGATGCGTTTTACGATGCCGGTAATTAGCTCGCCGACACGGCTCTTATAAGCGTCAACAATTTTCTTGCGTTCTGCTTCCCTAACCTTGTGAATAATAACCTGTTTAGCGGTCTGTGCTGCAATACGGCCAAAATCGACCGATTCAATTTCTTCCTCAATGACATCGCCGATTTGAGCATCCGGATTGTCAAAGCGCGCCACTTCCAACAATATTTGCGTTTCCGGAAACTCAACATCGCCATCAATTTGACTATTCGCATCAACTACGTCCCACACTCGGTAAGTGACATAATCGCCGGTTTTTCTGTTAATGCAAACACGGGCTTTAATTTGATTCGCGTGGCGTTTGATTGTGGCCGCTTCTAATGCGGACTCAATGGCCTGGAAAACAACTTCTTTTTCAATATCCTTTTCATTAGAAAAAACATCCACCACCAACAAAATTTCTTTATTTGCCACCGCGCCCTCCTTTTTCAATACTTTGATTTAATACACGGGATTCAGGGATCAAGCGCGCCTTGCTCATCGCGCTAAAAGGAACCTCAAAAACCTCATCGCCTTCCTGAAGCGTAATCACTTCGCCTTCAACTTTTTCTATCAGGCCGTTAATTTTTCTGCGGCCGTTTATGGCTTTAAATAAATGAATGAACGCCATACTGCCAATGTAACGCTCAAACTGACTCACTTTAAAAAAGAGCCTGTCTTCGCCCGGCGAAGAAACTTCCAACTGATAGTTACCTTGAATCGGGTCTTCGACATCCAGAACGCCACTGATTTGATGACTGACTTTAGAACAGTCCTCAACCAGGATTCCGTTATCACTATCGATGTAGATTCTTAACAGACCATGTTTAGGATGTGGATTATATTCAATGCCGACGCATTCATAACCTAAACCTTCAACAATTGGCTCAATCAGATTAACCAAATGCTCAGGAGCCTGTTTCATTTTATCCTCACTTACTTTCGCACAAAAAAAAAGAGCCGACGGCTCTTCCATTAATAACCAACTGAGAGCTTTTAAATAACCAAAGCCCAGAAAATAAAAAACCCCAAAACGGGGTTCTCTACAACCAATCCTTACGTTGCACTAACTCCTGCATCCATGCAGTTTTATATATGGTAGCGGGGGCAGGATTTGAACCTACGACCTTCGGGTTATGAGCCCGACGAGCTGCCAGACTGCTCCACCCCGCAATAAAGCTTGAAATCCTTATTCACTGCCATTTCTGGCATCATCAGCTTCTGGCAAAGCTGCTGTTTGAGGGCCGGTATTCTAGTCCTGCCCCTCAGGTGCGTCAAGACATTAATTTTTTAATACACCCTGAAGGCGGGTGTCATCATGTCAATCAAACTGGTGCCGAAGGCGAGACTTGAACTCGCACGACCAATGGCCACTACCCCCTCAAGATAGCGTGTCTACCAATTCCACCACGTCGGCCAAAGGGCATGCGCCCAATGAGTACTGCTGATTTACTGCGGAATGTCACCCGCTTTCGAGCCGTTGCTCTGGCCCGGGACCGGCGCAGCAGGCTGCGTCGTGGTCGCCGGTACCGTTGTGCGATCCAGCACACTGGTCGGTTTGTGTTGCTGGAGCCCGAAATAGGCCAGGCCCAGACTGGTCAGGAAAAACAGGGTCGCCACGACGGCAGTGCTGCGGCTGAGAAAATTGGCCGAACCCGTGGCGCCGAACAGGCTGCCGGACGACCCGCTGCCAAATGCCGCGCCCATGTCCGCCCCCTTGCCGTGCTGCAACAACACCAGCGCGATGACCGTGATGGCAACAATAACGTGAAGGACCCAGAACAATGTTTCCATATTTGACTCTTACTTGGCTGCTGCCCGGCAAATCGCGGCGAATTCGTCGGCGACCAGTGAAGCGCCGCCAATCAGGCCGCCATCGATATCGGGCTGAGCCATCAATTCTGCCGCATTCGCGGCTTTTACGCTACCCCCATACTGGATGACAAGCTGGTCTGCCACGCTTGCATCGAGTGCGGCGACCCTGCCGCGAATGAAGGCATGCACCGCTTGCGCCTGTTCCGGCGAGGCGGTTTTGCCGGTGCCGATCGCCCATACCGGCTCATAGGCGATTACGGCTCCGGCCAGCGAAGCCACCCCTGCCGCGTCAATCACGGCATCGAGCTGACGCGAGACGACCGCTTCGGTCACGCCCGACTCGCGCTCGGCCAGCGATTCGCCGACGCACAGAATGGGCGTCAAACCCGCCGCCTGCGCTGCCACGTATTTGCGCGCCACCAGTGCGTCGGATTCGCCGTACAGGCTGCGCCGCTCGGAATGACCGACGATCACATACGTGCAGCCAAAATCGAGCAGCATGGATGCCGACACTTCGCCGGTGAACGCGCCCTTGGTCTGCTCGGACACGTTTTGCGCGCCCCAGGCAATCGACGATCCGGTGAGTTCGGCCTGCGCCTGCGCCAGGTACGGAAAAGGCACGCAAACCACGGCCTCGATACCGGCCAAGGCAGGCTTGAGTGCGGACAGCAACGCGGCATTTTCGGCCAGGCTGCCATGCATTTTCCAGTTACCGGCTACGAGCTTCTTGCGCATGGGATTCTGCCAAACAAAAGTGCGCGATGGTAAGCGCAACGCGCCCGGCGGTCAACCGCCCAAACGTCGCGCGCGCCGGGAGATTAGCCGAATCGGCCGGTAATGTAGTCTTCGGTCTGCTTTTTGACCGGCTGCATGAAGATCGTGCCGGTTTCGTTGAATTCGATGAGTTCACCCAGGTACATGAAGGCCGTGAAGTCGGAAACCCGCGCGGCCTGCTGCATGTTGTGCGTGACGATGGCGATGGTGTATTCGCTCTTTAGCTCGTTAATGAGTTCTTCGATCTTGGCAGTAGAAATCGGATCTAGCGCCGAGGTCGGCTCGTCCAGCAGCACGATGTCGGGTTTGACCGCGACCGCGCGCGCGATGCACAAGCGCTGTTGCTGGCCGCCAGAAAGCGACAGGCCGTTCTGCTGCAACTTGTCCTTCACTTCACCCCACAGCGCGGCCTTGTTGAGCGCCCATTCGACGCGATCGTCCATTGCGCTTTTCGACATTCGCTCATACAGGCGCACGCCAAAAGCAATGTTTTCATAGATCGTCATGGGAAACGGCGTTGGCTTCTGGAACACCATGCCGATCTTGGCGCGTACAAGGTTTACGTCCTGGCTCTTGTCGAGCAGATTCTTGCCATGAAAAATAATCTGCCCTTCGGCGCGCTGTCCCGGGTACAGGTCATACATGCGATTGAAGGTGCGCAGCAAGGTGGATTTTCCGCAACCGGAGGGTCCGATGAAGGCCGTCACTTTCTTGTTGGCGACATCCAGATTGACGTTGTTGAGGCCTTTGAAATCACCGTAAAAAAAATCCAGATTGCGGACCTGCAGCGCAATATTTTCGTCGGGCGGCATGGCTTGATCGGGCATGGGTTGATTGAACACAGCGTAGCTCCGGAGAAATTAACGTTTGACCTTGTTGCGGAAAACGATGCGCACACCGATGTTGACCGCCAACACCAGAAGGGCAATCAACAGCGCCCCGCCCCAGGCCAGGTTGACCCAGTTGTCATACGGGCTCAACGCGAACTGGAAAATCACCACCGGCAGGTTGCCCATCGGTTCGGACATGTTGGTGCTGAAGAACTGGTTGTTCAGCGCGGTAAACAACAGCGGCGCGGTTTCGCCGGTAATGCGCGCCATCGCCAGCAGCACGCCGGTCACCACGCCGGATTTGACCGCGCGCAAGGTGACCTTGAGCGAGACCTGCCAGCGTGGCGCGCCCACCGCAAAGGCTGCTTCGCGCAGGCTGGTCGGCACCAGCTTCAGCATGTTTTCGGTGGTGCGCACCACCACCGGAATGGCAATCAGCGCCAGCGCCAGCGACCCCGCCCAGCCGGAAAATCCGCCGGTGGTCACCACGAACAGCGCGTACACGAACAGGCCGATGACGATGGAGGGGGCCGACAGCATGATGTCGGTCATGAAGCGGGTGAACGATGCAAATCTGGAGACGCGCCCATACTCGGCCAGATAAATCCCGGCCAGAATGCCGATCGGCGTCGAGATCAGCATGGAAAAAAACAGGATCAGACCGCTGCCGACGATGGCATTGCGCAGACCGCCGCCTTCGGAACCCGGCGCTGGCGTGTCCTGGGTAAACAAATCCCAGCTCAGCGCGGCAAACCCCCTGGAAAACAGCGTCCACAAAATCCACAGTAGCGCGATCAGCCCGATGCTCATCGCCAACATGGACAGGGTGATGCCGATGCGGTTGATCCAGATGCGGCGGGTGTACAGGCTCATCATGATCTACAGCCCCTCCGAGCCCATGCTGCGGCTGATCAGCCAGCGCGAAATCGCCAGCACGACAAAGGTGATGATGAACAGCACCAGGCCCAGTTCGAACAGGGCAGCGATATGCAGGCCGGGATCGGCCTCGCCGAACTCGTTCGCCAGGGTGGATGCAATCGAGGTGCCCGGTGCAAAAAGGCTGCCGTTGATGCGGTTGGCGTTGCCGATCACGAAGGTGACCGCCATGGTCTCGCCCAGTGCCCGCCCCAGTCCCAGCATGATGCCGCCGATGACGCCGACGCGGGTGTAAGGCAGCACGACACTGCGCGCCACTTCCCAGGTGGTGCAGCCCAGGCCATAAGCAGACTCCTTCAGCACGTGCGGCACGGTTTCGAACACGTCGCGCATGACCGAAGCGATAAAGGGAATCACCATCAGCGACAGCACAATGCTCGCCGTCAGGATGCCGACGCCGATGGGCGGGCCGGAAAACCAGCCGCCGATCACCGGCACATCGCCCAGCAGCGCCTGCAGGGGGGGCTGGATATGGTCGGCAAACAGCGGCGCAAACACGAACAGGCCCCAGATGCCGTAAACAATCGAGGGGATGCCTGCCAGCAATTCGATCGCGGTCCCCAGGGGGCGGCGCAACCACACCGGGCAGGTTTCGGTCAGGAACAGGGCAATCCCGAAACTGATCGGCACCGCAATCAACAAAGCCAGCACGGACGTCACGACCGTACCGTAAATGGCCGCCAGTGCGCCGTACTCGTCATCGGGCACGCTCCAGATATTGGTCCACAGGAAGGACGGGCCGAATGCCTTGATGCTGGGCCAGGCTTCGTAGGTGAGCGACACCAGAATTCCCACCAATGCCGCCAGGACGACAAAGGCGAATAGCTGGGTGGTGTGGTGGAAAAATCTGTCCTGCAAGCGGAATTTCCTGACCTGCCTTGCATGCGGATCAATTCCGGCGGATACACTGGGCTCACTCACGGGGGGTGCCTATCGGTTTAATCGTTATCTGCGGGAGCACCCGCCGAAACAGGCAGATGCTTTCGTAGAAGGCCGAAGGCGGCAGGCCGCCCCCGGCATTCGACAAGTTGGCTCGACAAACCCTTATTTGATCTTCGTCATCTCGGCTTCGACCATTTTCACGACGTTGGGCGGCAGCGCCACAAAGCCGAGATCGGCAGCCATGCCCTGACCGTTGTTCAGGGACCAGGTAAAGAAGTCCACGACGCCCTTCTGCTTGGCGGCATCGGGGCCCTTTTCATATGCCAGGATGTAAGTGGCGCTGGTGATGGGCCAGGCGTTCTTGTGCGGCTGGTCCAGCAGATCGGGGGCCATACCCTTGATCTTGAAGTTGGCACCGGCTGCCGCGTCGGCAATCGCCTGCTGGCTCGGCACAATGTAGTTGCCGGCACGGTTCTTCAGCGCGATGTACTTCATGTTGTTATTCATCGCATCGGCGATATCCACATAACCGATCGTGCCCCTGATCTTCTGGATGTTGGCCGCGACCCCCGCGTTACCCTTGCCACCCACCGCATTGCGCGGCCAGTTGACCGTGTTGCCTGCGCCGACCTCGCGCAGGAAAGCCGCCGACTGCTTGGCCAGATAGTGGGTGAACGCGTAGGTGGTGCCCGAACCGTCCGAACGATGCGACAAGGTAATCGCCATATTCGGCAGGGTAACGCCGGGGTTTAGTCTGACGATGGCGGGGTCGTTCCACTTGGTGATCGCGCCGCGGAAGATATCGGCGGTCGTAACGCCGTCCAGCTTCAGCTTGCCGGATTCAATCCCCGGAACGTTCATGACGATGGTCACGCCCCCCATTACGGTCGGGACCTGCACCAGTTTGGCTGCCGCCAGGTCTGCGTCCTTGAGCGGGGCATCCGTGCCACCAAAATTGGTGGTCCTGGCCTTGATCTGCTTGACGCCGCCCGACGAGCCGATGGCCTGGTAGTTGACCCTGTTGCCGGTGGCCGCCCGATAGGCTTCGGCCCACTTGGCGTAAATGGCGTAAGGGAAGGTTGCGCCCGCGCCCGTGATGTCGGCGGCCAGCGCGCTCACCGAGAAGGTCAGACCCAAGGCCGCAGCCAAGGTGGCTTGAACCAGTTTGTTGAATATACGCATGCAAATCTCCGGTAGCAGTTGACGTTGCCGCATGGGCGACGTCGCCATACTAACGGGCGAATATTACAGATATATTTCAGGGCGGGAAATCACCCGGCCGCGGCCGCAGTCCTTACAACAGCGGCTATTGTTTCAGCCGTGTGTCGAACCTGATCCGCATCGCGTCCCTCCACCATCACGCGGATCAGCGGCTCGGTACCGGACGCGCGAAGGAGAACCCGCCCGTTGCCGTTCAAGGCCGCCTCGGCTTCGGCAACCGAAGCGCTGACCGCCGGCACCGCCCCCAGCTTGAAGCCTTTTGCCACCCGGACATTGATCATGACCTGGGGATAAATGGCCAGATCGGCGGTCATCGTTTCCAGGGCCTCTCCGGACTCACGCAAGGCGCGCAGCACCTGCAGGGCTGACACGATCCCGTCACCGGTCGTGTGCTTGTCGAGGCACAGGATATGCCCGGAGGACTCGCCCCCGAGCATCCAGCCGTTGGCATGGAGCCGCTCGAGAACATAACGGTCGCCCACCTTGGCGCGCTCGAACGGGATATTGATCCGTCCCAATGCGTGCTCCATGCCGAGATTGGTCATCAGGGTGCCGACCACGCCGCCCTTCATGTAGCCGCTCTGGATGCGATGGCGTGCAATGACGTAAACCAGCTGGTCGCCGTCGTAAATCCGCCCCTCGGCGTCGGCCATCATCAGGCGGTCGCCGTCGCCGTCGAGTGCGATACCCAGATCCGCACGATGGGCGCGCACCGCGTCCGACAACGCCTGGGTATGTGTCGCGCCGCATTCATCGTTGATATTGAAGCCATTCGGCTCGTTGCCGATGGCGATCACCTCGGCCCCCAGCTCGTGCAGGACATGCGGGGCGATGTGGTAGGTCGCGCCGTGCGCGCAGTCGACCACGATCCGCATGCCGCGCAGGTCGAGGTGATTGGGGAAAGTGCTCTTGCAAAACTCGATGTAGCGCGCCGCGGCATCCTCGATGCGACGAGCACGCCCCAACTGACGCGCCTCGACCGTCACGATCGGATGATCCAGCCGCGCCTCAATGGCTTCCTCCACGCTGTCGGGCAATTTTTGTCCGTCGGCCGAGAAAAACTTGATGCCGTTGTCCTCGAACGGATTGTGCGAGGCCGAGATTACCACCCCGGCCTGCAGGCGCAGGGCGCGCGTCAGATACGCCACTGCTGGCGTCGGCATCGGACCGGTCATCAGCACGTTCACCCCGGCGGCAGTGAAGCCCGCTTCCAGCGCGGCCTCCAGCATGTAGCCGGAGATGCGGGTATCCTTGCCGATCAACACGGTCGGGTGCTGGTTCGGGGGCAGGCTGCCGCGATCGGCCACCAGCACCTGCCCGGCGGCGTAGCCCAGATGCATGACAAATTCGGGGGTAATGGGGGACTCGCCCACCCTGCCGCGCACGCCGTCGGTACCGAAATACTTACGTCCCATCCTGTTGCTCCTCCACTGCATTCCAGATGGCCAGTGCATCGCGCATGGCCGCTACATTGTGTACCCGGACCAGCCGCGCGCCGCGCGCCACGGCAGCCAGATGCGCCGCCACCCCGGCGAATTCGCGCGCCCCGACATCGCGTCCGGTCAGCGTGCCCAGCATGGACTTGCGCGACAGGCCGGCAAGCACCGGCACGCCCAGTTCAGCCAGTCGCTTCAAATGCCTGAGCAAGGCCAGATTGTGTTCCAGCGTCTTGCCGAAGCCGAAGCCCGGGTCGATCACCAGCCGCTCGCGGCCGATTCCTGCCGCCTCGCAGGCCGCAACGCGATCCTGCAGGAACCCTTTCACCTCTTCCACCACATCGGTATAACAGGGCGCCTGCTGCATGCGCCGCGGCTCGCCCTGCATGTGCATCAGGCACACCGCCGCCGCGGACGCCGCTACGGCTTCCAGCGCACCGGGGGCGCGCAGGGCCATCACATCGTTCACCATGGCCGCGCCGGCACCGAGTGCTGCCCGCATCACCTCGGGCTTCATCGTGTCGACCGACACCGCGCAGCCGCGACCGGCAAGCGCCTCGATTACCGGCAGCACGCGGCGAATTTCCTCGCCGACGGCCACGGCCGCCGCGCCGGGGCGAGTGGATTCCCCGCCGACATCGAGGATATCGGCGCCTTCTTCCAGCAATGTCAGCGCATGCCGGATCGCCGCCCGGGAATCGTCCAGACGGCCCCCATCCGAAAATGAATCCGGCGTGACGTTGACGATGCCCATGACGAGGGGCCTTGCCAGGGAGAAGCGGTGCGAACCGGCGTGGAGACAGGACATAAAAAAGAGGAGCCTAAGCCCCTCCATTGTAGTGCGTGAACCCGAGTCCCTGTTCAGACTTCCTGTACAGGCTGCGTGGTCGGCGCCGGTGCACTCGGCTTGTCGTCGCCGCCTGCCGGCGGTTGCGGGGTCGCGAGCGGCTTGGGCTCGCGCACCGGACGCCCCGCCATAATGTCGCCAATCTGATCGGAATCGATGGTTTCGTATTCCAGCAACGCGGCAGTCATTGCTTCGACCTTGTCGCGGCTGTCGGTCAAGATTTTCTTCGCCACGGCGTATTGCTCGTCCAGAATGCGGCGAATTTCAGCGTCGATCTTCTGCATGGTGGCTTCGCTCATGTTCTTGTGCGTGGTCACCGAACGCCCCAGGAACACCTCGCCCTCGTTTTCGCCGTAGACCATGGGGCCCAGGGCATCTGACATGCCGTAGCGCGTCACCATGTCGCGCGCGATGCTGGTGGCGCGCTCGAAGTCGTTCGATGCGCCCGTCGAGATACTGCCGACAAAAATCTCCTCGGCCACCCGGCCACCGAACAGCATGCTGATCTGCGACAGCATCTCATCCTTGTACAGGCTGAAACGGTCCATGGTAGGCAACGACATGGTCACGCCCAAGGCGCGGCCGCGCGGAATGACGGTCACCTTGTGCACCGGGTCGCAGCCCGGCAGGGACATGCCGACCACCGCATGGCCCGACTCGTGGTAAGCCGTTTTCTTCTTGTCCTCGGGCGTGATCACCATGGACTTGCGCTCGGCGCCCATCAGGATCTTGTCCTTGGCCTTCTCGAAATCGTCCATATCGACCAGGCGCTTGTTGCCGCGGGCGGCAAACAGGGCGGCTTCGTTGATCAGGTTGGCAAGATCGGCGCCGGACATGCCGGGAGTGCCGCGCGCCAGAATATCGGCGCGCACGTCAGGCGCCACCGGAACCTTGCGCATGTGCACCAGCAGGATCTGCTCGCGGCCGCGAATGTCGGGCAGGCCCACCACCACCTGGCGGTCGAAACGGCCCGGACGCAGCAGCGCCGGGTCGAGCACGTCGGGGCGGTTGGTCGCGGCGATGACGATGACGCCGGCAGTCGCTTCGAAGCCATCCATTTCCACCAGCAACTGGTTCAGGGTCTGCTCGCGCTCGTCGTTGCCGCCGCCCAGGCCCGCGCCACGCTGGCGGCCGACGGCGTCGAGCTCGTCGATGAAGATGATGCAGGGCGAACTCTTCTTCGCCTGCTCGAACATGTCGCGCACGCGTGCGGCGCCGACGCCGACGAACATTTCGACGAAATCCGAACCCGAGATGCTGAAGAACGGCACCTTGGCTTCGCCCGCGATCGAGCGCGCCAGCAGGGTTTTACCCGTGCCCGGCGGGCCCACCATCAGCACGCCGCGCGGGATATGGCCACCCAGTTTCTGGAATCGGGTCGGATCCCTCAGAAAATCCACCAACTCAGCCACGTCTTCCTTGGCCTCGTCGCACCCCGCCACGTCGGCAAAGGTCACCGGATTGGTATTCTCGTCAAGCAGGCGTGCCCGGCTCTTGCCGAATGAGAACGCGCCGCCCTTCCCGCCCCCCTGCATCTGGCGCATGAAGAAGATCCAGACGCCGATCAGCAGCAGCATGGGGAACCACGAAATCAGCATGCTCACCAGGAACGACGGCTGCTCTTCCGGCTTGGCTTCGACCGACACGTTGTTCTTCAGCAGGTCGGACACCATCCACGGATCACTCGGCGCGTAGCTGGTGAAGCGCTGGCCATCGCTACGCTCGCCCTTCAGCACGTTGCCCTCGATCACCACCTTGGTGATCTGCTGCTGGCGCACCTCCTCGATGAACTGCGAGTACGGCATTTGCGTCTGCGTGGTGCGCTGCGCGCCGAACTGGTTGAAGACCGTCATCAGGACGACGGCGATGATCAGCCAGACAGCGATGTTTTTGGACAAATTATTCACACTTACTCCTTGGTGCAGCACATTTAATTCGACGCAGCACGTTTAAACTCAACGCAGCACGTCCGGATTCATTCTAGTCCGACTTTTGCTGGCTTGTCACGGCAGTTTCATCCGCCGCACCCCTTGCCGCAACGGGTCGGCGCCCCAGCAGATAAACCTCGGCACTGCGATCGCGCGAAGCCTCGGGCTTGCGGATCAGCACCTGTTCGAATGCCTGCCGCATCTGCGCCCGAAAATCCTCAAAGCCGACGCCTTGAAACACTTTGACGAGAAAAGTGCCGTCAGGTTTCAACCAGTTCACGGAAAAATCAAGCGCCAGCTCGCACAGCTCATACTGTCGTGCCTGATCGGACAGCATCACCCCACTGATGTTGGGCGCCATATCGCTTAAAACAAGGTCAACCCGCCCGGACTGCAACTTTTCTTCCAGCCAGGCCAGGGCCGCCGGCTCGGTGAAGTCACCTTCCAGGCTGTCGACGCCGGGAATGGGCGCCATCGGCAGCAGGTCGATTGCCAGCACCCTGCCCTGCTGTTTCATTTTCTGCACCGCCACCTGGCACCAGCTGCCGGGCGCCGCGCCCAGATCCACTACCGTCATGCCGGGGCGCAACAGGTGGTCGCGCTTGTCGATTTCCAGCAATTTATACGCGGCGCGCGAGCGATAATTGTCCTGCTGCGCCTTTTTGACGTAGGGATCGGTCACGTGCTCATGCATCCAGGCACTGCCCGATTTGGTTCGCTTCGGTTTCTGCGCCATGTCGTCTATCGGCTACAATCCGCGCTCGAATTTAAGGAAAAAGCATGAAATCACTCACGCCTGCACAACGGCAATTCCTGAAGGGGCTGGCCCACGCGCGCCAGCCGGTGGTCATGATCGGCAACCAGGGTTTGACGGCTGCCGTCTTGAAGGAGATCGACCAGGCGCTGGGCGCACACGAGCTGATCAAGATCAAGGCTGCCAGCAACGAGCCCGACACGCGCCGTGCCTGGCTGGAGGAAATATGCACCGCCACCGGCGCGGCGTCGGTGCAGCAAATCGGCAAGGTACTGGTGATTTATCGCGCCGCCGCCAAAGCCGTCATCGCCCTGCCGGGCTGATTGCCGCCTGGCGGGGCTTATCGCGCCAGCCCCGAACGCCACACCAGCAGCAAGCCCAACGCGCTCTGGAGCAGATAGAGAATGCTGGATATGCCGTGCCAGCGCGCAAAGCGGTCGGCAAACACGCTTTGCATCACGGCATGCGGCATGGCCTGGTCCTTCAGGCTCTGCATGATGGGCTGGATGCCGAACAGGCCGGTCAGGATCAGCGCCAGCATCACCGCCACCACCCAGAAAAACAGCGTTTTCAGCGCGCCGCCACCGTCGCGCGCGACGCGATAAACCAGCAGATAGACCGCCGCCGCGATGCCGATCCACGCCATCACCTCGAACAGCTTGCCGGCCAGCATCCCGGCCAGTTGCTTGTCGCCCATATTGGCAAACAGCACCGGCGCGGCGACATAGCCAATCGCCCAGATGCCGCCGATCCACAGCACCAGCATCGTCCCGGCGAGGCCGTCCCAGAAACGCCGCATTACTTGTATTGGACGTCCAGCACTTCGTAGTGGCGCACGCCGCCCGGCGCCTGCACCGCGGCGCTGTCGCCGGCATATTTGCCGATCAGCGCGCGTGCGATCGGAGACGACACGGAAATCATGCCCTGTTTGATGTCGGCCTCGTCGTCGCCGACGATCTGATAGGTGACGGCATCGCCCGACCCGGCGTCTTCCAGTTCAACCGTCGCGCCAAAAACAATGCGGCCATCCGCGTCCAGCGTCTTGGGATCAATGATCTGGGCATTGGAAAGCTTGCCCTCAAGATCGGCGATGCGGCCTTCGATGAAGCCCTGTTTTTCCTTGGCGGCATCGTATTCGGCGTTTTCCGACAGGTCGCCCTGCGCGCGTGCCTCGGCAATCGCCTGGATCACGGCGGGACGCTCCACGCTTTTCAGATGCTGCAACTCGGTACGCATCTTTTCTGCGCCCACGACAGTGATGGGGAATTTGTTCACAAGCTTGCCTTTTCTGATCAGTGCAGGCGCTGATGCAGCGCCTGCAGGGAATACACTTCGAGCCCGTCGCCATGCCGCATGCCCATACAGGCGGCGTGCGCGCCGGCCAGGGTGGTGAAGTACACGACCCGGCGCGCCAGCGCCTCGGCGCGGATGGCGTAGGAATCCTTCACTGCTTTCTTGTCTTCGACCACGTTGACGATGAAGTCGATATCGCCGTTCTTGATCATGTCGACGATGTGCGGGCGGCCTTCCTTGACCTTGTTGACGATGGCAACCGGGATCCCCGCCGACTCGATCGCCTGCGCGGTGCCGCGCGTGGCAACCAGGCTGAAGCCGAGGTCTCGCAGCGCCTGCGCCAACTCGACGATGGCATCACGGTCGCCCGAACGCACGCTGACAAAGGCGCGTCCGCCCGGCTTCGGCAGTTCGGAACTCGACGCCAGCTGCGACTTGACGAAGGCCTCGCCGAAATTGTCGCCCACGCCCATGACTTCGCCGGTCGATTTCATTTCCGGGCCGAGAATAGTGTCGACACCGGGAAACTTGCGGAACGGGAACACCGCCTCTTTCACCGAGTAATACGGCGGGATGATCTCTTTTTCGAATGCCTGCGATTTCAGCGAAATGCCCGCCATGGCGCGCGCGGCAATCTTCGCCAGCGGCGCGCCGATGGCCTTGGACACGAAGGGCACGGTGCGCGACGCGCGCGGGTTCACTTCCAGCACGTATACGGTGTCGCCCTGGATCGCGAACTGCACGTTCATCAGGCCGACCACTTTGAGCGCCTTCGCCATCGCTACCGTCTGGCGGCGCATCTCGTCCAGCACGTCCTGCGACAGGCTGTAGGGCGGCAGCGAACACGCCGAGTCGCCCGAATGCACACCGGCCTGCTCGATGTGCTGCATGATGCCGCCGATCACCACCTGTTCGCCGTCGGACAGCGCGTCAACGTCCACTTCGATCGCGTCATTGAGGAAGCGGTCGAGCAGCACCGGTGACTTGTTCGACACTTTCACCGCTTCGGTCATGTAGCGCCGCAGGTCGGCTTCCTCGCGCACGATTTCCATGGCGCGGCCGCCCAGCACGTAGCTTGGCCGCACCACCAGCGGGTAGCCGATTTCCCCGGCCATGCGGATGGCGCTCTCCGGGTTGCGCGCGGTGCGGTTGGGCGGCTGCTTCAGGCCCAGGTCGTGCAGCATCTGCTGGAAACGCTCGCGGTCTTCGGCGGCGTCGATCATGTCGGGACTGGTGCCGATGATGGGAACGCCGTTCCGTTCCAGGTCGCGCGCCAGCTTCAGCGGCGTCTGCCCGCCGTACTGCACGATCACACCCCAGGGCTTTTCGATGCGCACGATCTCCAGCACGTCTTCCAGCGTCAGCGGCTCGAAGTACAGGCGGTCGGAGGTATCGTAATCGGTCGACACGGTCTCCGGGTTGCAGTTGACCATGATGGTCTCGAAGCCGTTCTCGCGCAGTGCCAGCGCGGCATGCACGCAGCAGTAGTCGAATTCGATGCCCTGACCGATACGGTTGGGTCCGCCGCCCAGCACCATGATCTTCTTCTTGTCGCTCGGGCGCGATTCGCACTCTTCCTCATAGGTCGAATACATGTAGGCGGTCGAGGTGGCGAACTCGGCGGCGCAGGTATCGACGCGCTTGAACACCGGGCGGATGCCCAGCGCGTGGCGGCGCTCGCGCACCGCTGTTTCCATGTCGCCGGACGCTGACCCCATGTTACGCGGCGAGTCGGCAGCCGCCGTCTCCATGTTACGCGGCAAGACGGCTGACGCCGTACCCGCTGCGGGGCATTTCATCTCGCCAGCGCCGACTTTTGTGCCGACCAGGTGGCCAATTCTGCGGTCGGAGAAGCCCTTGCGTTTCAAGCCGCGCAGCGCAGCGGCATCGAGATCAGCGAGTTGCTGCGTCGCCAGCCATGCTTCGGTTTTAACGATGTCTTCGATCTGCACCAGGAACCAGGGGTCGATGCTGGTCAGGTTGAACACGTCCTGCAAGGAATAGCCGCTGCGAAATGCCTGGCCGACGTACCAGATGCGCTGTGCGCCGGGGCTGGCCAGTTCGTGGTCGATGGTGTCCGTGTCGGCCTCGATCTCGTCGAGGCCATAGACGCCGACTTCCAGGCCGCGCAGCGCCTTCTGCAGAGATTCCTGAAAACTGCGGCCGATCGCCATCACTTCGCCCACCGACTTCATCTGCGTGGTCAGGCGGTCATTGGCCTGGGGGAATTTCTCGAAGGCGAAGCGTGGCACCTTGGTGACGACATAGTCGATGGCGGGCTCGAACGAGGCGGGCGTGGCGCCGCCGGTGATGTCGTTCTTCAGTTCGTCGAGCGTGTAGCCGACCGCGAGTTTCGCCGCCACCTTGGCGATGGGGAAGCCGGTGGCCTTTGAAGCCAGCGCGCTGGAGCGCGAAACGCGCGGGTTCATCTCGATCACGATCATGCGGCCGTCATCGGGATTGATGGCGAACTGCACGTTGGAACCGCCGGTATCGACGCCGATCTCGCGCAGCACCGCGATGCTGGCGTTGCGCATGATCTGGTATTCCTTGTCGGTGAGCGTCTGCGCCGGCGCGACGGTGATCGAGTCGCCGGTGTGCACGCCCATCGGGTCGAGGTTCTCGATCGAGCAGACGATGATGCAGTTGTCCTTGCGGTCGCGCACCACCTCCATCTCGAACTCTTTCCAGCCGAGCAGCGACTCCTCGATCAGTAGTTCCTTGGTCGGCGAAGCCTCCAGGCCGCGCTTGCAGATCTCGACGAACTCTTCCTGGTTGTAGGCGATGCCGCCGCCCGAGCCGCCCATGGTGAAGGAGGGGCGGATGATGGTCGGGAAGCCCATGGCGCCCTGTACCTGCTGCGCTTCTTCCATGCTGTGGGCGATGCCGGAGCGCGCCGAGCCGAGGCCGATCCTGGTCATCGCCTTCTTGAATTTCTCGCGGTCCTCGGCCTTGTCGATGGCCTCCTTGGTGGCGCCGATCATTTCGACGCCATACTTTTCGAGGACGCCGTGCCTGGCCAGGTCGAGGGCGCAGTTCAAGGCCGTCTGGCCGCCCATGGTGGGCAGCAATACGTCGGGGCGCTCCTTGGCGATGATGTTTTCCACCACCTGCCAGGTGACCGGCTCGATGTAGGTGACGTCGGCCATTTCCGGGTCGGTCATGATCGTGGCCGGGTTTGAATTGACCAGGATGACCTTGTAACCCTCTTCGCGCAGCGCCTTGCAGGCCTGGGCGCCGGAATAGTCGAACTCGCAGGCCTGGCCGATGATGATCGGGCCGGCGCCGATGATGAGGACGCTGTGGATGTCTGTGCGCTTAGGCATATTATTTTTGCTCCATCATGTTGATGAAGCGGTCGAACAGATAGGCGACGTCGTGCGGCCCGGGGCTCGCCTCGGGGTGGCCCTGGAAACACAGCGCAGGTCGGTCGGTCCAGGCCAGCCCTTGCAGACTGCCGTCAAACAGCGACACGTGCGTAATCTTGACATTGTCCGGTAGCGTAGCTGGATCGACCGCAAAGCCGTGGTTCTGGCTGGTGATCATCACCTGGCCGGATTCGAGATCCTTGACCGGGTGGTTGGCCCCGTGGTGGCCGAATTTCATCTTGAGTGTCTTGCCGCCGGCGGCCAGTCCCATCAGTTGATGGCCCAGGCAGATGCCGAAGGTCGGCAGTTTCTTGTCCAGCAATTCACGGATGGCGGCAATGGCGTAATCGCAGGGCTCGGGATCGCCCGGGCCATTCGACAGGAACACACCATCGGGCTTGCGTGCCAGCACCTCTGCGGCAGGCGTCTGGGCCGGCACCACGGTAATGCGGCAGCCGCGCGCCGCCAGCATGCGCAGGATGTTGCGCTTGACGCCGAAATCGTAGGCAACGACATGGAAGCGGGGGGCTGCTTGCGGTACGTAACCCTTGCCCAGTTGCCATTCGCCTTCCGTCCATTCGTAAGCCTGGGGTGCGCTGACCACTTTGGCCAGGTCCATGCCGGCGAGGCCGGGGAAGGCGCCGGCCGCCTTGATGGCGCGGGCGACGTCCGCCTCGCCCAGCGTGCCGTCCGCTGCGCCACCAATCAGGCAGCCGGCCTGCGCACCCTTCTCGCGCAGGATGCGCGTGAGTTTGCGGGTGTCGATGTCGGCAATGCCAACGACATTTTCGGAGCGCAGGTAATCG
Organism: Rhodocyclaceae bacterium; assembly: GCA_030682175.1. Lineage (GTDB taxonomy): Bacteria > Pseudomonadota > Gammaproteobacteria > Burkholderiales > Rhodocyclaceae > Sulfuricystis. Next base: position 46,138 of record JAUXOM010000036.1, read on the forward strand.
GACAGGGTCTGGGTGGAGCGGAAGTTCGAGGCGAGCAGCGGCAGGTCGCGGATCACCAGGCCGGCGGCGTAAATACGCCCGGCTTCGCAGTCTTCGCGGTTGACGCCGGTATTGCCGATGTGCGGGTAGGTGAGGGTGACGATCTGCCGGGTATAGGACGGATCGGTGAGAATTTCCTGGTAACCGGTCATGGCGGTGTTGAACACCACCTCGCCGACGCTGGCGCCAGTGGCGCCGATACCTTTGCCGCGGAAAACCGTTCCGTCAGCGAGGGCAAGCAGGGCGGGCGAAAAGGCTGACAAGGCTGGCAAAATCGGACTCCTGGACAATTGCTGACGCGGTTATTTTGGTGCCGCCGACGCCCGGAACAGGAGCGTCGGCCAAACCGCGCTATTGTAGCCGATCAGCGCAGTCCCAGCACGTCCTGCATGTCGAAAAGACCATTGGTCTTGCCGCGCAAAAACCGCGCGGCCCGCAAGCTGCCGAGTGCGTAGGGCATGCGGCTGGCTGACTTGTGAGTGATTTCGATGCGCTCGCCGGCGCCGGCGAACAACACCGTATGGTCGCCGACGATATCGCCGCCGCGCACCGTGGCAAAACCGATCTGCGTCGCCGGTCGTTCGCCGGTGTGCCCTTCGCGGCCATACACCGCACACTCGGCAAGATCGCGGCCCAGCGCTGCTGCCACCACCTCGCCCATGCGCAGCGCGGTGCCCGAGGGGGCATCGATCTTGTGGCGATGGTGCGCTTCGATGATTTCCACGTCGTAGCCTTCGTTGAGAATGCGCGCCGCGATGTCGAGCAGCCTGAAAACCGCGTTGACCCCGACGGCCATGTTCGGCGCGAAGACGATGGGTATGTCGCGCGCGAACTTCTCGATCTGTTTTTTCTGCTCGGGAGTGAAGCCTGTTGTGCCGATGACGGCATGGACGCCATGGCGGCGGCAGATTTCGAGGTGCTGCAGGGTTCCTGCGGGGCGGGTGAAATCGATCAGGCAATCGGCTTGTGACAGACCGCTGGCAACATCATCGCTGAGTTTGACTCCGCAGGGTGCCCCCACCAGTTCGCCGGCATCCCTGCCGAGCAACGGGCTGCCCGGCACGTCAAGTGCTGCGGCGAGTTCGGCATCGGGAGCCTGCTGCACAGCCTCGATCAGCGTGCGACCCATGCGCCCGCCGGCGCCGACGATGGCGAAACGAATCTTAGGCATGATCAACCTCTATTTGGCGCTGGCCGGTACTTCAATGACACGCGAACTGGGCGCGGGTGCCGCCGCCGCCGCTTCCTTGCTGGCCTCGGATTCGGCGACGACATCGCCGCCGACGCGCACCAGCTTGCCGTCTTCAAAATACACCACCAGACGGCGCAACTGCGCTGCGCCCCGTCCTGGCTGAAAGCGATAGACGTAATCCCAGCGATCGGCATGGAACATGTCGGTCACGAGCGGGGTGCCGAGGGCAAAGCGCACCTGTTCATGGCTCATGCCAGGCTTCAGGCGCGCCACCATGTCCTGGCTGACGTAATTGCCCTGGCGCACATCGATGCGGTAGGGGGAGAGATAGGACGTCACTTCCGGGGTGCCGGAGCAGGCGGCCAAGAGTGGCAGGCTCAATACGATAAGACGAGACAGGGTTTGCGGCAGCATGGTAGGGGCGGGGAATGGAGGCGGGAGGGGATGAACAGGCCGGAAAACTATATCATACGGCCTTGCGCTTCCCCGTTTGATCCACTCAATGGTTCCGGCCCCCCATGTCAGACTCCGCAGAGCCCAAGGGCAGCAGTTCCCTGTCCGATCCTGAAGAACTCAAGAGCATCGGCCTCAAGGCGACCGTGCCGCGCATGGCCATCCTCGACCTGTTCCGCAAGTCGAGCACGCGCCATCTCACCGCCGAGGACGTCTATCGCCAATTGCTCGCCGAGGAGACCGACATCGGCCTGGCCACCGTCTATCGCGTGCTCACCCAGTTCGAGCAGGCCGGCCTGCTGGAGCGCCACCATTTCGAATCGGGCAAGGCGGTATTCGAGCTCGATGATGGCAAGCACCACGATCATCTGGTCTGCCTGCAATGCGGCCGCGTCGAGGAATTCAATGACCCCGAAATCGAGCGCCGCCAGGCCAAGGTTGCCAAGTCGCGCGGCTTTGCCGTCGTCGAGCACGCGCTTCATCTGTATGCCGACTGCACCAAGAAGGATTGCCCGCACCGGACGGTCAAGGGTGATTGAGGGCTGATCGAGCCGGTGTAGCCCGTCGTCTGGCAGTGATGAAATCGTGTTGCCGAGAAGCGCAACGGGTTACGCCCTTACACCCTTGACTATAGTATTATTAAGAATATTAGATATTTTGAATATTAGGAGCTGGCAATGAACAACCTATCCATCAGCAAGCGTATTTTCATCCTCATGCTGATCAGCAGCTTCGCGATGCTGGTCATTGCCGGCATCGGCTTGCGCGGCGAGCAGCGGGCCATCGCCGGATTGAAGAGCGTTTACGACTACAACGTTGTGCCACTGGTCGATCTGGGGGAAATCGGCAGTTTGCTCGCCATCAATACGAGCGAACTGCTACTCGCCATGCAGCATGACCCGCGTTCGCCGACTGTCGACACCCATGATCATCCGCTTGACGTCCATCTCACCAACTTCGCCCGGCGTCGCAGCGAAATCAATGCGCTGTGGGACAAATACATGGCGACTGATCTCAATGCGGAGGAGAAGAGTCTCGCGGTCGAATTTGCCGACGCGAGCAAGGTCTGGATGGATAAAACCGCCGGCCTGCTGGAGCGCATGAAGGGCGGTTTCTCGCCCGAACTGGCAAAGGATGTGCTGGCCGCCATGAACAACGAAGGGCAGGCCGCGCGCGCTGCCCACATCGGTTTGATGGAGTATCAGACCGATGCCGCTGCGGCAACCTACAAAAATGCCAATGACGCCCATGAACAAGGGGTACTTTGGTCGGTACTGATCCTGCTCGGCGTCCTGGCGGGCACCTCCGGTTTTGCCTGGTTCCTCGCCCGCGCCATCACCGTGCCGATCAATACCTCGGTCGGCATTGCCGAGGCCATTGCCAATGGTGATCTGACCAGCGCCGTACCCGCGGGGGGCAAAGACGAAGCCGGCCGCCTGCTGGCTGCCTTCGCCAGTATGCAGGACGGCCTGCGCAGCATGGTCGGTGCTTCGCAAAAGAGCGCGCAGGCGCTTTCGCGTGCCGCTCAGGACCTGACCGGCGCGGCCCGCCAGTCGGCGAGCGCCACTGCGGCGCAGAGCGAAGCGGCCGCGAGCATGGCGTCCGCCGTGGAAGAAATGTCGGTATCGATCGATCAGGTGCGCGACCATGCGCGCGAGGCGCGCACGGTTACCGCCAGCGCCGGCGACGAGTCGCGTGCCGGCGGCCAGGTGGTGCACTCGTCAGCCGAAGAAATGCGTCATGTGTCTGCCGCCGTCAATGAAGCGGCCGGCACCATTCGCGAACTGGAAGCTTACTCGAACGAAATCTCCTCGGTCATCAATGTCATCCGTGAAGTGGCTGACCAGACCAACCTGCTGGCGCTGAATGCGGCCATCGAGGCCGCACGGGCCGGCGAGCAGGGACGCGGTTTTGCCGTCGTTGCCGACGAAGTGAGGAAATTGGCCGAGCGCACCTCGGAATCGACCCGCACCATCGCCAGCGTGATCGACAAGGTGCAGGCCGGCGCGCGGCGCGCGGCGCATGAAATGGAAAGTGGCGTGGCCCGCGTCGATGGCGGCGTCAAACTTGCCCACCAGGCCGGCGAGTCGATCACCGGCATCCAGTCCTCTACCCAGCGCGTCAGTACCGTTGTCGATGACATTGGCAGCGCCCTCGACGAACAGGCCGTTGCCTCGCAGGAAATCGCCCGGGGTGTCGAACGCATCGCCACCATGTCGGAGGAAAACACCGCCAGCGTGCGGCAGACCACCGCCGCCGCCGAGCACCTGCAGGAACTGGCGGCCGAGCTCGATAAATCAGTGGCGCGCTTTCGCATCTGATCGTGTCCTCTCCCGTTGTCGCGCCCCAGGGCGGGGCAACGGGAGTTCGTCGGCTTGCCTTTTATTTATGCTTGCCGTCCTTGTCGCACATCACGCCGGGCATCGACAGGCGTGCCTGATAGGCTGATATGGCCACCAGTTGCGCGTCGCTATAGTTCTCGATGACCTTGACCATTTCCTTATTAATGTTGTTGCGCGTGCCGTCACGAATCGCCGTCATCTGGCGCAGCAGGTATTTGTAATGTTGGCCGGCGATCACCGGGTAGTACTTTTCCTCGTTGCCGGCCCCATTCTTGCCATGGCACTTGATGCAGCCTTGTTCATATAGCTTCTTGCCCATGGCAATCTGCTGGGCGGCATCGGCGCCTTCATATCTGTCATTGTTGCCGGGAATGCACAGTTCTTCGATGTGAGCAGCAATATCGGCCATGACTTGCGGATCGGTGATTTCCTGGATGAACGGGTACATGGTCGGACTATCGCGGTGACCCGACCGGATGTCGATCATCTGTTTGACCAGTACCGCCGCATGCTGGCCGGCAAGTTGCGGGTAGGAACCGTCGGCTTTGCCCGCGCCGGAAGGCAGGTGGCAGGCACTGCAAATCACGTAGGCTTGCTTGCCGCGCTCGGCATCGCCCTTCTTGGCCAATGCCGCCGGGGACGGGGCGCTGGCGGCCACGGGCTTCTGTCGTTGATCGGCGGCCATGGCAAAGTGAGAAATCACAGGGGCGACAAGGGCCAGAATCAGCATTAATTTCATAATTTCATCCTCGTCATTTATATATGAATATTGTCGCAGAAGAAATATAAGCAAATATTGATATACCTCAACAAATTCACAACATCAGTATGTTAGCCATTGGCGGGTGGGCGATGGCAGCTATTTTGTTATGCTTGCCGCCAGGCATCAGCCTTCACTGAAATCCCGCTTCTCCTTTCCCCTCTATGTCCGCCCGCAGATCCATTCTTGTTGATTTGGCCATGATCCTCACCCTGATTTTGATCGGGGTGGCGGGATACAAGTTATCTCCCTTGTTGCTGCCCAAGGCTGATGTGACCGTCAGCCCCAATCCCGGTTGCGACCTGCATGTCGGGGCCTGCAGCGCTACTTTGCCCACGGGTGGCAAACTCGATTTTGCGGTAACGCCGCGCCCGATTCCGGTTACTGCGCCGCTGGAATTGCTTGTCGAACTCGATGGATTTGAGGCTGACAAGGTTGCGGTTGATTTTGCCGGGGTCGATATGGCGATGGGTTTCAACCGTCCCACCCTCGCTGCTACCGGCCCTGGACGTTTTTCCGGCCAAACTACCCTGCCGGTCTGTGTCACCGGGCGCATGGTCTGGCAGGCGACCGTGCTAATAGAAACCGGCCGCACCCGCATCGCCGTGCCTTTCCGCTTTGATGCCGGACAGTAAGGCGGGGGCTTCATAAGGATGGCTGACAAAAAATGAGAGGACTGCTGGTTGCAATCAATGTGTTGCTGGTATCGGTGATTCTCGGCCTGGTCCTTTACTGGCATCCTGCGCAGGAGAAAACTTCTGCCTCCGGCAATCAGCTCCCTCACGCTGTACTGAATGTTCCACTTGCCGCGCCACCGGTCGGCGGCGACTTCACCCTGGATGGCCCCGCGGGTCCGCTTGCGCTGGCCGATCTGCGCGGCAAGCTGGTGGTGCTGCAATTCGGTTACACCTACTGCCCTGATATTTGTCCGACCGGGTTATCGATCATGGCTCAAATGCTTGCCAGTTTGACTCCGGGCGAGCTGGCCAAGGTCCAGGTGTTGTTTGTCAGCGTCGACCCGGAACGCGACAAGGTCGCGCGGCTGATCGAGTACACGACCTTCTTTCACCCGTCCATCATCGGCCTGACAGGCCAGCCGGTACGTCTCGCCGAAATCGCTGGCCGCTATGGCGCTGCATTCGTCCGGCAGGATAATGTCTCGGCGGGCGGCTACGTCATCGACCACACTGCCCTGACCTACCTGATTGACCGGGACGGTCGCCTGGTTGCCAGTCTGCCTCACGCCTTGCCGGCCGAGCAGTTGGCCACTGAGATTCGCAAACACTTACCCAACAACTGAAAGGAGCAAGGACCCGACATGAAACTTTCTCTCCCGCTGGCCCTCCTTGCCTTGACCAGTTGCGCCGCTCCTGCCTGTGCCGCGGGCATGGCCGACCAGGTCAGCGTGATCGATCCCCATGTGCGCCTGGCCCCGCCCGGCGCCAAGGTCACCGGCGCATACATGACCCTCAGGAATGCCGGCGACAGGGCAGCCCCGGTGGTCACGGCCGGCTCCGCGGCCGCCAAAGTCACCGAGTTGCACAACCACATCAACGACGGTGGCGTGATGCGCATGCGCCAAGTAAAGGAAATCGTCGTGCCGGCCAAGGGCGAAGTGATGCTGAAGCCCGGCAGCTACCATGTCATGCTGATCGACATGCAGGCGCCGCTCAAGGATGGCGACAGGGTTGTCATCACCCTCGGTTTCGCCGACGGCAGCAGCAAGACCGTCGAAGTGCCCGTGAAAAGGCCGACCGCCGCAATGCCACCCACGGGCGACATCGGCGGCATGGATCACAGCAAGATGAAGCACTGAGCGAGGGGCGGGCCGATCACGGTCGACAAAGGTAGTCTCGCCGCCGGGCCGCCCTTTTCCCGCAAGCGGGTAAAGGGCTTTCTGATGGCTCCCCCTCTCCCGCAAGGGGCGAGGGGAGAAAGGCAGCAGCCTCGCCGCCGGGCCGCCCCAAGGCGAGGCGGCACGCGGCGCCAGCCGCAACCCGCGCCAAAGCATGAACGGGAGCTCTCCGTGACAGACGAGCGCAGCGAGCCACAGTCACCTCCCCCGCGAGGGGGAGGCCGGGAGGGGGCGGGTTCACCTCCCCTCGTTCGCAATGGTGATGAAGTGCGCCAGGCGCAGCGGATGGATTGCGCCACTGGCGACCGCCGCCTTGAGTCCGCAATCGGGTTCGTTGTCATGGCGGCAATCGCGGAAACGGCAATGAGCGAGGTGAGCCGGGAACTCGACGAAGCCCATTTCGATCTCACCGCGTGTCAGATGGGCGAGGCCGAATTCCTGCAGGCCGGGCGAATCGATAAGCATACCGCCACCGGGCAAAGGGTAGCGGCGTGCATGGGTGGTGGTGTGCTTGCCGGCATCGAGCGCGGTGGAAATCTCGCGCGTCGCAGCGCCGGCCTCGGGAATCAGAATATTGGTGATGGTGGACTTGCCCATGCCGCTTTGGCCAACCAGTACCGAAACCTGACCGGCGAGCCATGGCAACAGTGGCTTGGCATCAGTCAAAGCGCTGAGTTCGACCACGGGGATACCCAGCCCGGCAAATGGCGCGAGTTGCTCGCGCGCCGCAGGCAGGCTTGCGGTCAGGTCGGCCTTGTTGAGCACGATGACAGCGCGCATCTGTTCGTGTTGCGCAGCGACGAGGGCACGCGAGATCAATTCGGTGGAAAATCCCGGTTCGGTAGCGACCACCAGCACGATCTGCGTCGCATTGGCGGCAATCAGTTTCTGTTTCCACTGGTCGCTGCGGTAAAGCAGCGAACTGCGCGGCGCATGGCCGAGAATCTGTGCTTCGGTGTCGTGGAGCGGCCCCAGCGTGACGCGGTCGCCGCAGGCATAGGGACTTTTCTTGCCGCGCGGGATGCCATTGACGCTGCGACCGTCATCCAGTTCAACCTCGTAGTGGCGGCCAAAGGCGGCGACGATGGTGCCGGTCAAAGTCAATGATCCCCCCCCCGAAAAGCCGCTGCGCGCCGTTCACCCCCCAGGGGGCGAAGAAACACTTGGGGCGGCCCGGCGTGTAATTGATCCCCCCCCGAAAAAGCCGCTGCGCGACTTTCTCCCCCCAGGGGGCGAAGAAACACTTGGGGCGGCCCGGCGTGTTTCTTCACAAACTTACTGTACGCAAATGTGCGATGCGCTGACTGGCGGGCGGATGCGAGTCGTAAAACAGCGAAAAGAGCGGGTCGGGCGTCAGCGTTGCCGCATTGTCACGGTAAAGCTTGACCAGTGCGGCGATCAATTCGTTGCCGTTGGCCTGTCTTGCCGCATACGCGTCGGCCTCGAATTCGTGGCGTCGCGACAGCCATGACATGAGCGGGGTGAAGGGGAAGGTGAAAACCGGCAATACCAGCGAGAAGAGGATCAGAGCCATCGCCGTGCTCATGGCGCTGTTTTGCGCCGTCCCGCCAGTCCCGACTTTTAATCCTTCATAAAACCACGACTGGTCGATGACCTGGCCCAGCAGCCAGAGCAGGGCGAGCGACAGCGCGGCCATCACGGCGATGCGTTTCCAGACATGGCGATGCTTGTAATGTCCCAACTCGTGCGCGAGCACCGCCTCGACCTCGCCGGGTGCCAGTTTGTCGAGCAGGGTGTCGAAGAAGACGATGCGCTTGGCGCGGCCAAAGCCGGTGAAATAGGCGTTGCCGTGAGCCGAACGCTTCGAGCCGTCCATGACATAAATCCCCCCCCCGAAGCCCTCGCTTCGCTCGGCCCTCCCCCCGGGGGGAGCAGGAAGACTCTTGGGGCGGCCCGGCGAGTCTTCCTCCCCGGAACTGGCAAAACCGCAGCGCGCCAGCAGCGCTTCGATGCGGGTTTTCATCTCACCTTCGGCCAGCGGGGTGAACTTGTTGAACAGCGGCGCGATGAAGGTCGGGTAGAGCAGCAGCACCAGCAGGTTGAAGCCCAGCCAGGCGGCCCAGACGTAGAGCCACCAGCGCTCGCCCATCGCGCCCATCAGCCACAGCACGGCGAGCAGCAGGGGCACGCCGATCAGCACCGTCAACAGCAGTTGTTTAAGAAGATCGGCGACGTACAGGCCCGGTGTCATCTTGTTGAAGCCGAAGTGCGCTTCGAGCGAAAAGGTGCGGTACAGGGAAAACGGCAGGCTGACACAGAAGCCGGCAACACTGACGCTGGCGAACAAGGCCAAGCCGTGGGTGTAGCCCGCGCCGGCGAAAATATCGCGCCAGAACTGGTCGAATGCTGTCAGCAGGCCACCAAAAGTGAACAGCAGCAACAATAAGGCATCGACCGTCAGTTCGATGATGCCGAGGCGAATCTTGGCGCGTGAATAGTCGGCTGCTTTCTGGTGATCGGCGAGGTCGATGCGCTCGGCAAATTCGGCGGGCACCGTGGCGCGATGCGCAGCAACATGCCGCAGCTGGCGTAACGCCAGCCACACGCGCATGCCGGTAGTCAATGCCAGCAGTGTCAGAAAGACAATTGAGAAGAGTGCAGCCACAAGAAGTAAGTTTGGGGAAATGTGCCAGAATGCAAGCTGTAAAAAAACCGCTGGAAAACAGAAGAATTATGGCACAAGACCAAAATGCCCTCGTCTGGCTCGACATGGAAATGACCGGGCTCGACCCTGACAGCGACCGCATCATCGAGCTGGCGATGGTGATCACCAATTCACAGCTTGAAGTGGTTGTCGAAAGCGTGGCATGGGCGGTGCACCAGTCCGATGAAGTGCTTGCAGCGATGGACGCCTGGAACCAGAAAGCGCACAGCAAGTCCGGACTGATCGAAAAGGTCAAGGCGTCGGCACTGGCCGAGGCCGAGATCGAGGCGCAGGCGCTCGATTTCCTGAAGCGCCATGTGCCGACGGGCAAGTCGCCGATGTGCGGCAATTCGATTTGCCAGGACCGCCGTTTCATGGCGCGTTACATGCCGAAGCTGGAAACCTATTTTCATTACCGCAACCTCGATGTGTCGACGCTGAAGGAGCTGTGCAAGCGCTGGACCCCGGAAATCGCCAAGGGTGTCAAGAAAGGTGGCAAGCATGAGGCGCTCGCCGATATCTACGAGTCGATCGAGGAGCTCAAGTATTACCGCGAACACTTTTTGAAGGTCTGAGACGGTTGGCATGAAACCGCGGCTGATACTTCTGATCGTTGCCATCATTCTGTTGATGGCGGCACCCTTGCTGTTGACGGGTTGGCTGTTGTGGTCGGATATGTCCGCTGAAAATCGTCTGCTGTTTGCCCAGCTTGTCGAGCCACGCATCAACCTGGCAATTTTTGTGCTGGTGGTGATGGCTTTCCTGGGAGCCGCGTTGGCGCGCCTGCTTTGGCGCGAATACCCGGGCGCGGCATTGAAGTTGGGTGAGGCGATCGGCGTGATGACCGGTCCCAACCCGGCATATCGTCCCGAGGTCGGGGCAGTGGCGCCGGAATTGCGCACCCTGGCCGAGGCAATGGGGGTTCTGGCCGATCAGCGCGATGCGGCACGTCAGGATGCCGTAGCGCAGGCTGACCAGTCGCGCGCCACGCTGGAGGCCGAACGGAACCGGCTGGCCGCGCTGATGGCGGATCTGCCGCTGCCGGTGATGGTCTGCAATCTGGATGGACGGATCCTGCTCTACAACAATCGTGCCCGCCTGCAGGCAAGTGCGCTGCTACCTGATCTGCATAGTTCGAGCGCCGTCATCGGACTGGGGCGCTCGATCTACGGGGTGTTTGACCGCGCGCTGATCTCGCATGCGCTGGATTCCCTGCAGCATCGCCTCGAACGTGAAGGCAGCCAGCCGCTGGTCAGCTTCATCACCACCACCCGCGCCGGCCAGTTGATCCGGGTGCAGATGGCACCGGTAATCGCGGCGCCCGGCATCACTCCCGAAGATGTGGCGGAAAAGCCGTCGCAGCGCAGCATTGGCGGCTACGTGCTGGTCCTGGAGAACATTACCCGTGCCCTGGAAAGCGGTGCGCAATGCGACCGCACGGTGCAGGTGCTGGCGGACGAAACGCGGGCTGCGCTGGCGGGCATTCGGGGCAGTTTGCAGGGTTTGCGCACGGCGCCCGATGCAGCCAGGATCAAGGCGGCGGTGGATGCGATCAATGACGAATTGCAGATTCTGACGGTACGCCTGAACCAGTCGGCGCAGGAATATGCCACCACCCTGGTAAACCGCTTGCCGCTCGAGGAAATGCTCGGTGCCGATCTGGTGATGGCGGTGGGACGGCGCATCGAAAGCCGGCTTGGCGTGAAGGCCAAGATCGATGACGTGGTGCAGGATCTGTGGGTGAAGGTCGACAGTTTCTCGATTACCCAGGCGCTGAGCTTCCTGACCGCCAAGCTGGAAGAGAGTTTTTCCGTCAAGCTGGTGCGGCTGCGCTTGATGCACAGTGGCCGCATGTTGCAGCTGGAATTGCGCTGGGCCGGTATCGCCGTATCTTCCGAAACCCTGCTGGGTTGGCAGATCGAACCCATGTCGGTAGCGGGGGAGACCACGCCGCTGACCTTGCGCGACGTGACCGATCGCCACGGTGGCCAGTTGTCCTGCGGCCGCGATTCGGCGATCCAGCAATCATTCTTCCGTTTGCAGATTCCGGTGGCCGAAGCGCAGATTGCCGGTGAGGGCACCCATCTGGTGCACGTGGAGAGCCGTCCGGAGTTCTACGATTTCGACCTGTTCAAACGTGTCGGCGAGGATCATGCGCACGACGACATGCCGCTCGCCGATCTTGCCTATACGGTTTTCGATACCGAAACCACGGGACTGGAGCCCTCGGCCGGCGACGAGATCATCCAGATCGGCGCGGTGCGCATCGTCAATGGCCGCCTGCTGCGTTTCGAGAATATCGATCAGCTGGTTGATCCGCGGCGCCGCCTGCGCCCGGAAAGCATCAAGATCCACGGCATTACCGAAGACATGGTGCGCGGCCAGCCGACCATCGCCACCGTGCTGCCGCAGTTCCACACCTTCTGCGCGGACACCGTGCTGGTGGCGCACAACGCCGCCTTCGACATGCGCTTTCTCCAGCTCAAGGAAGAGCCGCTTGGCCTCCGCTTCAACCACGCGGTGCTCGATACGCTGCTCCTCTCGGCATTGGTTCACCCCAATCAGGAGAGCCACAAGCTTGAAGCCATCGCCGAACGTTTTGGCATCACCATCATTGGCCGCCATACCGCGCTCGGCGATGCGATTGTCACTGCCGAGGTATTTCTGCGCATACTCCCGATGCTTGCCGAAATGGGCATTCACACGCTCGGCCAGGCGCATGCCGCGGCCGAAAAAACCTACTACGCACGCCTCAAATACTGAACCCTCATGAGCACTTCGCGCCCCACCCTGCATAGCCAACTGGCGGCCATGATCCGCCGCAAGCCGATCACCGTCACCCCCGAGAGCACTTTGCGCGAGGCCGTGCTATTGATGTCCGAGCACCGCATCGGTTCGATCATCGTCGTCGAGCCCGAGAGTGGCCGGCCGCTGGGCATCTTTACCTTGCGCGACCTGTTGCACCGTGTTGCCGCCAAGCACTACGACCTCGACCAGATGGTGATGTCGGTGATGAGCGGTTCCGGTCTCCTGATGCTCAACTGGCGTGCCACCGTGTATCAGGCGGCGTTGATGATGGCGCGCAACGGCGTGCATCATGTCATCGTCGTCGATGCCACCGACAAGCTGGTGGGCATCGTTTCTCAGGAAGACATCTACGAGCTGCAGAGCGGTGGTGGCAAGGCGATCTCCGGTGCCATTCGCGGTGCGCGCGACATGGAAGGACTGATTGCCGCTGCTGATGATATTCATCGGCTCGCCGAACGCACGCTGGCCGAGGGCACCGCCGCCGAGGCGCTCACCCAGCTGATTTCGACGCTCAACGATCATCTGGTGGTGCGCCTGATCGAACTGACCAAGGCCGAATTCGACCTGCCGCAAGTGCCGTGGGCCTGGCTGGCCTTCGGTTCCGAGGGGCGCTTCGAGCAGACACTCTCCACCGATCAGGATAACGGTCTGGTCTTTGCCGCACCCGGCAATCAGGCGGCGGCGGTGCGCGCGGCCCTGCTGCCCTTTGCCGCCGAGGTCAACCGGCGGCTGGATGTCCTCGGCTTCCCCTTGTGCAAGGGCAATGTGATGGCGAGCAATCCGCAGCTCTGCCTGTCGCTCGACGAGTGGCACCAGCGCTATGCCAGCTGGCTGCGTTCGACGACGCCGCAGGCCCTGCTCGATGCGTCGATCTATTTCGACTTTCGTCCGCTCTACGGCGATGAGGCCCTGGCCGGAGAATTGTCCGAATGGCTGCGCAAGAACATTCCAGGCGCCACCCTGTTCCTGCGTTTCATGGCCGAGAACGCCCTGCGGGCGCGGCCGCCGCTCGGCATCATTCGCGATTTCACCTTCGAAAAGAGCAAGGAATTTCCGCATACCATCGACCTGAAGGCCAGTGGCACACGACTGTTCGTCGATGTGGCGCGCATCCTCGCGCTGGCCAATGGCATTGGCGAAACCGGCACGCCGCAGCGCCTGCGCGCCGCTGCCGAAAAGGGCAAGATCGGCCGCGATGACGTCGCGGCACTCGTCGATGCCTTTTACTTCCTGCAGCAGATGCGCCTGCGCCAGCAGCAGCAGGGTACGCCGCTCGGCCTGGCCAACCGCGTCGATCCCGACACACTCAACGAGATGGACCGGTTTGTCCTCAAGGAATCCTTCAAGCAAGCCAAGAAATTGCAGAACCGCATCCGTCTGGATTATCGACTCTGAGCCTTGCCCGCCATGAGCCAGTCCACCGCCTTTCTTGAACTCATCGAGTCGCGCCACTCGATCCGTGCCTTTTTGCCCGAGCCGGTGCCGCGTCGGACCATCGAGCAAATACTCGCCACGGCGGCGCGCGCGCCTTCCGGCACCAACACCCAGCCCTGGCATGTGCATGTACTGACCGGCGCCCGGCGCGACCAGCTGGTGCGGGCAGTCTGCGACGCCTATGACCATGCGGCTGCCGATCACGAGTACGAATATGATTACTATCCGACAGAATTCTTCGAACCCTACCTGTCGCGACGGCGCACCGTAGGCTTCGCGCTGTATGGATTACTGGGCATCGCCAAGGGCGATCGGGCCGCCATGCAGGCCCAGCACCGACGCAATTACGAATTCTTCGGCGCGCCGGTCGGCCTGATGTTCACCATCGACCGGCGGCTCGGCAAGGGCAGCTGGCTCGATTACGGCGGCTTCCTGCAAAACATCATGCTGGCGGCGCGCGCCTGTGGCTATGACACCTGCCCGCAAGCCGCCTGGCTGCAGTTCCACCGCATTGTCAGTACCCAGCTGGCGTTGCCGAACAACGAGCAACTGGTGTGCGGCATGGCGCTAGGCCGGCTCGACCCGACGGCGCCGGAAAATCAACTGGTCAGTGAACGCGCGGCCCTTGCCGAGTTCGTCCGGTTCCATGAATAAGCACAAGCGCCGTAAGCCATGCGGGGGATTTCATACCCGCTGCGGGGCACTTTGTCCCGCCGGAGCCGACTTTTAGTCACGTCATGCCCAATATCGATCTGATGCTCGCCGTCATTCTCGGCATTCTGCTCGGTGCCGGCCTGATGTGGGCCGCGCTGGCTGGACGCGTGCGTGATGCACGCGAAACGCTGACGCAGCAGGCCGCCGAACTGGCCCAGTTGCGTGAACGTGCCGCCATGCTGCATGCCGAACTGGAGCGCGAGCGGGCAGTCGGAAGCGAAAAAATCGCCGCCCTTGAAGAAGCGCGCGGTGTGTTCGCCGATGCCTTTCGCGCCTTGTCTACCGAGGCACTGCATCGCAACAACCAGGCGTTTCTCGACCTGGCGAAAGTCACGCTCGAAAAACATCAGGAAACCGCCAAGGGCGACCTGGAAAAACGCCAGCAGGCCATTGGCGAACTGGTGACGCCGATCCGTGCCTCGCTCGAAAAATTCGAGCTGCAGGTGCAGGGCGTCGAAAAAGCGCGTATCGATGCCTATGCCACGCTGTTCGAGCAGGTGCGCGCGCTCGGCGACGGGCAGGGGCAGTTGCGGCGCGAAACCGCCAATCTGGTGCGCGCCCTGCGCGCGCCGCACGCCCGCGGCCGTTGGGGCGAACTGCAACTCAAACGCGTCGTCGAATTGGCCGGCATGCTCGACCACTGCGACTTTTACGAACAGGAATCGGCGGACGGCGATGATGGCAAGCTGCGCCCCGACCTGATTGTGCGACTGCCGGGGGGCAAGCAACTGGTCGTCGATGCCAAGGCTCCGCTGGCGGCTTATCTCGATGCCATCGACGCCGCGGATGATGAAACGCGCCGCAAGAAATTGTTCGACCACGCCCGCCAGGTGCGCGAACACATCGCCAAACTATCGCGCAAGTCGTACTGGGAACAATTCCAGCCCGCGCCGGATTTTGTCGTGCTGTTTTTGCCCGGCGAGATGTTTTACAGTGCCGCGCTGGAGGTCGATCCCGGCCTGATTGAAAGCGGCGTCGAGCAGCGCGTCATCCTGGCCACGCCGACCACGCTGATTGCGCTGCTGCGTGCGGCGGCCTATGGCTGGCAGCAGGAGGCGCTGACCGAAAATGCCCAGAGGATTTCGCAGCTCGGCAAGGAACTGTATGAACGCCTCGGCACGCTGGCCGAACATTGGGCCAGCGTCGGCAAGAATCTCGCCGACTCGGTTGCGGCCTACAACAGGGCGACCGGGTCGCTCGAAAGCCGGGTGCTGGTCACCGCGCGCCGCTTCAAGGAACTGCAGGCCGTCACCGGCGACAAGGAGATTCGCGATCTGACGCCGGTGGACGGCGCGCCGCGGCTGCCGCTCACTGAGGAAATGACCCTCCCTTCCCCAGCCCCTTCCTCGCGAGAGGGGTGACGGTTGTTTTTGCCTACGGCCGCCGCTCCGCGGCTTAACGCCTACGGTGTCGGCATTAGCCTTCGCCGCAATGGCGCGACTGCGTCGCTTGTTGTCGCTGCGCTCGTTTATCACGGGGCGCTTTGTGGTGGGATGTTGGGGCTATTGCTGTTGGTTTGCCTTGATGCGTTCTGACGCGCGGCGGAACAGTTGCAAGGCTTCTGTGCGCCGTCCGGCGGCTTCGGCGGCACGCGCTTGTTCGAGCAGCTGGTTGATGTCGGCTTCATCACCGCCGCTATAGCTGAGGGCGGCGCTTTGTTGCTCGGGTTGGCCGCGCTTGGCGCGGATCACCAGCGCACTGGGCGTTTTGGCTGCCGTCTTTGCCCCGCTCGCCGTCTTGCCAGCGCCGACTTTTGGTGGGGCAGGCTGGGTTTTCAGTTCGGCCAGCGCCTTGCGATAGGCAGCGAGTGCTGCGCCGCGTTGCCCCTGCGCTTCGGCCAGGCGCGCCTTGCGCAGGTGTTCCTCGATCTTGTCTGACACCGCCACGGAACGCAGCGGTTTGGCATGCGGTTTGGCGACAGCCGCGCGTGCCAGTTCGGCAAAGTTTTCAGCACTGGTGAAAGCTTGCGCAATCCGGTAATGGCCTTGACGCATCGCCCAGGAAATGGCGTCGTCCTCGAAGTCGTTTTTCATGGCCGGGTTGGCGCCGGCGGCCATGAGGCGCTGGGCGATGGCTTCATGGCCTTCGCGGGCGGCCATCATGACTACCGTGGAGCCGTTGGTGGAGCGGGCGTTGACGTCGGCGCCGGCGGCCAGCAGGCGCTCGGTGAGTTCGGGGTGGCCGGCAAACACGGCGTAGTGCAGGGCGGTCCATTCACGTTCGGCACGGTTGCTCCGGTTCGGTTCGGCGCCACGCTCGAGCAGCCATTGCATCGCCGCGCGCTGGCCTTTCCATGCTGCCAGCATCAGCGCGGTTTCGCCATGGCGGTTGATGCGGTGGAGGTCGGTGCCGCGCTCGACAAACAGTTCCATGAGCTGAATGTTCCCTTCCCAGGCGCCGATCATCAGGCCGTTGCCGATCAGGGCACCTTCGAAGTTCGGATCGAGCCCCGCGTCCAGCCAGGCGCGGGCCTGACGGATGTCGCCCATCTCCATGCGTATGGAAAAGCGTGTTGCATCAGGCAATTCGGCATGCGCCGTGGCGGGCAGGAACGGTCCAAGCGCGAGAAGCAGCAGGAGCAGCAGGTGTTTCATTTTCATTCGGGACGGGCAGCAAAAGAGTGCAGTCTACCTGTTGCGGTAGCATTCGCTCCATGACGGCGATTTCTCAAGAAGCCCGCCGGGCCACTCTGCCAGCGTTGCGGTTCGGTTTCTCCACACTGGCGAGCTTGCTGCTGCATGCCCTCGTGCTCTGGCCATTCGGTTTTTTCGCGCAAACTCCCGCCCCGCAGCCCAAACCAGTACTGGAAGCCGTCCTGCTGGCGCCCTTGTTGGCTACCCAGGAAACCGCAAGCGAACCCCTGCCAGCCGAACCGGAGGTAAAACCTGCGCCGAGCGCCGTTCCACCAGCGCCGACTTTTGCGCCAAGGCCGCGCGAGTTGCAGGGGCGTGCGCTCGACACTGCATTGGCGGCTATCGCAAAACTCGACTTTTATCCGCGCGAGGCGATCGAGCGGGGCATCGAGGGCGATGTCATCGTGTTGCTGACCCTGACGCCAAACGGGGGGGTTGCTGCCGCTGCGGTGGCAACCAGTTCAGGGCACCCCATCCTCGACGCCGCAGCCCTCGTCGCGGTGCGCGGCATCAACGGCCTGCCAGTTTGGCAGCGTCAGGTATTGCTGCCGGTGCGGTTCCGCCTGGAGTAGGGCCCGCCCCCTCCCGGCCTCCCCCTCGCGGGGGAGGTGACTGTTGACTCGCTGAGCTCGTCTGTTACGGGGAGCCCCCGTTCATGCTTTGGAGCGGATTGCGGCTGGCGCCGCGTGCCGTCTCGCCTTGGGGCGGCCCGGCGGCGAGACTGCTGGGGTTGGCTTTCTCCCCTCGCCCCTTGCGGGAGAGGGGGCGGGGGAGAGGGGGTGCCATCAGAATGCCCTTCACCCGCAAAGCGGGAGAAGGACGGCCCGGCGGCGCGACTATGACATAGTAATGCAGCGTACCGAAAGTCGGCGTTGGCGCGACGGCGTTGAATTCAACAATATTTCTAGTAAAAAGTTTACACACGGAGGTCGCCTTCCGTATAATGCGCCCTCTCTTTTGGGGGTATAGCTCAGCTGGGAGAGCGCTTGCATGGCATGCAAGAGGTCCGCGGTTCGATCCCGCGTACCTCCACCAACGATATGACCCTATCGTCTAGAGGCCTAGGACAATACCCTTTCACGGTATGAACCGGGGTTCGAATCCCCGTGGGGTCGCCAGAAAATGAAACGAGCCACTAACCCGCAAGGTTAGTGGCTTTTTTCATGCCCTGCTCCCCTTACACCACGTAATACAGGATCGCAATGAAGTGCGCGGCGCTGCCGGCGATCACGAACAGGTGCCAGATGCCGTGCGCGTGGCGCAGGCGGGTGTCGAGGGCGTAGAAGATGATGCCGATCGTATACAGCAGCCCGCCCGCCGCAAGCCAGGCAAAGCCGGCCAGTCCCAGTTTTTCGAGCAATGGCACGATGGCCACCAGGGCCACCCAGCCCATCACCACATAGATCGCCACCGACAAGATGCGCGCTTCGCCCCTGGGTCTAATCTCTTGCAGGATGCCGAGCACGGCGAGCCCCCATACCACACACAACAGCGACCAGCCCCAGGGGCCGCGTAGCGTCACCAGGCAGAACGGCGTGTAGCTGCCGGCGATCAGCAGGTAGATGCT
Source organism: Rhodocyclaceae bacterium (assembly GCA_030682175.1). Taxonomy (GTDB): domain Bacteria; phylum Pseudomonadota; class Gammaproteobacteria; order Burkholderiales; family Rhodocyclaceae; genus Sulfuricystis. The sequence continues at coordinate 64,600 of JAUXOM010000036.1, forward strand.
GTGGTGATCCAGCTTGCGCAGGATGCTCTTGGCGCGACCGTGCAGGCTGTGATAGAGCGTGGAGAAGCTGTACAGCAGCACCAGCGTCACGCCGTAGATCGAGACGCTCACCACCTTCCATGGATCGCCATCCAGCACGGACAGCACAACGAGCAATATCGTACCGGCGAGCGCCAGAATGGCGCCGATGAGATGCGTCACCGCATTGAATTTTTCGCCGTAGTACATGAGGTAATGGCGCTGGAATCCGGTCGAGCGGCTTGGTGCCGACAAGTATCTATGGTACTCCGGGTAATCCGTTGCTGCGCTCGGTCAAGCTTGCACAGGGCAGCAACTCGACGACCGCATGCGCCGGCAAGCCTTGCAGCCATTCATCGATGCGGCGGCAATCGCCATTGACACAGATTGTGTAAGGTTCCACATAGGGAGAATGCGTCAGGCGCACTGCCGGCAGGGGCGCCAGCTGCGGCACGTAATGCCAGGCGCCATCCCTGAGTTGCGCGCCGACGGGGGGTTCCATCCCGGCACCGCTGCCGCGCACGCGGGCCTCCTGAATGACCAGCGCCTCCCCCTCCAGACGCCAGTCCTCTTCCCAGCGGATTTTCTCAATCGAATGCTGCCACGACAGCGTCAGCGACCCCGCCAACAGCGATGTCACCAGCGCGCCGGCAGCCAGGCACAGCGGCATGAATCAAGACCTCCATCCCCCCAACCCCCTTCCGGGGGAAGGGGGTGACGGGTGTTCGCGGGTGAGGCCCGCTCCATGTTTTGGTTGAGCCTCCTTGGGGCGGCCCGGCGGAGGCATTAAAAGTCGGCGCTGGCGTGACGGCGCCGGGATTGCCAGAAGCGCCAGGCGATGAAGGCTGCGCCCATCAGGATGCCGATCTCGTCAGTCAATGGCAGGGCGGCAATCAGCAAAGCGGCCCCGCCCGCGGCGAAGAGCCGTTCCCAGACCTTCAGGTTGCCCTGCAGGTAGCCGATGGCGGCGGCGCCCCACAGCGCGATGGCCAGCAGGGCCTTGCCGACGATGTAGGCAACGGCCAGCACGGTCGGGTCGCCTTGCAGCATCAAAGCGTTGTCATAGACCGCCATATAGGGCACGACAAAGCCGGCGATGGCGATCTGCACCGCCTTGAGGCCGATTTTCATCGGCGATTCCTTGGCGATGGAACTGGCCGCGAAGGCGGCGAGCGCCACCGGCGGGGTCAGGTCGGCCATGATGCCGAAATAGAAGACGAACATGTGGCTGACGATCAGCGGCACGCCGAGCACGAGCAGGGCCGGTGCCGCAATGGCGCTGGTGATGATGTAGTTGGGAATGGTCGGAATGCCCATGCCGAGCACCAGGCAGACCAGCATGGTCAGCAGCAGCGACAGGAACAGGCTGTGCTCGCCCACCCGCAGGATGAAACTGGCGAAGTTGGAGGCGGCGCCGGTCAGGGTCAGGATGCCGATGATGACGCCGACGATGGCGCAGGCCACCCCGACCGGCAGCGCCTGGCGGGCACCGTCGACCAGACTGGTGTACATGGTGTGCAGCGTCTTCTTGCCGCCCTTGACGACACTCGCCAGCACCACCAGTACGCCGATGACCGTCAGCACGGCATTTACACCCCACTCGACCAGGGTCGCGCTGGCCAGGCCGACGGCGACCCAGAACACGTAGCGGAAGGCGGTCGATGAAATGCGCGCGGCGACGGCCGCGCCAAGGATCAGGATGGCGGTCAGCGCCAGACCAACCATGCCAGAATACATCGGCGTGAAACCGCTGAAGAGCATGCCGACCAGACCGACCAGCGGCAGCAGCAGGTACCACTGCGAGCGCATCGCCCGCCAGGGGTTGGGGCATTGATCCTTGGGCAGGCCGACCAGGTTTTTGCGGCCGGCCTCAAGATGCACCATCCAGAATGCCGTGACGTAGTAGAGGATGGCCGGGATCAGCGCTGCCTTGACGATCTCGGTGTAGGGCACGTTGAGGTTTTCGGCCATGATGAAGGCGACCGCCCCCATCACCGGCGGCATGATCTGCCCGCCCATGCTGGAGGTGGCCTCCACCGCACCGGAAAACACACCCGAATAGCCGAAGCGCTTCATCAGCGGAATGGTGAACTGGCCGGTGGTCAGCACGTTGGCGACACCGGAGCCGGAAATCGTTCCCATCAAACTGGAAGACAACACCGACACCTTGGCGGCGCCGCCCTTGGTGTGGCCGACAAAGCCGAGCGCGATCGAGTTGAACAGATTGATCATCCCGGCGTGTTCGAGGAAGGTACCGAACAGGATGAACAGGAAAATGAAGGTGGCCGACACCAGGATCGGAATGCCGAAGATGCCTTCGGTGCCAAAGCCGAGCTGGTCGACGATCTGCGAGAAGGCATAGCCACGATGCGCCAGGTCGCCAGGGAGGTATTGGCCGAACATGCCATAGAGCAAGAACAGGCCACAGATGGTCGGCAGGGCCAGGCCAAGAATGCGGCGTGCAGCTTCGAAAACCATCAACACCATGGCCGTGCCGACCCAGAGATCCATGGTAGTCGGTTCGCCGGCGCGCTGGATCAGCTCGACCTCGAAAATCCACTGGTAGGTCGTCAGGGAAAAAGCCCCCGCCGCCAGCAGCCAGTCGCCGGCGGACACGCGCGTCAGTTTGCCCCGCTTGAATGCCGGATAGATGATGAAGGTCAGCGCGAGCAGAAAGCCCACATGGAACGCCCGCGTGACCAGGCTGGAAAACGGATGGAACGCCGCCACCACAAGCTGGTAGATGGAAAAACTCAGCGCGAGCGCCAACAACACCCCCAGGGCCCAGCCGCCGAGCCGGCGCTGGACGCCGTGCTCGGAAAACTCTTTCTGGTCGGGATGCGGGGAAGTGCTGGCGCTCATCATGACTCCGTTACTTGATCAAACCGGCTTCGCGGTAGTACTTCTCGGCACCGGGGTGCAGCGGCACCGGGGAGCCGATGCCTGCCGTCTTCGGATTGATGGCCTTGGCGGCGCCATGCGCGGCAGCCATGGCATCGAGATTCTCGAACATCGACTTGGTCATCTTGTACACGGTATCGGTCGACACACCTTCGTGCGTCACCAGGTAGTTCTGCACGGCCACCGTCGGCACATCGACGGTCTGGCCATTGTAGGTATTGGCCGGAATGACGCCTGCGGAATATGCCGCATCGTCGATTTTCTTGACCACTTCAACGGGGATCGGAATGACGACCATCTTGATTGCCATCGCCAGGTCGCGCACCGCTGCCATGCCGAGTCCGGACGATTGCAGCGTGGCGTCGAGCTGGCGGTTCTTGATCAATTCGACCGATTCCGAATAGCCAAGGTATTCGACCTTGGCGAGATCCTTGTAGCTCATGCCGGCGGCCTTGAGGATCTCGCGGCTGTTCAGCTCGGTGCCGCTTTTTGGCGCGCCGACGGAAACCCGCTTGCCCTTGAGGTCGGCCAGCGTCTTGATGCCGGAATCGGCATTGGCGATGAAGTGGATGTAGTTCGGGTAAATGGCGGCCAGGGTGCGCAGCTTCTTCAGCGGCGTCTTGAAGCCCACTTCTTCGTTGCCCTTCCAGGCCTCGCTGAAGGTGTCGCCGAGGCTGAAGGCGACTTCGCCGCGACCGGCCTGCAACAAGTTGAGGTTCTCGGCGCTGGCCTTGGTAGCCTGCACCGAGGTCTTGACGCCCGGCATTGCCTTGCCGTAAATCTGCGTCAGCGAAACGCCCAGCGGGTAATAGACACCGCTGGTGCCGCCGGTCAGCACGTTGAGAAATTCATTGGCGTGACTGACAGTTGCTGTCAGCACGAGGGCGGATGCGGCGATCAAGGTACGTAGTCTCATAACTCTCTCCTTTATGAACAGTCTTGCTGGCGGGTGAAGCGCGAATGATACCTTCGACAGATGCCGGGGGGTGCTGCCTGGCTCAAAATGCGGCAATCCCCGTCTGCGCACGGCCAAGAATCAGCGCATGAATGTCGTGGGTGCCTTCATAGGTGTTGACCACTTCGAGGTTGACCAGGTGGCGGATCACCCCGAACTCGTCGGAGATGCCGTTGCCACCCAGCATGTCCCTGGCCTCGCGGGCGATGGCGAGCGCCTTGCCGCAGGAATTGCGCTTGAGCAATGAAGTCATCTCCGGCGCAGCCTTGCCTTCGTCCTTGAGGCGTCCCAGGCGCAAACAACCCTGCAGGCCGAGGGCGATTTCCGTCTGCATGTCGGCCAGTTTTTTCTGGATCAGCTGGTTGGCGGCCAGCGGGCGGCCGAACTGCTGGCGGTCGAGCACGTACTGGCGCGCACGCTGCCAGCAGTCCTCCGCAGCGCCCAAGGCCCCCCAGGCAATCCCGTATCTTGCCGAGTCGAGGCAGGTGAACGGGCCCTTGAGGCCGCGCACCGTCGGGAAAGCGTTCTCTTCGGGAACGAACACCTCATCCATGACGATTTCTCCGGTGATCGAGGTGCGCAGGCCGACCTTGCCGTGGATCGCCGGCGCGGACAAGCCGGCCATGCCTTTATCGAGGATGAAGCCGCGGATCTGCCCCGCGTCATCCTTGGCCCAGACGACAAACACATCGGCGATCGGTGAGTTGGTGATCCACATCTTGCTGCCGGAGAGCGTGTAGCCGCCCGCGGCCTGGCGCGCGCGCGCCGCCATGCTACCGGGATCGGAGCCGTGATTCGGCTCGGTAAGGCCGAAACAGCCGATCGACGCGCCGCTGGCCAGTTGCGGCAGATATTTCTGCTTTTGTGCCTCGCTGCCGAACGCGAAGATCGGCACCATCACCAGCGAGGACTGCACGCTCATCATCGAGCGGAAGCCGGAGTCCACCCGCTCGATCTCGCGGGCGATCAGGCCATAGCTGACGGTGTTGAGCCCGGCGCCGCCGTATTCCGGCGGCAGGGTCGCGCCGAGCAGGCCAAGCGCCCCCATCTCGCGGAAAATCGCCACGTCGGTATGCTCGTTGCGAAAGGCGTCGAGCACGCGCGGCAGCAGCTTTTCCTGTGCGTAACGTCGCGCCGTGGCACCGATCAGCCGCTCTTCGTCGCTGAGTTGCGCGTCGAGCAGCAGCGGGTCATCCCATTGGAATTTGTTGGCACCCATCGTCATCTCCGTATCATCCGAAAAAGTCGGCGGTGGCGGGACGGCGCGCCACCATCAGCAAATCCGCGGCAATTGCTCGCCGGAAAGCCAGTCGACATTGCGCCGCCCGCCCAGGCAGGTGGTCATCTGGACGAAATGGCCGGGGTCGGCCTGCACGCTGCCGATGCGCACGGCAGCCGCACCCAGCGGATGGGCACGCATGGCCGCCAGTACCCGGTCGGCATCCGCGGCGGCAACGATGGCCACGAGCTTGCCCTCGTTGGCGACGTACAGCGGGTCGAGACCGAGAAATTCGCAGGCCGCCGCCACGGCGGGCTGCACCGGAATCGCCGGCTCATCCAGCAGCATGCCCACGCCGGACTGCCGGGCAATCTCGTTCAGGGTGGTTGCCAGTCCGCCGCGCGTCGGGTCGCGCAGGCAGCGCAGGTCGGCGCCGGTTTCCAGCATCGCCGCCACCAGCGTGTGCAGCGCAGCGCTATCCGAGACGATCGGCGCCTCGAACGCCAGATTCTCGCGCTGGCTCATGATCGCCATGCCGTGGTCGCCGATGCTGCCCGACAGCAAAATCGCATCGCCCGGTCGCGCCCGCGTACCCGACAGTTCCACCCCGGCCGGCACCACGCCGAGCCCGGTGGTGGTGATGAACACCCCGTCGCCCTTGCCGCGCTCCACCACCTTGGTATCGCCCGCCACCACCGGCACGCCAGCGGCACGGGCGGCGGCGGCCATCGATGCGACGATGCGGTCGAGTTCGCCCAGCGCGAAACCCTCCTCGATGACGAAACCCGCCGTCAGCGCCAGCGGCCGGGCACCCATCATCGCCACGTCGTTGATGGTGCCATGCACGGCCAGGCTGCCGATGTCGCCGCCGGGGAAGAACAGCGGCGACACCACATGGCAATCGGTACTCAGCACCAGCCTTTCGCCAATAGTCAGGGAAAAAGGGGCCTGGTTCGAATTCGGGGAAAAAGGGGCCTGGTTCGAATTAAGCGCCTCATTTAATTCGAGCCTGGCCCCTTTTTCTTCTTTTTCTTTGGCCCCTTTTTCTTTTTCTGCTGTCCCACCCGCGCCGAAAGTCGTCAGCGTGACCGAAGGGAATCCCCATGGGACTGGCAGGACGGCGCCATCGTCGCCCTGGCGTAAAAACGGGTTATCCAGATGGCGCAGGAACAGTTCCTCGACCAACTGGGCGCCCGCCCGCCCGCCGGCACCGTGACTCATGTCGATGCGGCCCTGTTTCACGTCCAGCGGGCGGATGTAGGTTTGGCGGGGCATGGACAAATTCGCTGGAAAAGTTAGGGGCAGATTCCGGTTGATGATTTCTATACGCCCCACAATGACGACAGCGGCGCAGCCCAGAGACCATCGCCCAACGGCACCGTCTCTGTGCCGTCATAGAGCAGAACACCCATTTTGAACTGATCACCCGCGATACTTGCCAGCTTTCTCAAGCCACGCAGGTCACTATCCTTCACCGTGGCTGCTGCTTTTACTTCAACGCCAACCAGTTCTCCGACGGCATTCTCGATCACCAGATCGACCTCAACCTTGTCCGCATCCCGGTAATACATCAATTGATAGTCGCCCTCTGCCGTGCTGGCATGCTTGAGCAACTCCCCGAAAACGAAGGTCTCCAGCACATTGCCGAAGCGCCCGCGATCTTGCTGGACCTCCGCGCTGCCGAGATCCATGAGCATGGCCAGCAGTCCGGAGTCGATGAACTGCAGCTTGGGCGTTTTGACGACACGGTTAAGGCGGTTGCGCGCCCAGACATCGATACGCTTGAGCAAATACATCTGTTCGAAAACACCAACATAGCGCGAGGCCGTTTTGCCATCCAGCCCGACCTGCCCGCCCAGCTGTGTGTAGTTGCACATCTGCCCGGCGGTCTGGGCCAACGCACGCAGAAAACGCGGCAGTTGATCCAGCTTCCCGATACCGGCCACGTCGCGGACATCGCGCTGGGTGATTGCAGCGATGTACTGGCGCGCCCAAGCCACCCGCCGTTTCACCGATGGCCGCGATATCGCTTCTGGGTAGCCGCCGCGCAACACCCGCTCGACCAGATCATCACCCAACGCTGGTGCAGCAGTTTTGAGAATGCGACCGGCAAAAACATTGTCGATCCAGTTCGCGGCTCGCCCTTCGATTTCACTCTGGGACAAGGGCAGCAGGGACAGTGTCTCCATTCGCCCGGCCAAAGAATCAGCCAAGACCAGCATCGCCATCAGGTTGGCCGACCCGGTCAGCAAGAAGCGTCCTGGGCGGCGGTCCTCATCGACACTTTTCTTGATGGCCAGCAGCAATTGTGGCGCGCGCTGAACCTCATCGATAACCGCACGGTCCAAGCTGCGAACCATGCCGACCGGATCTTCACGAGCAGACAACAGCATCAATTCATCGTCCAGGGTCACGTAGCGCAGCCCCTGCTCGGCAATCTGGCGCACCAGGGTGGTCTTGCCTGCCTGGCGCGGCCCCACCAGCAGGACCACCGGGGTATCCAGCAAAGCTTCAGCGATGCGCGGCTCAATCCGACGTGGATAAAGTGAAAGCGTATTCATACACTCATCGTACCGTAAATTCAGGATTTATTAAGCGTAAATTCCGGAATATATACTCGTTTATTTAGGAATCTCTCTTCGTGTTTTCCGGAATAATGGCCTGCAAAAATAGCTTGCCGCCAAGAACAATAGGACCACGGAACAAACACAATCAAATCGGCGTGTCACAGCTCACTGCTCCCCTGTTTCATCACACCGGCGCAGTCACTCCATAGCAGCGCGATGAAAACCGTGGTCTGACCCCGGTTTTACGGTTTTATGACCCCGGTTTTACACGCCAAATTCAGCGTGCCGGGCGAGTTCCAGACTTCGCCACGAATGAGCAGGCTCGTCGCCACATCCCGCCGAATCAAGTTCGTTATCCTGCGGACCGCCAGTTCGCTTCCGGTTGCTCTCCACCCCGCCTCGCAGCGACGCAGTTACCTTCAGCTTCAGGGTCTTGGCTTGCCCCGACACGGACTTCCACCATGCTGTTATCGCGCCTTCACAGGCGCACTCATTCCGGCGCAAGCCGGAATCCAGTGCTTTCAGACACCTGGACACCGGCCTACGCCGGTGTGACGGACTTAATCGGTGTTTCCATAGGCTGGGCAAAAGCCTCTGCCCAGCCCCGGCCGGCAGATGTTTCCGATTGTTGCAAATATCCGCTCAAGTTTCCCCGGGGGGTATCCGTTAGTGCAAGCATCGGGAGCAAGGTGCTCTCGGAAACTTGATCACAGACCCGGCTAAGGAGACCCCAAATGGCCCAAGTAATCAACACCAACATCTCTTCACTGAACGCCCAGCGCAACCTGAACACCTCGCAATCGGCTCTGGCGACCTCCCTGCAGCGCCTGTCTTCCGGCCTGCGCATCAACAGCGCCAAGGACGACGCCGCCGGTCTAGCGATTTCCGAGCGTTTCACCACGCAGATTCGCGGCCTCAACCAGGCGATCCGCAACTCCAACGACGGCATCTCCCTGGCGCAGACCGGTGAAGGTGCGCTGGCCGAGGTGACCTCGAACCTGCAGCGCATTCGCGAACTGGCCGTGCAGTCCGCCAACTCGACCAACAGCGCGTCCGACCGCGCCGCCCTGGACTTGGAAGTTCAGCAACGCCTTGCGGAGATTGATCGCACAGCGACTCAAACCTCGTTCAACAGTCTGAAGATTCTCGACGGCACCTTCGGCAACGCCACCTTCCAAGTGGGTGCCAACGTCGGTGAAACGATTGCTGTCGGTCTTTCCACCAGCATGCGCACAGCCGCCATCGGTAAGACTGCGGACTATGTGGGGGGAGCGCTTTACAGTACAGCAAGTAACGTTGGTCAGCAAGGAACCGGTGTCACAACAGGTGCTCTTACCTCAGGTGCTATGACAATTGCTGTCGGGACTGCCCAAGCTGTCAGCATCGGTGCGTCTGCCGTTGGTTTGTTGGCCGGTCAGAGCATCGGTAGCGCCTATGCAAAAACTGCAGCAATCAATGCTGCAGGTATTGGTGGTCTAACAGCTACCGCTGACACTACAACACAGTTCGCGTTTACCAACGTTACCACAACCAACACAGCGTACAGCCTCTCGCTGAATGGCGTTGCAATCTATTCAGCCCTCAACACCAGTGCCACGGGCACCAATACGGCGCTCGATGGTGCTACGGTTGCCGCTGCCATCAACACCAACGCGGGAGCCTCGGGTGTGACCGCCTCTTTTAGTGGTGGCAACCTCACTCTGAACGCCGTCGATGGGCGAGACATACTAATCTCCCAAACGACGACGGGTGAGACTGGAACAGGTATCGGTGCATTATCGGGCACGAATAACACGACCAATACGACGACAGCATCGATGGCGACGGCAACTACAGCTGTCGCCGTAGCGAAAACCTACGTAGGTTCTATTCGCATGACCGCTGCGGATACGATCACTGTTGGCGGAACACCTGCGCCTACCGGTTTTACAGCAACAGCTTTGGCACTGGGCAACTCGGCGCTGAACAGTGCGTCGGTAACGACAGTCGCGAACGCAAATACGACCATCGGACGTATTGACGCCGCTCTGTCCTCAGTCAGCACCCTGCGCAGCACCTTCGGCGCCATCCAGAACCGTTTCGAGTCGGTGATCTCCAGCTTGTCTGCCACAACGGAGAACCTCTCGGCCGCGCGTAGCCGGATTCAGGATACGGACTTTGCGGCGGAAACGGCGCAACTGACCCGCAACCAGATCCTGCAACAGGCTGGTGTGGCGATGCTGGCGCAAGCCAACGCCCTGCCGAACAACGTGCTGACCCTGCTCCGCGGCTAATCGGGACGCAACAGGCATAAGGTGAAGCATCGGAAGGCGCGGCTCAGTATAAAGAGCCCGCCTCCCGCCTACAGGCAAGGAGTCGGACATGGCAATTTCATCCGTCGGCAACTCAGTTGCCAACCTCGGCACAGGCACGCCGCAGCCGGCCGTCCCCCAAGGGGGCGCGCCCGCGCAGCAGGCTGCCCGGCCGGAGGTGCAACTCCAGGCCCCGCCAAGCCAGCCGCCCCCCGAACGGGCCAAGGTCGAGCAAGCTGTCAAGGAACTCAAGCAACTGGTAGACCCCATCGTCTCCAACGGCTTGAATTTCTCCATTGACGACAGTACTGGCAAGTCAATAGTACGCATCACCGACGGCGAAACCGGCGAACTGATCCGGCAGATTCCTTCCGAGGAAATGCTGGCCATCGCCGATTCGCTCGACAAGATGCAGGGGCTGCTGTTGCGACAGGAAGCCTGAGCGTTCGCACAAGAAATCAAGCGACAGTAAAAGCCCGCCCGGTGCAAGCCGTGGCGGGTTTTTTCTTGGGCGCTATTCGAGCAGGGATGGCGTCAGTGGATTGACGGCAGACAATTCGCTGATCCAGCAGAAATCATCGGTATTGACGGTCTCAAGGCCAAGCGAATGTTCCAGACATGTCGCGGCAATCAGCGCGTCGCCAAGGGCAAGCCGGCGCTGCTGACGCAAGCCAATGGCGATCTCGTAACTGGCCGGCGTGAGATAGACCAGTTCCATGCAGTCGAGCATGTCGGTCAAGGCAGCCTTTTCGTCCGCCCCCAGCTTGTGATAACCAAGAACCTCGACCCGGCTTACGACCGAAATCTTCGGCTGGGCATTGAGCAGCCACTTCCTCAGATTACGATACTCCGGCTGTGTCGCGTAAATCAGTACATTGCTGTCCGCGAGGAACATCTTCAATCGCGGCCGGGCAGGTTGCGATCCAGACGCTGCTCGCGTTGCCATGCGACGGGGTCGGCGTTCCCGAAGGGGTTCATGCTTGCCAAGCGCTCCAGTGCGGCGGCGAATTTCTGCCGCCTCTCGCCGCGGTCGCTTGCCTGCCTGCTGGCTTTTTGCTCAAGAAAGAGCACATAGTCGAGGACTTCGCCGCGCAAGTGCGCGGGCAACCTCACGACATGTTCCTGAATGGTCTGCTCCAATGTCATCGCCTTATACTCCTTCATCCTGTTGCGGCCAGTATAACTGTGCGAAGCGGGTGCATTCGAAAGTGTGGGGCGTCGTTTCAAAGCCTCCCCTTGCGGGAGAGGGGTGAAAAGCGTTCACTCAACCAACACTTTCGATCACACCCGTGCGAAGCAGCATAGGCATAACGGCAACCTAAACCGCTCACAGCTCACCCGGCAACGGGTGGGCTTTTTGCGTTGGTGCGCTCCGAAAGTCGGCGCAGCCTCTTCGGGCCGCTTCCGGCCTGATGGCCTCCCTGCTGGCGGGACGGGAGTGGCGGCAGTCAGGCTGCCAGCTTCCGCTCGGGGGCACCGCTGCGGGCTTCCGCAATGATCTCGGCGGCCTGCCCGTCGTCCATACCGCGCTTGCGCAGCACATCGGCCAGACGCTCCCATTGGGAACCGTGCAGTTCAGTCAGGCTTTCGCGCAGTCCCTTGCCGATATAGAAGCGGATCAGCGGCTGATAGCCACTCATGCCAAGCATCGGCGCGACGCGCTTCAATTCCTCGATCACATCCTCTGGAAGGCGCATGGAAATTGTCGTCATCGGTCGATCCGGGTTCTTGCGGGCATCAATATAGGCGGGCTTCATAGCGTTTCCTTTCGGTGGATGTTGCATGGCGAGCCGAAATGAAGAGCACTTCGGCATCGGATTCCTCAATCTGCACCACAAACAGGGTCGCCGCCTGTCGCGTCTTGCCGATCAAAGCTTGCCGGCGGTCCGTATACCCTTCGCCAGCGGACGTATAGAGCGCATCACGATCAAGGACAGGGCCGGAGCATCAAATCTCCCGTAGTTGCAAGACGGAAGCGAGGTAGTCGGGGTTCCAGGCGGCGGCTTTGCGCTTTCTGGGCATGCTGGTCGCGCGTGACGTATCGCTACGAAATAGATTCAGCGAAACGCGGCGCAAGAACGAGAAATTCAACGCTGCGTTTCGTAGCCGAATGGAACTGGCGTCTTCGCCAAAGGTGACATCCAGACACCAGTGCAGACCGTTCTCGACACCCCAATGGGTGCGTACCGCATGAAGAATACGCCGGCTGTCTGCGGGCAGAGAACTGATCACAAAGCGGTGCTCGGTGCTGATTTTTCCTCCGATCTCGCGTGTCGATTCGATGCAGGCAACGCTGGTCAGTTTCGTCCACCGCGCTTTCACGCCCAACAGTTCCAGCCAGTCAAGATTATCGACAGCGATGCAGCGACGCGTCTCCAGGCGTCCATGTCCCTTGTCCAGCGTTTCATGCACCGAAACTTCCCGCGTGGGATAGCCGGGAGTCTTGAGCATGGTGAAGAAATCGCGCAGCGCTTCAGCCAACTGGGGTTGGTTGTCCTTGACGGCCAAGACGTAGTCGCCGCCGCCCCCGACAATCTGTTCAGCGATGGCCGTCTGGCAGCCCATGGCATCCATGGTCACGACGGCCCCTTCGAGTGCCAGCACCGGCAGCAACTCGGCAATGGCCGTGATTTCGTTCGACTTCTCCTCGCACGCGCGTTGCCCCAAGGTCAAGCCATAGTCGGCGGCATACGCCGATACTTGATGTAACGCGCGCAAGCCTCGAGCACAGCGCGCTGACCCGCGTAAGGCTTTGCCATCAATGGCAATCACCCGCCCAGCGACGGCAGGACAGACGGCATTCATCCAGTGCTCAAAGCGCTGCTCCAACTCACGGGGCGAGAGCGCTTCGAATACGCGTCGGATGGTGTCGTGCCCGGGAATGCCATTGCGTAGCTTCAGGTAACGCCGCAGCCATTCTTCCCTGGCCAGTCCCCAGTCTTCGATGTCATCCCAGCCTTCGGCCCCGGACATCACCGCACACAGCGCCAAGACGATGATGTCGAGCAGGTCATGGTCGGTACGCCCTTCAACACGTGGGTCAGGCAGATCGCCAAACCGCTCGATCAGTCCGGTGATCGACTCTTTCTCCGCCATTTCTCGCTCCCAAAATGCGCGAGTAAACGTGATTTCAACAGGGTTTACAACCCCTTGTCGTAAGGGGCTGACTGTTAACGACTTTTCATGCTCCGGCCCTGGGCCGCCCTTCTCCCCCGGCCCCTGGTATGTTCTGCTTTTAAGGGATATAAAAAATGATGTTGAGGCAGTGGAGTTTGTGGGCAAAGCTAGCTGCCTCCTCTCTCCCTCTGGGAGAGAGGTCGGGAGAGCGGGATTGGCCCGGCGGCAAGGCTCCGCGTGTGAATCAGGCAGCGCGTTATAATTTGATCATCCCCCATTCCCTCGGTTTCTCCCATGCCTTTCCTGCCTCTCTTGTTTCTCCTGCTGAGCCTGTTCACCCTTCCCGTCCATGCCAGCGAGCCGCCCCCGGTGCTGGCGGCGCGTGCCTGGCTGCTGATCGATCATGGCAGCGGCCAGGTGCTCGCCGCGCAGAATCCCGGCCAGAAGGTCGAGCCGGCGTCGCTGACCAAGATCATGACGTCCTATCTCGTGCATGCCGCCCTGCGCGATGGCAAGCTCAAGCGCGATCAGGTCGTGCCGGTTTCCACCAAGGCCTGGAAGGCGATCGGTTCGCGCATGTTCATCGAGCCCAACCGGCCGGTGACCGTCGATGAACTGTTGCATGGCTTGGTCATCCAGTCCGGCAACGACGCCAGCATCGCCCTCGCCGAAGCGGTGGCGGGTAGCGAGGAGGCCTTCGCCGGCATGATGAATGCCGAGGCGCGGCGCCTCGGTCTCACCAACACCAACTATGTCAATGCCACCGGCCTGCCCGATCCCGCCCACATGACAACGGTCGAAGATCTGGCCCGCCTGACCAGCGCGCTGATCCGCGATTTCCCCGCCGACTATCCGCTCAATGCCGTCAAGGACTACACCTACAACAAGATCAAGCAGCCCAACCGCAATCGCCTGTTGTGGCTGGACCAGGCGATTGACGGCGTGAAGACCGGGCATACCGAGGCGGCGGGCTACTGCCTGATCGCCTCGCGCAACGACGGCGTGCGCCGCCTGACGGCCGTGGTGGTCGGTACCGCATCGGATCAGGCGCGCGTGCAGGAGACCCTCGCACTGCTGCATTACGGCTATCGCGCCTTCGAGGCCGTCAAGCTCTACGACAAGGGGCAGGCGCTTTCCCAGCTCAAGCTATACAAGAGCAAGCTTGCCACGGTCGGGGCCGGTTTCACCGAAGATTTTGTGATTTCCCTGCCGCCGGGTGCATCCACCAGTGGTCGTCTCAAGGTGGAAGTCACCAGCCGCCAGCCGCTCATCGCGCCAGTGCGCCAGGGCGAAAACGTCGCCAAACTGAATTTGCTGCTGGACGGCAAGCCGCATGGGGAATTTCCGCTGGTGGCGCTCACCGAGGCGCCGGTGGCCGGTCCGCTGGGCCGCGCCTGGGACAGCATCAAGCTTTGGCTGCAATAAACCAGGGGAGTTGAGTTGTTCACCACGGAGAGCACTGAGGACACGGAGAAACATCAAGGCGCTTTAACCATAACGACCGCCTGTCAGTGGGCTAGCCGCCGGCTTCTCGAAATTAGCTTTTCCTCCGTGATCTCCGAGTCCTCCGTGGTGTGAAAAGAGGTTTTTAAATGACACTGGCTTACCTGAACGGCGAATATCTGCCCCTGGCCGAGGCCCGCGTGTCACCGATGGATCGCGGTTTTCTGTTCGGCGACGGCATCTATGAAGTCATTCCCGTCTATTCGCGCCGGCCGTTCCGGCTTGACGAACACCTGGCGCGCCTGCAAAGAAGCCTCGATGCGATCCGGCTGATCAATCCGCTGACGCCGGATGCCTGGCGCGCGCTGGTCGGGCGCCTGGTCGCCGCGGCGGAATGGGCCGACCAGTCGGTGTATCTGCAGGTCACGCGCGGGCCTATGGAGGTGCGCAACCACGCCTTTCCCGCCACCGTCACGCCGACGGTGTTCGGTCTGGTCGAAGCGTTGGTCACGCCAGCGGCAGAACTCTGCGAAACAGGCGTCGCCGCCGTTTCGGCCCCCGACTTCCGCTGGCTGCGCTGCAACATCAAGTCCACTTCGCTGCTGGCCAACTGCCTGTTGCGGCAGGTGGCGGTTGATGCCGGCTGTACGGAAACGCTGCTGTTCCGCGACGGCATCCTTGCCGAGGGTTCCGCCTCCAACATTTTCGTCGTCAGGAATGGCGTGCTGCTGGCCCCGCAGAAAAACCATCTGATGCTCGCCGGCATCACCTACGACGTCGTGCTGGAACTCGCTGCTGCCCATGGCCTGCCGACCGAGGTGCGCGACATCACCGCTGCCGAAGTGCGCGCGGCGGACGAACTCTGGCTGACCTCGTCCACCAAGGAAGTGCTGGCCATCGTCGAACTGGATGGCCAGAAAGTCGGTGCTGGCGGGACGGCGGGCAAACCCGGCCCGCTATTCGCCAGCATGTACGGCTGGTATCAGGACTTCAAGCGCGATGTGATGAGATGCGGGTGAAGCATGGCAGTTGAAGCGGAAACCCTGATCGAATTCCCCTGCGACTTTCCCATCAAGGTCATGGGCGCGACACGGGACGGTTTCGCCCAGGCGATTGTGGAGGTCGTGCTCAAGCATGCGCCAGATTTCGAAGCCGCCAAGGTCGAGATGCGACCCTCGCGGGCGGGCAACTACCTCTCGCTGACCTGCACCATCCGCGCCACCTCGAAGCCGCAACTTGACGCCCTCTACCGCGAACTGACCGCGCACCCGTGGGTCAAGATCGCCCTCTGATCGTCAAGCTGCTCGGTCAGGTCGACTACGAGCCGACCTGGCGCGCGATGCAGGACTTCACCGCCCGGCGCCAGCCGGATACGCCCGACGAACTCTGGCTCTGCGAACATCCGCCGGTGTTCACCCAGGGGCTCGCCGGCAAGCCGGAGCATCTGCTCGCCGAGATCGGCATTCCCGTCGTCAAGATCGACCGTGGCGGCCAGGTCACCTATCACGGTCCCGGCCAGCTCGTCTGCTACCTGCTGCTGGACCTGAAGCGGCGCGGCCTCACCATCAAGGGTCTGGTCAATCGCATGGAGCAGGCCGTCATCGACCTGCTGGCCGAGTTTGGCGTGAGCGCCGAGCGATTGAGCGGCGCGCCGGGCGTCTATGTCGCCGGCGCGAAGATCGCCGCACTCGGTTTAAAGGTGAAGAACAACTGCTGCTACCACGGCCTCGCGCTCAACGTCGCAATGGACCTTGCCCCCTTTACCGCGATCAACCCCTGCGGCTATGCCGGCATGGCGGTGACGCAGCTTTCTGCTTTCGACTCCCACGCGAAGATGGAAGGCGTTGGCGCTCAATTGATCGAGCAGTTGCGCCAGCACCTGTAAAACATGCCGTCTTGCCAGCGCCGACTTTTCGCTATACCCATATCACTCTGTTAGCATCGCCAGCCAACACACCACCGCGACCTCCCATGCCTCTCTCCTGGAATGAAATCCGCTCCCGCGCGCTGGCGTTCTCCAAACATTGGGCCGATGCCGGCAACGAGGATGCGCAAGCCAAGCCCTTACTGATTGCCTTCTTCGAAATCTTCGGCATCACCGACAAGCGCATCGCCAGCTTCGAGCATGCGGTGAAGAAATACGGCGGTGACCGGGGCAAGATCGACCTGTTCTGGCCCGGCATCCTGCTGGTCGAAATGAAATCGCGCGGCAAGAACCTCGACCGCGCCTATACGCAGGCGATGGACTATTTTCCCGGCATCGTTGAGCGCGATCTACCGCGCTTTGTTCTGGTGTGCGACTTTGCGCGCTTCCGGCTGTTCGACCTGACGACCGGCACGACGCAAGAATTCACGCTGGCCGAGCTGCACAAAAATATCCGTCTGTTCGGCTTCATTGCCGGCTATCAAACCCAGGTCATCAAGCCGCAGGACCCGATCAACATCAAGGCCGCCGAGCGCATGGGGCGGCTGCACGACCAGCTCAAGGCCGTCGGTTACACAGGCCGACCGCTCGAGCTTTACCTCGTTCGCCTGCTGTTCTGCCTGTTCGCCGAAGACACCAGCATCTTCGAGAAACGGCAGTTCCAGGACTACATCGAACAGCGCACCGGCGCCGACGGTTCAGACCTTGCCCACCACGTCGCCACGCTGTTCCACATCCTCAACACGCCGGCGGACAAGCGCCTCAAGAATCTCGACGAACAACTCGCCGCCTTCCCCTACATCAACGGCAAGCTGTTCGAAGCAGCGCTGCCGCCCGCGAGCTTCGACGCCGCGATGCGCGAAAGCCTGCTCGATCTGTGCGGGCTGGACTGGAGCCTGATCTCGCCCGCCATCTTTGGCTCCCTGTTCCAGAGCATCATGGACGACAAGGCCCGCCGCAATCTCGGCGCGCACTACACCAGCGAGGAAAACATCCTCAAGCTCATCAAGCCGCTGTTCCTCGATGCGCTATGGACCGAGTTCGAGAAAATCAGGAAGAACCGCAACAGGTTGTTCGAGTTCCACAAGAAACTGCGCACCCTGCGCTTTTTCGATCCGGCCTGCGGTTGCGGCAACTTCCTCGTCATCACCTACCGCGAGCTGCGCCTGCTGGAGCTGGAAGTACTGCGCGCCGCCCATGCCGGCGGCCAGCAAATGCTGGACATCCATCAACTGGTGGCCGTCGACGTCGACCAGTTCTACGGTATCGAGATCGAGGATTTCCCGGCGCAGATCGCCCAGGTCGCGCTGTGGCTCACCGACCACCAGATGAACATCAAGGTCAGTGAGGAATTCGGCGCCTACTTCGTGCGCATCCCGCTGACCCACAGCGCCACCATCATCCATGGCAATGCCCTGCAACTCGACTGGAACGCCGTCCTGCCAGCGCCGACTTGTGCCTATGTGCTGGGCAATCCGCCGTTTGTCGGGGCCAAGTTCATGGACGACGCCCAGCGCGAGGACACACGCGCCGTGTTCGCCAGCATCGACAACGCCGGCCTGCTTGATTTCGTCGCCGCCTGGTATGTGAAGGCCGCGCGCTACATGGAGGCGAACCCGGCGATGCGTGCCGCCTTCGTCTCAACCAATAGCATTACGCAGGGCGAGCAGGTCGGTGCTTTGTGGGGCTGGATGCTGGCGCAAGGCATCAAGATTCACTTCGCCCACCGCACGTTTTCATGGAACAACGAGGCTCGCGGCAAAGCCGCCGTGCATTGCGTCATTGTCGGCTTCGGCCTTGGCGAGGTGGCCGAGAAGATCATCTTCGAGTATGAGAGCATCAAGGGCGACGCCCACGCGGTGAAGGCGGCAAACATCAACCCGTATCTGGTGGATGCGCCGGATGTCGTGCTGCCGCGTCGCTCAAAACCGCTTTGCGACGTGCCAGAGATCGGCATCGGCAACAAGCCGATCGATGGCGGTCACTATCTATTCACACCGGAAGAAAAGGCTGCTTTCCTCAAACTTGAGCCTGCCGCAGAGCCGTATTTCCGGCGCTGGCTGGGTTCTATTGAATTCATCAACGAAATTGAGCGCTGGTGCCTGTGGCTGGGCGACTGCTCCCCCGACAAGTTGCGTGCCATGCCGGAGGCAATGAAACGCGTTCAGGTCGTCAAGGCCGAGCGGCTGGCGAGCAAGAGCGTACCGACGCGTAAGCTCGCCGACACACCAACACGGTTTCATGTTGAGAACATGCCAGACGGCCCTTTTCTGATTTTGCCCGAGGTTTCTTCCGAGCGCCGCCCATTTATACCAATCGGATATGTTAAGCCACCTACTATGGCGAGCAGTCTGGTCAAGGTTATGCCTTCTGCTTCAATGCTGCATTTCGGCGTCCTGACCTCGACAATGCACAATGCTTGGATTCGATTTGTTTGCGGCAGGCTGAAAAGCGATTATCGGTATTCAATCAGCATCGTCTACAACAACTTCCCCTGGCCCACGCCCACCGACAAGCAGCGCACTGCCATCGAGGCCACTGCGCAAGCCGTCCTCGATGCCCGCGCCGCGCATCCGGGGGCGAGCCTCGCCGATCTCTACGACCCGCTGACCATGCCGCCCGATCTGGTGAAGGCGCACCAGAAACTCGATGCCGCCGTGGATGCCGCCTACGGCTACAAGGGCGCCGCCACCGATGCCGCGCGCGTGGCGTTTCTCTTTGGCCGCTATCAGGAAATCACCAGCCTGCTGCCCAAGGAGAAGTCGCCGTACCCGCTTCGGGGCATTTCATACCCGCTTCGGGGCACTTCGTCCCGCCAGCGCCGACTTTCGCAGGAACGGAAATGAGCGAACCGCTTCTTTTGGCGAACCTGCGTGTCGACGAGTCGAAAATCGTCGATTATCTGTTGAGCCGTTCCAACAGCCACGGCAAGGCGGCTTTCTTTCTCGGCTTTGGCTTTCTTCCCGATGCGTGGGAGAGCATGTCGACCACCTTGAAGCAACATGCGCGAATCCATCCGATATCCGCTGCGGTTGATTCTCCCCATGGCACCCGTTACAGTGTCGATGGCGAACTGGAAACCCCGAGCGGCAGGCGGCCGAGAGTGCGGACAGTCTGGATACGCGAAACCGATTCCGACGAGCTGCGATTGATCACGGCTCACCCGATTTAGGAGGCATCATGATTACCGAACATGCATCAGTGGTTTTGACCGAGGATATTCCGACTTCCGGTTTGGAGGCCGGCGACGTGGGTGTGGTCGTGCATATCCATCGCGACGGCAAAGCCTACGAGGTGGAGTTCATGTCTCTGGACGGCGGCACGCTTGCCATTCATACGCTCGAAGCTTGGCAGTTGCGCGAAGCGCGCAGCCGCGATGTTCCCCATGTCCGGGAGTTGCTGGCAGCATAGTCGCCGTCCTGCCGCCACCGACTTTCAAAAAATCATGAACGAGAAACAGAAGGGCGCGGCCAAGACGGCACGCATCCCGATCAAGATCGTGCCTGCCACAGCGCTGAAAAAGCCCGACTGGATCCGTGTCAGGGCCGGCAATTCGGCCGCGCGCTTCGGCGAGGTCAAGGCCATCCTGCGCGACCACGGCCTGCACACCGTCTGCGAGGAAGCCACCTGTCCCAACATCGGCGAATGTTTCGGCAAGGGCACGGCCACCTTCATGATCCTCGGCGACCTGTGCACGCGGCGCTGCCCGTTCTGCGACGTCGGCCACGGCGTGCCGCTGCCGCCCGATCCGACCGAGCCGGAAAAACTCGCCCGGACCATCGCGGCGATGAAACTCAAATACGTGGTGATCACCAGCGTCGACCGCGATGACCTGCGTGACGGCGGCGCCCGGCATTTCGCCGACTGCATTCGCGCAATACGTGCGCAAGCTCCAGCCACCGTCATCGAGATCCTGGTGCCGGATTTCCGCGGCCGGCTCGACGTTGCGCTCGACATCCTCGCCGCCACGCCGCCCGACGTGATGAACCACAACCTCGAAACCGTGCCGCGTCTCTACAAACAGGCGCGCCCCGGCGCCGATTACGCCCACTCGCTGAAGTTGCTGCAGGACTTCAAGGCGCGCCAGCCGAGCCTGCCCACCAAGTCCGGCCTGATGGTCGGCCTCGGCGAAACCGATGAGGAAATCATCACCGTGATGAGCGACCTCGCCGCCCACGGCGTGGCAATGCTCACCATCGGCCAGTATCTCGCTCCTTCCGGCCACCATCTGCCGGTGACGCGTTATGTGCATCCGGACACTTTCGTCATGTATGAGCGCGAGGCCACAGCCATGGGCTTCTCCCACGCCGCCTGCGCGCCCCTCGTCAGGTCAAGCTATCACGCCGACCAGCAGGCTCAC
Organism: Rhodocyclaceae bacterium; assembly: GCA_030682175.1. Lineage (GTDB taxonomy): Bacteria > Pseudomonadota > Gammaproteobacteria > Burkholderiales > Rhodocyclaceae > Sulfuricystis. The sequence goes on from JAUXOM010000036.1 coordinate 85,395, forward strand.
GGAGCAGGAGTGGTGTAAGGCCTGTCGGAAAAGTCGGCGCTGGTGGGACGGCGTGCCCCGTAACGGGTATGAAATGGCTTGCATGGGGTGAGGGAGCGCCCACCTTGCTGCCTCGCCGGTTGCTGGTCAGGAAGATCAATCGGTAGGTGGCGAGCGAGACATACCAGCAGATCAGGGCGGTCCATATCTGGTGGGAAAACAGGTGCATGCCACGTGCCACTTGAACGTAGGTCAGCAACAATCCGAACAGCATGACGAACCAGAACATGCCCGTGGCGAGTCGCCGGCGGCGCAGATGGCGGGCGGCAAAGTAGAGCGGAAACAGTGAAAAGGCCGAAGCGGCATGACCGCCCGGCGAACAGCGGCCCAAGCCGATTTCGGCGGGAACCGGATCGAATGGGCCGATATAGGGCCGGGTGCCGCCAAACAGGGTCAGACTGAACGGGCAGGCCTGATATGAGGCGTTTTTGAAGGTCGATACCGCACTGGCCGAAAGCAGGCTGGCAGCCAGAACAAACAGGAGGAGTCGGCGATAGGGCTTGAGGCGCGTGACCGCGAGGCTGGCAAGAAATGCCAGCCCCATCAGGCTGACGACGCGGCGTACCGCTTGCTTGACGTCCGCATGGAGGAGGTTTTCGTGCAGCCAGTCGTGTTCGAGGGGAAAGCGGCCGGTGGCGGGGTCGAAGAAGAACGCACTGAGGCCGATATCCAAACCCAGATAGAGGAATGCCGCCAACAACAGCGCGGCGAGCAGAGTCGGCAGGATGATGTCTTGCAGCGTGATTTCGGCAGTGCAGCCATTGCCTGTGGAATGAGGCCGCGCCCCGCTCATTTTGCCGCCCGGTGGTGGGAGCTGATCAATTCGCCCTGTTTGAATCCATTGGCAGCCGTCTGATAGTAGGCAATGGCTTCTTCGACCAGGTGCGGATCGGGCTCGGTCCGGCTGGCTTCGAGCGTGTCAGGCGCGATGCGATAGGCCTCGACACGGCGCTTGGGCATCAGCACGGTCAGCATGTCATTCTTGTAGTAGCCGAGGGATTGATAGTTGCTGATGAAGGCCCGGCTTGACCGTCCCGCGGCGGGTTCGAGCAGGGAGGTGCCGAAAAATTCCTCCTTTCCGGGGAATCCGAGCGCATGAAGCAGGGTCGGCGCGACATCGATCTGGCTGGCCATCGCATGATTCGTACCGGGACGCAGCAGGGCCGGCGCATAAAAAATCAGTGGAATGTGGTACTTGGCGACGGGCAATTGGGTTTTGCCGGCAACCGATGCGCAATGGTCGGCGGTAATCACGAACAGGGTGTCCTTGAACCACGGTTTGCTACGCGCCTCTTCGATGAAGCGGCCAATCGCATGGTCGCTGTACTTCACCGCGCCGTTTCTTCCACCGGGCGAGGGAATGTCGATACGGCCTTCCGGATAGGTGAACGGACGATGGTTCGAGGTCGTCATGATGTGGGCGAAGAAAGGCTTGCCGTTGTTGTCGAGCTTGTCGAATTCGCGTGAAGCGTTGGCGAACAGGGACTCGTCGGCCACGCCCCAGATGTTCTCGAAGGCAATGGAATCGGCCGGGAAGTCGGTGCGATCGATCACCCGGTAGTCGTTGGCGGCGAAATACGCATTCATGTTGTCGAAATAGCCGTAGCCGCCATACAGAAACAGGGGCGCAATGCCCTGCTGTTCGAAATGCTCGCCCAGCGAGGACAGGTGTTCGTTGTTTGGGCGTCGCACGATCGACTGTCCCGGCAACGGCGGCAAGCCGATCGACAGGGCTTCCAGACCACGCACGGTACGGGTGCCCGTGGCGAAGATCCTGTCGAAGCGAAATCCTTCCGTTGCCAGGCGATCGAGATGGGGTGTCAAGCCGCGCTTGTCCCCATGCACGCCAAGGTATTCGGCCGACAAGCTTTCCACCGAGATCAGGATGACGTTTTTCGGCTTGCGGATGAACGGCGCCGGGAGGGCGTTGTGTGGGCCGGTTAGCTGGTTTGTCGCAGTGCCGACCTTTCGGAAGCCATGGTTTCCTGGGTTGCGCAGCTGTGCCAGGATCGTTTTTGCATGCTCTGCGGGCAAGGTGCTGTAAAAGCGGTCGTAGTCCAGTTCATTGCGACGCATCGCGGCAGCCAGGCTGAACAGTCCATTGCCCGACAACTCGTCTGCGTAGGCGTTGCCGGTTGCGGTCATCTGGTCGACGTTCGCCAGGCGCATGCTGGCCATCGGCAGAATCAAGACGAGCGCGGCACCGATGGCGCGCCACCGCCAGGTGCGCGGCCCATCTGCCCAGTCAAAGAATTTTGCAGCCAGCCAGGTCAGCAATGTCGCCAGCGCGGCGACCAGCCCCAGCAAGGCTCCGACCGGATAGGACTCGCGGATGTTGCCGATCACTTCCTGTGTGTAGATCAGGTAATCGATAGCGATGAAATTGAAGCGACTGCTGAATTCACGCCAGAAGGTGATTTCCGCCAGGGCGCCAAACAACAGCAGCGCCATGGAAAGCCAAAGCACGCCCCAGCGCAATACATGGACGGTGCGGCGACTGCGGAAGCGATTGGGCAGCGCCACGGCGATCAAAAGAAACGGCGGCAGCAGGAAGCACAGTGTCGCGATGTCGAACCACAGCCCTCGCACCAGGGCGGACAAGCCGTTGTGCAGGTTGATATCGCCGGTATCGAGGTGTGCCAGCAGGACCAGCCGCAAGCAGAACCAGATGGCCAGCGCCGCCGCTGCCAACAGGACCGGCAGACTGATTTCTCGGCGCCGCCGGGCGCTGGCGGAATTTGCTGTGCATGTCGCGGTTCCGCTTTCAAACAGGGCGAGCGTGGCCGGACAGCTCTCCGCGGAGGTGTTTACCGGCACGCGGTGTCCGCCGACTTGCGCAGCACATAAACGCGCCACATGGCGTAGCGGGGAATGAAGTCGGCGTGGCTGACGATGTCGAATCCAGCAGAACGGAATTCCTGTTCGACCTGGCGGACGGGCAAGACAAAGCGATTCTGTTCGCCGTGGCTTCCGCGTCTGCTGCGCTTGCTTTCGAGTTGCTGGCGCCGCCACGCCTTGTAATTGCCGTCCACCCAGAGTGACAGGATGACCGTATCCCGGGTTACGCGATGAAACTCGTTGAGGATGGTCGAGCGGTGTTCGGCGGCACCGATATGGTGCAGGAGTCGCATGCAAAAAATGGCATCGACCGCACCATCGGGAAGCCCGATGTCAAAGGCCGAGGTTTGCAGCGTACGAATGCGCTCCAGGAGTGCAGCGGGCTGGTTGGCCCGGGCGGTGGCAAGCATGCCGGCGGAGTTGTCGGCGGCGATGACAAGGCGATTCGGTTGTTCGGCCAGGACGGGCCAGAAGCGTCCGGCGCCACAGGGCAGGTCGAGCACCAGGGTCGGTTCGCCGGCAAGCGCCAGGGCCTTGCGGGCGAGCTGTTCGTCGCGCCAGTGTGACAGGCGGCGTGCCAGTCCGGCGCGATGTTTGTGCAGGTAGGATTCGGCGTGCTGCCGGTCATACTTCTCGGCGAAGGGGAGTTGTATGGTCCGGAGGGAGGATTTCGACATGAGGGCACTCGATGAGATGGAATGCCATGCACTTTAGGCACCCCACCGTGAGCACTCTGTCAATCTGGCGTGAAAAAAACGTCAAGAACCAAAAAAATCCACCCGAAACTCGCAGCCGCCACCTGCGTGCTCGTCGAGACGGATCCGCCATCCTTGCTGCCGGCATATCCGTTGCACCAGAGACAGGCCAAGTCCGAGGCCGTCGCCGCGACTGCTATCGCCCCTGACAAAGGGCTGGAAAACTGCTTCGCGCCTGGACGGGGGAATGCCGGCGCCGGAATCGCAGACACTGAAGCCGCCCGACCGCAGGACCAACTGGACGAATCCCCGGTCGGTGTAGTGCAGCGCATTGCGCAACAGGTTGGATACCACGGCGCGCAGCTGTGGCGCCGGATAGAGACCGGCATCTTCGGCTTCACGGGTCAATTTAAACTCAAGTCCGCGTGAGGCTGCCTCATGAAGCCAGCGGGCCTGCTGTTCGCTGGCGACCTGTCCGAGGGTGATCTGATTCGTGCTGCCGCCTTTGTCCCTTGGCGCCCGCGCCAGTTGCAGAAATACCTCGACCAGCTCGCGCATTTCCTCGCAGGAGGCGCGCATGCGTTCGATCCGGTCGAGCTGTTGCGGATCGGCAATACCCTGCGCCAGCAGCAGGTCGCAGGTGCTGGCGATGACCATCAGGGGGGTGCGCAGTTCGTGGCTGACGTCGCTGGCGAACAGTCGCTCACGCTCCAGTGTCTGCCGTAATTTGCCCAGGGTTTCATCGAAGGCCGCCGCCAGTTGCCCGACTTCGTCACTGGCGTAATCTGCCGCCAGCGCTGGCGCCAGCGGCAATAGTTGCTCCCGATGGCGCACCTGGCCGGCCAGGCGAATGACCGGGGCGATGACGCGCCGGGCCATCAGGGTGCCGATCAGCCAGGCAATCAGGATGCTCAAGGCAAATGCGGACAACACGATGACTTTAAGGATTTTCTCGCGGTATTCGAATTCTGCAAGATTCTGGACCAGCGCATAGCGTTTGTCCGCCACATCGCGGATCAGGACATGCACTTCCGCCCCATCCCGATAGATCTCATGCAACCCCGTTCCGAGTCCGTCCAGCCAAGCGGGAAGGCTGCCACGCTGATCGTTGGTGCTGACAAACAAATCCATGTCGCTATCGACCTGAAACGGCTGGCCGGCGTCGGTCGCCATAATGATGCTGTCGAGATCGCGCGTCAGCGCTGCTGCGGCAAAGTAATCCTCCGCGTAACCGACGGCCTCGGTCACCATCAACGAGAACAGGCCGGCCACCACCACCGTCATCAGAACATAGGCCGTGACGATGCGCCGGGCGAGCGTTTGTTGTCTAGCTGCCATCAGCTAACTCCGCCAATCGGTAACCGACACCGTGAATGGTATGCAGCAGGGCTTGCGGGTAGGGCTTGTCAATCTGCTGGCGCAGGCTGTGAATGTGGCTGCGCAGGCTGTCGCTGTCCGGTGGGGCATCGCCCCACAGGGCCTCCTCGAGCGTTTCCCGCTGCACGATGGCGGGGCTCTTCTGCATCAGGATGGCGAGCAGCTTGAGTCCGATCGGGCCGATCTTGATGTTGCGTCCGCCACGACCGACTTCGAGCGTATCCAGGTCGTAGGTCAGGTCGGCGACCTTGAGCAGCCTGCGGCCGCCCCCGCGGCTGCGCTTGAGCACCGCCTCGATACGCGCTGCCAGCTCAGGCAGGGCAAACGGCTTGGTGAGGTAGTCATCCGCGCCGGCGCGAAAGCCGTGCAGGCGGTCATCCAGCGCATCGCGCGCAGTCAGCATGATGATCGGAGTTTCGCGCCGCTCGCTTTCGCGCAAGCGCTGGCAGAGCGTATAGCCATCCATCCCTGGCAGCATGATGTCGAGGACGATCAGATCGTAAGGATGGGTTGCCGCCAGATGCAGCCCGGTCAGGCCGTCCTGCGCGCAATCGACTTCATAACCTTTCAGGGCGAGGTAGTCGGCCAGGTTGGCCAGAATGTCGCGGTTGTCTTCCACCACCAGCAGGCGCATGGGCTTTATATGCTCCGGTCAAGTTTAATGTCAGTCAGAAGGTCGGCGCTGGCGGGACGGCATGCCCCGTAGCGGGTATGAAATGGCCTGCATGGGGTGGCGCACATACTCAATGCTACGCGTCTATATCAAGGCCGCGCCCATTTGATCTCTTTTGCCGTCGCCGGGCCGATCAGCGTCTGCGCCAGGCTGTGGGGTGTCTCGGCCTGTGTTGCCGTGACGGGGATGCGCCCGCCCATGATCTCGGCGTACTCTTGTGGATGGCGCGGATTCTGTTCCGGGTCGGCATAGCCGTCGGGAAAGCGCGGTAGGTTGGTGGCCGGGTCGTATTTGTCGGTGGCGCCCAGCGTATGCAGCAGTTCGTGGGCGATGATCGCGTTGTTCGATCCGGTCATGGCCGGGCTGGCGAAGGCGTTGATCACGCCCACCAGACCACGTTCGAGGCCGACCGAATGCGCGATGCGCGGATTGACTGCCGGATCGTGATACAGCACGAACAGGCGCACCGCGGGTTTCGGGCCGGCGATGTGATCATTCCGCCATGCCCACCAGCGCATCTGCAGGCTCCAGAAGATCGACTGGAACGGGTTGGCGTCACGCGGCGCTGCGGGTGGCATGGCGGCGACGGGTGGCGCCACCGTTATTGATAGCGGGCGCCACACGGTCAAACCATAGCGCTTGGCCTCTTCCTCGAAGAATGCATCGATGGCCCGAAACGAATCAGCATCGAGCGCGCCGACGTAACGCTGTGTCGTGCCGGAAGCATCGCCGGCGATCGGATAAATCCCGACATACAGGGTGTTCTGCCAGGCCGTCGCGCGGGAACGGGCAAGCCAGGTTTCCTGCGCGACAGTGGCAAGAATCAGCAGCAGAATGATGATGCGAATTGCCTTGGCCATTGGAAAAATTACCAAAAACGATTAAGGTGTTTGCAGAAGGCGCACTGCATTGTGCGGTTTGCCCGGGGTATTTTGCCACCCGGCCGCCAACTCATCGCGGAGGTTAAACTACCCTTATGAAAACCCATACCTTTTATCGTGTCATGCTCGGCCTGCTGGCCGGCTTGTGGTTCGCCACCGGTGCCCAGGCGCTTTCGCTCGCGGATCTTTCGAGTCAGGATGCCGGCGCCGGCTTGAAGGAGGCGCTGACGCAAGGCGCCGGCAAGGCGGTTGCGCTGCTGGGCCGTACCGATGGCTTTCTGGGCAACCCGAAGGTCAAGATTCCCCTGCCCGACAGCGTCCAGCAGGTGGAGGGCGTGTTGCGCATGTTCGGCATGGGCAGGCAGGCCGACGAACTGATAACGTCAATGAACCGCGCCGCCGAGGCGGCCGTGCCGCAAGCCAGAGCCCTGCTGGTGAATGCGGTGAAGCAGATGAGCGTCGAAGATGCCAAGGCGATCCTGTCAGGCGGCGACGATGCGGGTACGCAGTATTTTCGCGGCAAGACGGCAGAGCCCCTGACCCGGCAGTTCCTGCCGATCGTCAAGCAGGCGATGGCCAAGGTCAAACTGGCCGAGCAGTATGAAAAATTCGCCAGCAAGGGCGCCAAATACGGCTTGGTCAAGGAAGAGGACATCCATCTGGAAAACTACGTCACCGCAAAAACGCTGGACGGCCTGTATCTGATGATCGCCGAAGAAGAAAAGGCGATTCGCACCAACCCGCTGGGCGCCGCCGGAAATCTGGCGAAAAAGGTGTTTGGCGCGCTGCAGTGATTCCACAGTGCAAGGTTTGAATTCTCCCCAACGGGAGGCGGTACGCTACCTGGACGGGCCGTTGCTGGTCCTGGCCGGTGCCGGCAGCGGCAAGACGCGCGTCATCACGCAGAAAATCGCCTATCTGATCGGCGAATGCGGCATGGCGCCGCAGCATGTCACTGCCATCACCTTCACCAACAAGGCGGCGAAGGAGATGCGCGTGCGCGCGGGCAAGCTGGTCGGCGACCGCGCCGAGGGGCTGACCATCAGCACCTTTCATGCGCTGGGGGCGAAAATGCTGCGCCAGGAAGCGCGCCACATCGGCCTCAAGCCGGGCTTCTCGATTCTCGATGCCAGCGACACCACCGCGCTGTTTCAGGATCTGTTGAAGGGCGCCGACAAAGCCCGGGTCCGGCTGATCCAGCAGCGCATTTCGCTGTGGAAAAACGCCCTGCTCGGCCCCGCCGAGGCGCTCGCGCAGGCCGCGGACGATCTGGATGTCGGTGCGGCACAGGTCTATCAGGAATATGACCGCACCCTGAAAGCCTACCAGGCGGTCGATTTCGACGACCTGATCCGCCTGCCGGTCAATCTGCTGGAGGCGGACGAGGCGGCCGCCCAGCGCTGGCGCAGCCGCATCTGGCATCTGCTGGTCGACGAATACCAGGACACCAACCGTTGCCAGAACCGGCTGATGCGTTTGTTGACCGGGCCGCGCGCGGCGTTCACGGCGGTCGGCGACGACGACCAGTCGATCTATGCCTGGCGCGGCGCCGACATCGAGAATTTGCGCCTGCTGAAGGACGAGTTCCCCACCCTCAAGGTCATCAAGCTCGAACAGAACTACCGTTCGACGACGCGCATCCTCAAGGCGGCCAACAATGTCATCCGCCACAATCCCAAGCTGTTCGACAAGCAGCTGTGGTCGGACAAGGGCCATGGCGACGTGATCCGCGTCATGGCCTGCCGCGACGGCGAACACGAAGCCGAGTGGGTGGTCACGCGGCTGCTGGCGCACAAGTTCGAAACGCGCGGCCGCTGGAGCGATTACGCGATTCTCTATCGCGGCAACCATCAGGCGCGTCTGTTCGAGCAGCAACTGCGCGCCCACAAGGCGCCCTACGTGCTTTCAGGCGGGCAGTCGTTTTTCGATCGCACCGAGATCAAGGATGTCACCAGCTATCTGCGCCTCCTGGCGAACGGCAACGACGATCCGGCCTTCATCCGCGCCGCCACCACGCCGAAGCGCGGCATCGGCGGCACGACGCTGGAAGCGCTGGGCAACGCCGCCGGCCGCCGCCAGCAGAGCCTGTTCGCCGCAATCTTCGCGCCCGGCATCGAGACCGAGGTCAAGGCGCCCCAATTGGCTGCGCTGCGCGAGTTCGGCAGCTTCATCAAGCGCATCGAGTCACGCGCTGCCCGCGAACCCGCCGGCACGGTGCTGGAAGATCTGCTGCGCGCCATCGGCTACGAGGCCTCGCTGTTCGAGGCGCTGGAGGTGAAAGAAGCCGAAACGCGCTGGAGCAATGTGCGCGACTTCGTCGGCTGGCTGGCCACCAAGGCGGAAGCGGAAAACAAGAACCTGCTGGAACTGGCGCAAACCATCGCGCTGATCACCATGCTCGACAAGCAGGACGAAAACCACGATGCCGTGCAGCTTGCCACCCTGCATTCCGCCAAGGGGCTGGAATTTCGCCATGTGCATCTGGTCGGCGTCGAGGAAGGCAATCTGCCGCACCGCGAGGCTGTCGACAACGGCAACATCGAGGAAGAGCGGCGGCTGATGTATGTCGGCATCACGCGTGCGCAGATGAGCCTGAACATCAGCTGGTGCGCAAAACGCAAACAGGGCCGCGAGTACTTTGAACGCACCCTGTCGCGCTTCATCGACGAAATGGACGGTGGCGGCAGCGAGGATATCAAGCGCGACGGACAGGGCGCCGTCCCGCCAGCGCCGACTTTCGACAAGGCCGCCGGCAATGCCCGGCTGGCCAACTTCAAGGCGCTGCTGAAGAAGTGACTGCGGCAACCGCCCGGACGCGCGCTTCATGCACGCGCGCCGGAATCTGCGCCGGATCGGCACAGTTGCGGGCTAGCGCACCGGCATCCACGCCGCGTACTGCCGCCAGTGCCTGACGCCACAGGCCTGCGGCGGCATAGTCGCGTTCGGTGAAACCCAGACGGCCACGATAGTCGGCTGCGCAGGCGCCCAGCACTTCCTCGAAGCGTGCCGGGCGGCGCAGGGCGTCGCAGCGTTCGAGAATCTTCACCTGCGTTTCGGGCCGTAGCTCGGCGACCCGGTACATGTCGCCGTGATAGCGGGCGACCAGGCGCGCCACGTCGCGGCAGTCGGTTGGCACGCGCAGGCGGGCACACAGGGGTTCGAGCAGTGTCACGCTGCGGAGCTCGTGGCCGGCGTGGCGCGGCAGGACGTCGGCGGGCGTGGTGCCCTTGCCGAGATCGTGCGTCAGTGCGGCAAAGCGTGCCGGCAGCGACAGGTCGAGCCGCGCCGCCATGTCGATTACCATCATGACATGCACGCCGGTATCGATTTCCGGATGGTAATCGGCGCGCTGCGGCACGCCCCACAGACAATCCAGTTCGGGCAGCAGCCGTTGCAGCGCACCGCAGGCGCGCAGGATTTCGAACATGCGCGACGGCTGTGCCTCCATCAATCCATTCGCCAGTTCCTGCCAGACGCGCTCGGCCACCAGCGCATCCACCTCGCCGTTGGCCACCATCTCTTGCATCAGCGCCTGGGTTTCGGGCGCCAGCGAAAAGTCGTTGAAGCGCGCCGCGAAGCGCGCCACGCGCAGGATGCGCACCGGGTCTTCGGCAAAGGCCGGCGAGACGTGGCGCAGCACCCTTTCCGCCAGGTCGCGCTGGCCACCATGGGGGTCGATCAGTGAGCCGTCCGGTGCGCGGGCAATGGCGTTGATCGTCAAATCGCGGCGGGCGAGATCGTCTTCGAGCGTAACCGTGGGGTCAGCGTGAAAGACGAAACCGGCATAGCCCGGCGCGGTCTTCTTCTCGGTGCGGGCGAGCGCGTATTCCTCATGGGTCTGGGGGTGGAGAAACACCGGGAAGTCCCGGCCCACTGGATTGAAACCGGCTTCCAGCATCTCTTCCGGCGTGGCGCCGACAACCACCCAGTCGCGGTCCTTGACGGTCAGGCCGAGTAATTCGTCGCGGATGGCGCCACCGACGCAGTAGGTTTGCATGGTGGCCAAACAGAGCGAATCAGGGTCGGAACAGCGCGTCGATTTTCGCCGCGCTGTCAAAGTCACGCGCCGAAAGACCCCCGGCATCGTGGCTGGTCAGGGCCACCGTGCAGCGGTTGTAGCCGACTTCGAGATCCGGATGATGGTCGCTGCGGTGCGCGATCCAGGCCAGCGCATTCACGAAGGCCATGGTCTCGTGATAGTTGGCGAAACTGAAAACCTTGACGATGCGGGTGGCATCGCGCGACCAGCCGTCGAGTGCGGCGAGGCGGCTGGCGATTTCGGTATCGGGCAGGGCAGCGGTCTTCGGCATGATGGCGTCAAAGATAACAGAAGGTGAAGCGGCCCGCATCGAACGCGACCGCCAGTTGCGCATCGCGGTTCAGCGCGTAATCCCAGAATCCCTTGGTGGCACAGCCGACGTGACACTCGCTGACGCCGTTCGGCGATTCATAATCGCGCTCGCGGTCATACCAGCTCAGCAACATGGCGTCATCGCCCAGATGTTGCCTGGCAATGACGTTGGCCAGTTCGAGCGCGGCGTTGAAGTCGAGGCCGAGCTCGGTGGTTTCCAGGTGAATGGTTTTCATCCTAGCGCGGAGCGAGATAGCCCGGTGCCACGGCTTCCAGCGGCGTGGCGGTGAGGCCGAAGGGCAGGGTGCAGCCGGCCGGACAAGTGCTGGGGATGGACATCGAGCGCACGTTGTCACGCGTCATCGGACCGCCCGGCACGAACTCCATCGCCCACGCCTGCAGGTAGGACAGGCTCGGCGGCAGGCCGAGAATGGGGCGCGGGTGGCCGCTCACTTTGCCGGTATAGGCCACCAGTTCGCGCAAGCTGTAAATCTCCGGGCCGCACAGGGGGTAGGTCTGGCCGTGGCTGGCCGAATTTTCGAGGCTGGCGACGATTGCGGAAACCACGTCCTCGATCCAGACCGGCTGGAAGCGGGCATCGGGGCAGGCCAGCGGTACGATGGGAGCGATCTTCAGCAAGTCGGCGAACAGCGTGAGAAACGCATCGCCGCGCCCGAAGATCACCGAGGGCTGGAAGATCGTCGCCTTGGGATACGCCGCTTTCAGGGCAATTTCGCCTTCAGCCTTGGAACGCAGATAGTTCGAGGGTGCGTTGGTGGCGGCGGCCAATGCCGAAACATGCAGCAGCCGCGGCACACCGGCAGCATTGCTGGCAGATGAGGCGGCACGCGCAATCTTCCCGGGCAATTCGACATGGGTGCGCTGAAAATTGCCCTTGAGGATGCCGACCAGGCTGATCACCGCATCCTGTCCGGCCATCAGGCGTGCCAACGTTGCTTCGTCATGCACATCGGCTTCGACAACGTTGGCTGTCGGCAGCATGGCCAGATGCTTGGCGCGGTCGCGGCGGCGCGTCGGAATGCTCAGGAAAAAGTCGGCGCTGGCGAGACGGCGTGCCAGCGCGCCGCCCAAGAAACCGGTGCCACCAATCAGTAATATGTTTTTCATGAGAACCTCGTTTCACACCACGGAGAGCACGGAGGACACGGAGAATAAGCAAGACGTTGGAGTTGCAGCGACTTCTCCCGACGCTTTACAACATACGCATTATCTCCGTGTCCTCCGTGCTCTCCGTGGTGAAATTTTATTCCCGGATTCAAGGCAGTGTCTCCGCAGTACCGTCGCCGAAACCCCGCGGGCGAATCGTGCCGAGGCGCGCGGTCAGCGAAGGCGCCGTCCCATTCGACAGGGTGGCGTAGTTGATGGCATTGGCCATCACCTTCTTGACATAGTCGCGCGTCTCGCTGAAGGGGATGGTTTCGGCGTAGATGGCGCCTTCGAGGGTTTGCTCGCCACGCCACTTGCGCGCCCGGCCGGGGCCGGCGTTATAGGCGGCCGAGGCCAGTACCGGGTGGTTGTCGAGGCTATCCATCACCATCCGCATGTAGTTCGTGCCGAGTATCACGTTGGTGTCCATTTCGGTGACGCGGCCCGGGTGAAAATCGTCCATGCCGATCTTTTTCGCCACCCATTTGGCCGTGGCGGGCATCAGTTGCATCAGACCCCTGGCGCCGGCACTCGACTTGGCGTCCATGATGAAGCGGCTTTCCTGGCGCATCAGGCCATATACCCAGGCCGGATCAAGGCCGACTTCGCGCACGCGCGGTTCGACCTTGGCGTAAAAAGGTGTCGGATAGCGCTGGGCGAAATCATGCTCGTTGCGCGTGCGGTCCGCGGTGCTGATGGCGCGATCGATCACTTCATGGCGGCTGGCCAGTTCGGCCGCGGCCAGCAGTTGCCGGTCGTCGAGCCCTTTCAGGGCCCAGTTCCATTCGCGGATGCCTTCGATGCGCATGTCGGCGCGGATCAGCCCGATGCCGCGCGCCAGGCCAGGGCGGTTGGCCGCCGTAGCCAGCTCTTCGGCGCTGGGCGGGGTTGCCCGGGGCGGCAGCATGAAGGGGCGGCCGAGTGCTTCGCTGGCGAGAATGCCGTAAAAGCTGGGTTGGCCGGCAATTTTTGCGTAGAACGCTTGCGCTGCCTCCGGCTCGCGTGCGGCAGCATGGGCGCGGGCACGCCAGTACAGCCATTCCGGCTGGCTGGCCAGGGTATCCGGCAAGGCGGTGATGGCACGCGTTACCGTCGGCCAGTTGCCGGAACGGAGCGCGGCGCGGATGCGCCAGGCATGTTGCTCCTCGTCAAGGGTTCCGCCCAGGGCGGCCGCCTTGTCGAACCAGCCGCTGGCTTCGGACTGGTGACTCAGCGCGGCACGCAGCCCCAGTTTGCCCCAGACAAAGGCGCGTTCGGCCGCAGGGAAACGGCTCTCGATCTCCTGCCAGCGCGCTGCGGCTACCCGGGCATCGCTGCGGGCGACACGCTGCACCGCAAACATGACCAACTCCCGATCGCGCCGCGTCTCGGCATACTTCTCCGGCAAGCTGGCCAGATAGCGCGCTGGACGATCGATGATGGCATCGACTGTGCGCCAGGGCAGGGTTTCCGCGGCCGGCAGCCAGCCGGCGATGGTGCGCGCCTCTCTTGTCTTGCCCAGGGCCAGCTGATTGCGCAGACGTTCCTGCAGACCATCGACCGGCAACTCACCCGCGGCCGCCAGACGGGTCAATGGCGGCAGGCAGGGTTCGGCAAGCGGGGCGGGTGACGCCAGCAAGGCGCGCGCCTCGGCCACTGCCTCGGTATCGCCAAGCCGCAAACGCACATCGATGCCGCGACAGTTTGCTTCAGCATCCGGCCGCTCCAGCCGGGAAAACTGGACACTTGCCGCCGCCCATTCCTCCTTGCGGATCAACCACTTCAGCCAGTCGCCACGCGCTTTTTCGGCCAGATAGGTGCCTGCCTGCTGATCGATGAATTCGGCCAGGCCCGCATCGGAACCATCCTCAAGCTGCTGACTGAGCTTGAAGTAACTTGCCCACGGCGTCAGTGGATGAGTTTTCAGCTTCGCTACGGCGTGACTTAGTTTTATCCGCTCACCCTTGACGAAGGCCTCTCGCGCCGCCGCAAAGGCGGCATCTTCGGGATGTGCAGCCTGAGCCAGACCCGCCAGGGGGAACAGCAATCCCGGCAGGCAAACCAAGAAGATCAATCCGATGTGCTTTTTATTCATAAAGTTACCACTTGAACCTAAAAAAACCGGCAGATTTGCCGTTATGAAATGCGAAGGGCGCGTCCTTACGACATAAACCGCTGAACTGAATCAGTTGTGCGGCATGACGCCCGCTGCATCATCCATACTTTCCAAGACTAGCACAGGGTCCTAATTGCTCCATGGCTGATCAGCCCGATCAATCCGTTGCTGTTCGCGCCGCGCTGCGGCGCGAGAAAATCGCCACCCGGCTTGCCTTGCCCGCGGAACAACACGGAACCCTCAGCCTACGCATCCTTGATCGCCTCAGCCAATTGCTGCAACCCCGCTCACCGGGCACCATCGCCTTCTGCTGGCCGGTTCGCGCCGAGGTGGACTGCCGGGCGCTGATACTTGATCTCATTCGTTCCGGCTGGCAGGCCGCAATGCCAACCGTAACGACACTCAACGCGCCAATGCAATACCGCGTCTGGGAACCCGCCGCGCCGATGACAACCGATCCTTACGGTATCCCGGTGCCGCAGACCGTGCAATGTTTATCCCCCGATGTGCTGCTGCTGCCGCTGGTCGCCTGCGACCCGAACGGTTACCGCCTGGGCTACGGCGGTGGTTACTTTGACCGCACCCTGGCGGCAAATGTTCCCCGCCCGCTGGCAATTGGCGTCGGCTTCGAATTCGCCATCGTGCCCAATATTTACCCCGGGCCGCACGACATCCCGCTCGACATCATCGTCACCGAGGCCATGGTGCGCCAGGTGCGGCGTGCCGATGCCACCTTGATGTCCAAGGCCCAGGCATGACGATAGCGCGCTACCTTCCCGTTTGCACCCTTCCGGCATGAGCTCATCCGACAACTTTCCACTGATTACCCTGCAGCCGGTTGCCGATGCCGGGCATTTTTGGGTTGCCCTCATGCTGGAGGGCGATGTGGCGCTCGACAGCAGCGTGCTGACGCGCGTGCTGGGGGATTACGCTCTAGCCGCTGCGCTTGACGATGCGGTGTCCTGTATCGCCGTTGTCGATCCGCTGCTGATGGACCCCGCGCTGGTCGGCTCTTTGCTGCCTCCGGGTCGCCTGATCTTGCGTTTCCCGGTTGCCGTTGCCGCGGATGCAGCGCAACACGCCACCCTGGGCGCACTGCAGGATGCCGGCCTTGCCATGATGGCCACCGGCTTTCCCGAACCCGACGCATCCTTGTTGCCTGGTTTGACCTCGCTGGCCGTGACCTGCCCGGGGCGTCATGTCCCGGCCGGATTTGCCGAGTGGCTGAGCAAACTGCCGGGTCCGCATCTGGCGCTGGGCCCGACGCAGGATATCTGCCCCGGCTTCTGCAAATTCCACTGGCGGGCCGGACATGAGGACACACAGGCCGCAAACACCAGGGGTGATCCCACCTCGCGCAGCCTGTTGCTCAAGCTGTTGGTCCTGGTCGCCGCGGATGCCGACTCGGCGGAAATCGGCGGACTGATCAAACATGACGCGAATCTTGCTTTCCATCTGCTCAAACTGGTGAACTCGCCGGCGTTTGCCCCCGACAGCAGGATTACCAGCTTTGCCCAGGCCATCATGCTATTGGGGCGCCGCCAGCTGCAGCGCTGGGTGCAGCTGCTGCTCTATGCCAGGCCACCGGGCAGTACGGTGGCCAGCCCCTTGCTGCCGCGTGCCGCCTTGCGGGCCAGCCTGATGGAAGCCCTCGCCAGGCGCCTTCAGTTTTCCCGCGAACAGCAGGACATGGCCTTCATGACCGGCATGTTCTCGCTGCTCGAAGCATTATTCGGCATGCCGATTGCCGAGATCATCGCGCAACTCAGCCTGGACGAAGCTGTTGCCCAGGCACTGACTGTCGGAGACGGGCCGTTCGGCGCGCTTCTGGCCACCGTGGTCGCGAGTGAAGGCCCGCCTTCTCCCGAACTGGCCGCAAATTTGCTGGGACTCGGCATTTCCCGTGAGGATTGGGCTGCTGCGCTGTCCGAGGCCGCCCGCTGGGCCGTGTTGGTCAGCCGGGAAGCGTAATGTTAATGGCCCCCCACGCTCGCAAAATCTGCTCGCTGCCCCCCACGGGGGGGCGCACGCTCCCTTGGGACGGCCCGGCGGGAGCGTGGATGGCCCCCCACGCTCACAAACCCGGCTCGCTGCCCCCCACAGGGGGGCGCACGCCGCCGTGGGACGGCCCGGCGGCGGCGTGGATGGCCCCCCATGCTCGCAAAATCTGCTCGCTGCCCCCCATGAAATCACCCGAAGCGGTGACGGGGGGGCGCACGCTCCCTTGGGGCGGCCCGGCGGGAGCGTGTTGATGGCCGTCAATTTCGATCCCGTTACGCAGGCACAGATTCTCGACCAGATTCACGAGTCGGTGATCACCATGGATCTTGCCGGCTATATCACCGGCTGGAACAAGGGTGCCGAGCAGTTGTTCGGTTATAGCAGTGCCGAAGCGGTTGGCCGGCACATCCTGTTCCTCTACGCCGATCCGGAGGCCGAGGACGACAGCGAAAGCTTTCATGACACCTTTCTTGAACATGGCGGCCGCGAACTGGAAGTGCGGCGTCGCCGCAAGTCGGGTGAAATATTCTGGGCCAGCCTGCAACTGTCGTTGATGCGCGATGCCAGCGGCCAGCCTTGCGGGCTGATCGGCTATCTGTCGGACATCACCGCGCGGATCGAGGCGGAAAAAAGCATGCGCCTGCAGGCGCGCATCTTCGAAAACAGCGAGGAAAGCATCCTCATCACCGACGTTGATCGGCGCATCCTCTCGGTTAACCCGGCCTTTTGCAAAATTACCGGTTACCAGGCCAGCGAGGTTGTCGGCCAGCCACAGGAATTCCTGCGCTCCGACAAGCATCCGGCCCGGTTCTACGAAGACATCTGGGAGCATGTCGAGCGAGTCGGCAACTGGCAGGGCGAAGTCTGGAGCCGGCGCAAGAATGGCGAGGTTTATCCTGCCTGGGGCTCGATCAGCCTGGTAAAGAACCGCGATGGCCAGATCAGTCATTTCTTCTCGATGTTTACCGACATCACGGAGCGCAAGCGCGCAGAGGCGCGCATTCATTACCTGGCCTATTACGATGACCTGACCGGCCTGCCGAACCGTTCATTGCTCAACAAGCTGGTCGACCAGGCGCTGGTCGAGGCGCGACGCAACAGCCTGCATGGCGCCGTCCTGTTTGTCGACCTCAATCGCTTCAAGCCGATCAATGACACGCTGGGGCATGGCATCGGCGATCGCTTGCTCAAGCAGGTTGCCGAGCGCCTGCGGGACGCCGTGCGCAACGAAGATGTCGTGGCGCGGCTGGGCGGCGATGAGTTTGTCGTCGGGCTGTTCGACATCACGCGGCGCGAGCATGCGGCGGTGGTTGCCCAGAAACTGCTGGCCGCACTCGATCCGCCGTTCTGGATCGACGAGCATGAACTCAAGGCCGGCGCCGCCATCGGCATCAGCATTTATCCGCGCGACGGCTTCGACACCGAGACCCTGCTGCGCACCGCCGACATCGCCATGTATCGCGCCAAGCAATCCGGTCAGGACGGCTACGCCTTCTACAGCCACGAAATGAACCGGCGTGCGCTCGACCGCTTGAAGATCGAATCCGGCCTGCGGCGCGGCATCGAGCGCAATGAACTGCTGCTGCACTATCAGCCGAAGGTTGACATCGCCAGCGGCCGCATTGTCGGTGCCGAAGCGCTGGTGCGCTGGAACCATCCCGAGCGCGGACTGGTGCCCCCCGGCGACTTCATTCCCGTCGCCGAAGAATCCGGGCTGATCTTGCGCCTGTCAGCCTGGGTTCTGAATGAAGCGTTGCGGCAGGCGCAGGTCTGGCTTGCTGCCGGGTTTGCCCCGCTCAAGATTGCCGTAAACCTTTCGGCGCGCGACTTCTCGCCAGGTCTCACCGAGCGGGTGCAGGCTTTGCTCGCCAGCCACAACGTGCCGCCAAGCTGGCTTGAACTTGAGATCACCGAGGGCACCCTCACCCACAGCAACCGCGAAGTGATCAGCATGATGGATGACCTCGCGGCACTCGGCGTCAGACTTTCGCTGGACGATTTCGGCACCGGCTATTCGAGCCTGTCTTACCTCAAGCGCTTCCCCATCGATACGCTGAAAATCGATCGTTCCTTTGTCACCGGCATTCCCGACGACAGCAACGATTGCGCCATCGCCGGCGCCATCGTCAGCATGGCGCAGCGTCTTGGCCACCGGGTCATTGCCGAAGGCGTCGAGACGGTGGAACAGCTCGATTTCCTCCGCAGTCTGGGTTGCCAGGAAATGCAGGGGTTTTTCTTCTCGGCGCCGGTGCCGCCGGAAGAATTCGCGGCCATGCTGCTTGAGGGACGCATGCTCAAGAGCGGCTGACGCCGTCCCGCCAGTCCCGCAAAAGGGATTCCCTTCGGTCACGCCGAGTTTTCAATTAGTGGTGCAAGCCTCAACCATTCGTGCCAGCGCCGCGTCTAGCAGCGTGCGCTTTGTTCCAAAATTGAGTCGAATGAAGCGGGCGTACTCGCGGCCCGGCCCGAAGTCGATGCCGTCGGACAGGCCCACGCCGGCTTGTTCGAAGAATGCCGCGGGACGCTCGATGCCCATTTCGCGACAATCGATCCAGGCCAGAAAAGTCGCCTCGACCCGGGTCATCGAGAGACCGGGCAAACCGTTGATGACCTGTTCGACGCGCGCCGCATTGCTGCGCAGGGTGTCGAGCAGTGTCGCCCGCCAGGCGGCGCCATGGCGATAAGCCGCTTCGCAGGCGGCCAGCCCCAGCACATTCACATGCGGCACGATGCCGTGCGCAGCGGCGCGGAAGTTGCGCCGCAGTTCGGCATTCGGAATGATGGCGAAGGAACAGCCGAGGCCGGCAATGTTAAAGGTCTTGGAAGGCGCCATCAGGGTGATGGTGCGCGCCGCAATTTCCGGCGACAGCGTGGCGAAGGGGCGGTGCCGTCCGGTCAAGGTCAGATCGCAGTGAATCTCGTCCGAGCACACCACCAGATCGTGCTTTTCCGCGAGGGCGGCCAGCTGCCACAATTCGTCCTCGCGCCAGGCGCGGCCCACCGGGTTGTGCGGATGGCACAGCAGGAACAGCCGCGCCGCCTTCATCAGCGCATCCGTTGCGGCGAAATCCCAGGCCCAGCCGCTCATTCCATCCATTTCGTCCTGGATCAGCGGCATGCTCAGCAGCCGCCGGCCAGAATCCGCCGGAACGGAGAGGAACGGTGGATAGATCGGGGTTGCGGTGAATACGCCATCGCCCGGCTGGCCGACGGAGCGACAGGCGAGATGCAGTCCCGGCACCAGGCCGGGCAGCCAGACCAGCCAGTCAGGGTCGATGGCCCACTGGTATTCGTGCGCGCAGTGTGCGACGACAGACTCGATCAGGGACGGCCAGGGGTGACCGTAACCAAACAGACCTTCGGCAACCCGTTGCTGCAAGGCCTCGACCACGGCCGGCGCGGTCGGGAAATCCATGTCCGCGACCCACAGCGGGATAACATCCCGGCCGGCATATTTCCGCCAGCGCGTGGAATCTTGTGGCGCAATGACGCTGGTGCCGGCGATGTCGTAATTAACGTGAAATAACATCGTAGCGTTTGCGAAGGGCCGCCCCGAGCAAGCGCGGCGCGCGGCGAAGCCGCAACCCGCACCTGTGCTGGAAAGAGCGCCCCGTGACAGACGAGCGCAGCGCGCCGTTTAGAACCCCCCGCGAGGGGGGGGAAGGGGGGCGGGCCACTTTCATGATCGGGGGCGAAGCCAACGCATCATGAAGCTTAGCCAAGGAACAACCTGTAAGCCGGGTTTTTCGATTCATCCCAGTGGCGATAGCCCAGATTCCTGAGGAAGGCGCGGAATTCCTTCATCTCCCTGGGCGGTACCTGCATGCCGACCAGCACGCGGCCGGTGTCGGCGCCGTGGTTGCGGTAGTGGAACAGGCTGATGTTCCAGCCGGAACTCATCTTGTTGAGGAAATTCATCAGCGCGCCGGGGCGCTCGGGGAACTCGAAACGGTAGATCAACTCGTTCTTCACCTGTGGCGCATGCCCGCCGACCAGATGACGGATGTGCAGCTTGGCCATTTCGTCGTCGGTCAGGTCAAGCGTGGCGTAGCCGTGCTTGTGCAACTGCTCGACCAGTTTTGCCGATTCGCTGCGGTTGGCGACCTGCATGCCGACGAAGACATGGGCCTCGCCGGAATCATGGTAACGATAGTTGAACTCGGTGATATTGCGGCCGCCGACCAGGGCGACGAACTTCTTGTAGCTGCCAGGTTTCTCCGGCAGGGTGACGGCAAACACTGCCTCGCGCTGTTCGCCGACTTCGGCGCGTTCGGCAACGAAGCGCAGCCGGTCGAAGTTCATGTTGGCGCCGGAGGCGACCGCCACCAGCGTCTTGCCCTTGGCCTTGTGGCGTCGCGCCCATTCCTTGGCGCCGGCGATCGCCAGCGCGCCGGCCGGTTCGAGGATCGAACGGGTGTCCTCGAAGACATCCTTGATCGCGGCGCAAATGGTGTCGGTATCGACCAGCACCATTTCATCGACCAGTTCGCGACAGAGGCGGAAGGTTTCCTCGCCGACCTGCCGCACTGCCGCGCCATCGGCGAACAGGCCGACGGTATCCAGCCGTACGCGGCGGCCGGCCTGCAGCGAACGATACATGGCATCGGCATCGGTCGCCTCGACGCCGATGATCCGGGTCTCCGGCCGCAGGCGCTTGATGTAGGCCGCCACGCCGGAAATCAGCCCGCCGCCGCCGACGCAGCAGAACACCGCGTCAATCGGGTCGGGGTGCTGGCGCAGGATTTCCATGCCGATGGTGCCCTGCCCGGCGATCACGAGAGGATCGTCGAAGGGATGGACGAAGGTGAGCTTCTGCTTCTTCTCCAGTTCCAGTGCATGGGCATAGGCGGCGTCGTAGGCGTCGCCGCTCAGCACCACCTCACCGCCGCGCTTTTTCACCGCGTCGATCTTGATCTGCGGCGTGGTGGTGGGCATCACGATCACCGCGCGAATGCCGAGTTTTTGCGCCGCCAGCGCCACGCCCTGGGCATGGTTGCCGGCCGAGGCGCAGATTACGCCGCGCTTCCGTTGCGCCGGCGTCAGATGGGCAATCTTGTTGTAGGCGCCACGCAGCTTGAAGCTGAACACCGGCTGCATATCCTCGCGCTTGAGCAATATGCGGTTGTTGCTGCGCGCGGAAAGATTCGGCGCCAGTTCAAGCGGTGTTTCGATCGCTACATCGTAAACCCGGGCGTTGAGGATTTTTTCGAGGTAATCCATGACAGGAACAGACATCCATAAAGCCTGCAAGGTTACCATGCGGCATGGAGCTTATCGCCACCCCCGAAGCCGGCTTGCTGGGCCTCTTCCTCGCCAGTTTCCTTGCCGCGACGATCTTGCCCGGTGGCTCGGAGGTGGTGCTGGTCGCTTTTATTGTGGCGCACCCCGGGCAGACGCCCGCCGCCCTGCTGCTGGCCACGCTAGGCAACACGCTGGGCGGGCTGAGCACCTATGGCCTGGGGCGGCTGATTCCCATCAAAGTCGGTGTGACCGAAGGGAATCCCCGTGGGACTGATGGGACGAAGTGCCCCGCAGCGGGTATGAAATGCCCCGCAGCGGGTACGGCGCAATTCACCGGCCGTCATGCCGCCATGCTGTATCGCTGGGGGCCCGCGGCGTTGCTGTTGTCCTGGGCGCCGCTGGTAGGCGACGCGCTGTGCGCCGCGGCCGGCTGGCTGCGGCTGCCGTTGCTGCCTTGCGCGCTGTGGATGGCCGCGGGCAAGGCGGCGCGTTACGGGGTGCTCGCCGTGCTGACCCTTTACTTCAACGGGTCGTGATGGTCGCCAATCCGGTCAGAGCCCCGGCGGGAGGGCGATTACCACCCGGCCTCAGTTCAGCTTTTTCCCCGGTGGCCGGTGCAAGGTCACTTCGGCGCTTTGGCGCGGCTCGTCGGTGTAATAAGGCTTTTCATTGGTGTTGAGGCCGGCCTCGCGCGCCAGTTCGGCCTCACGCTCGGCGATCAGGCCGAACAGGTCGCGAATCGAATGGACGGTGCTTTCCTGGAACGGATGCGGCATGCCCGGCTCGGGGGTGGCGTCCTTGACGATGTTGCCCAGCACCGTGCGCAAGACACGCAGGATGCGCTGCTCTTTCGAACTATCTCTTACAGTCATTGGTTTACTCCGCCGGGCCGCCCCAAGGAGGAACGGCCAATAGATGGAACGGGCACAGCCCGCGAACTTCCGTCACCCCCTTCTTCGAGAAGGGGGCTGGGGGGATGAGGGTGATGGTTTTTCCGGTTTCGTTGGTGGGCGAAGCTTACTGCAAACGCGCAGATCGAGCGGCGGGAGTAGGGAAATCTCCCTACTCCTCTGCATGTTTCTTCCAATTTTCACGCAAGCCCGCGCGACATAAGCTGCGTCCGTCCTCACAAAACGGAGCCTTGCATGAACGCTCAACCCGATCTTTCCCGGCGTGCCTTCTTCATGGCACTGCCGGCCGTTACCGCCGGCCTGGCGGTTCCCGCAAGGGCCGCTGAACCGGCGGGCCCGCATTGGGCCATGCTGGTCGATACCCGCCGCTGTATCGCCTGCCAGGCCTGCACCATCGGCTGCGCAATGGAAAACGCCTCGCCCGAGGGGCAATTCCGTACCGTGGTCGCAACCTATGCCGTGACCACCGAAAAAGGCCAAACCGGCCTGGCAGTCGTGCCGCGGCTGTGCAATCACTGCGAACAGCCCCCGTGCATTCCCGTCTGCCCGGTGGGCGCCACCTTCAAGCGCAAGGATGGCATCGTGGTGGTCGACGGCGAACGCTGTGTCGGCTGCGCTTATTGCGTTCAGGCCTGTCCCTACGACGCCCGCTTCATCAACCATCGCACGGGCAAGGCCGACAAGTGTACTTTCTGCAGCCACCGCATCGAAGCAGGCCTGCTGCCGGCCTGCGTCGAAACCTGTGTCGGCGGCGCACGCATTTTCGGCGACATCAATAACCCGGACAGTGAAATCAGCCGCCAGCTCAAGGCCGCCGAAGGCAAGACGCGGGTGCTCAAGCCGGAGGCCGGCACCACGCCGCGTGTCTTTTACATTGGTCTGGAAGAGCAATTGAGTGGCCGCGTCGACGGCGCGTCCGCTGCCAACATGATGTGGCAGCCAGGCCATCAGGGAGGATGAACATGAACACTACCGTTGAAGTGCTGGGTTTTGCCAGCGATCTGGGCTGGCAATTGTGGGCCGTGCAGTATTTTTTCCTGATCGGCATTTCCACTGCCGCTTTCTTCCTTACTTTACCGGGCATGGTTTGGCGCCTGCCCCAATGGCGCGGCGTGTCCCGACGCGCCCTGCTGGTTGCCCTGGTCTGTGGGCTGACGGCACCGGTCGCGCTGCTCGCCGACTTGCACCAGCCGGGGCGCTTCCTCAATTTTTACCTGCATTCCAGTTTTGGTTCGTGGATGGCCTGGGGCGCATACTTCATCCCCCTTTACCTGCTGGGTCTGTTGCTCTACGCATGGCTGTCATTGCGTCCGTCAATGGCCGCTCTGGCCGAACGCGGCGAACGCCTTGCGGGGTTTTATCGCACGCTGGCCTATGGCGGGCATGACAACACCGGCGCCATCCGTGCGGCAGCGATTGTGGCCGCCCTGGGGGCAATGCTGGTGCTGCTCTACACGGGGATGGAGACCATGGTGGTCCGCGCCCGCCCCCTGTGGCATACCCCGCTGCTCCCCGTGCTGTTTGCCGTCACCGCTTTTGCGGGTGGCCTGGGCATGACCGGTCTGTTCGAGGCGATTGCCGGGAAGACGCGTTCTGCGTCGTTGCTCAATCGCTGGCTGGAACTCAGTCAGTGGGCAAGTCTGGCTACGCTGTCCGCCTGGACCGTGTGGGTCCTGACCGGTTCCTCGGCAGCGGCAAATGGCACGCTCGGTGCCATGCGTGGCTCGTCGGGCTGGCTGCTGATGATTGCTGCGTTGTTTGCAACGACAGTGCTGGCACTCTGGTTGTCACGCACCCGCCGCGATGCGCTGATTGCGCCTGCATTGCTGGCCTTGCTGGGTGCCTGGCTGGTGCGTTGGACCATAGTTTTAGGTGGCCAAAGCATGCCAAAAATGGGTTCGACCTCCCATGCCTACTTTCTGAGCATGACCGCGGACAATCTGCTCAGCATCATGGGCACCGCAGGTCTGTGTCTTGCGCTGTACATCGCCTTAACCAGCCTTGTTCCCTGGGATGACCCGGCGGAAGCCTGAGGAGATCAATCATGAAAATCAGTAAACAACGTCGTCAGCTTCTCGCCATCGGTGGACTTGCCGCCTTCGCCGCCGGCTATGCCGAAACCGGTGGTCGCATGGTGGGCAAACTCCTGGGCCGCGATACTCCCAAACATAAAACTGCTGGCGATGCGCCAGCGCCGGAATTCAGCGTGGGGCGTCAGGGCGAGTTGGTAATCAACCCGGCCCAGCAGGTCAGCTACACCACCTGCCTCGGTTGCACCACCATGTGCGGGGTGCGGGTGCGCATCGACCGGGCTTCCGGCAAGGTGTTGCGGGTTGCCGGCAACCCGTACAGTCCGCTCTCCACCGATCCGCATCTGCCGATGAAAGCCAGCGTGCGGGAGAGCTTCATTGCCATTTCCGCCCTTAACGGCAAGGGACTGGAGGGGCGCTCCACCGCCTGTGGGCGCGGCAATGCGGTGGCCCAGCAGATGGATTCCCCCTACCGGGTGCTGACACCGCTCAAGCGTGTCGGCCCCCGCAATGGCGGACAATGGCAACCCATTTCCTTCGAGCAACTGGTAAAAGAGGTGGTGACCGGCGGCAACCTGTTCGGCGAAGGTGTCGTCGAGGGCTTGGGGTCGCTGCGCGACCTGAAAACCCCGGTCAACGCTGACAAGCCGGAACTCGGGCCGCGCGTCAATCAAGTTGCAGTGCTCTCCAGCGTTAATGACGGCCGTGAAAGTTTCGCCCGCCGCTTTTTCCAAAAGTCTTACGGCACACAAAATTTCTTCGGTCACGGTTCCTACTGCGGCGGCTCCTATCGTTCCGGCTCCGGTGCCCTGTTTGGCGATCACCGGGCGATGCCGCATGGCAAGCCGGATTTTGCCAATGCCGAGTTTGTGTTGTTCGTCGGCACCGCCCCCGGCCAGGCCGGCAACCCCTTCAAACGACAGGGTGCGCTGCTGGCCAAGGCGCGCACTCAGGGCAAGCTTTCCTATGTGGTGGTCGATCCGGTTCTGACGCATGCCGACAACCGCGCCAGTGCCGACCGTGGCCGCTGGTTGCCGATTCGACCGGGCACCGACGGTGCCCTGGCCATGGCGATCATTCGCTGGTTGTTTGAAAATGAGCGCATCGATAGCCGCTACCTGGGCTTTCCCAACGAGGTGCTTGCCAAGCAGGGCGGGGAACCCTCGTTCTCCAATGCCACCCATCTGGTGGTGGTCGAGCCCAAGCATCCGCGCGAAGGCCGCATGTTGCGCGCCTCGGATCTTGGCGTGGTGATTGCTGAAGACCTGCGCTACAAGGAGGGTGATGCCTTCGTCTGTCTCGACGCAACCGGCAAGCCGGTGTTCCACGACAAGGCCATGGGTCCGGCACAACTGTTTGTCGATACTGCGCTGGTCGTGGGCGGGCAGGAGGTTCGGGTCAAGTCATCCCTGTTGCTGCTGCGGGAAGAGGCGATGCGCCTCGAACTGCCGGCCTATGCAGAAGCTTGCGGTATTGCGGCCGATACGCTGGCTGCCCTGGCGAAAGAGCTTTCCTCCCACGGCAAACTCGCTTCCGTCATCGCCCATGGCGGCATGATGAGCGGCAGCGGTTTTTACAACGCCTATGCCCTGATGAGCATCAATACGCTGCTTGGCAATATCAACTGGAAAGGCGGATTTGTCGCCAATGGCGGCGGGTTCAAGTTTGACGGCGAGGGGCCGCGCTACAACCTGGATACCTTCCCGGGGATGGTCAAGCCGAGTGGCACGCCGCTCGGTCGCAACATGCCTTACGAGAAGACCTCGGAGTTTGCCGCGCGCAAGGCTGAAGGCAAGCCCTATCCGGCGGCAGCCCCCTGGTTCCCCAATGCTCCCGGACTGACCACCGAACTCCTGCCGGGCGGAATCAACGGTTACCCCTATCATCTGAAGGCACTGATCCTCTGGTCGTCCAACCCGCTCTACGGCATCGCCGGTCTGCGGACGAAGATTGGCAAGGACTTGGCCGACCCGAAAAGACTGCCCTTGATCATCTCTGTCGACCCGTTCATCAACGAGAGCAATGCCTATGCAGATTACATCGTGCCCGATTCGCTGATGTACGAAAGCTGGGGCTGGGTCGCCGCATGGAATGGCGTGCCAACCAAGTCGATGAGCGCCCGTTGGCCGGTCATCGAGCCGCAGGCAGCCAAAACGCCGGAAGGCCAGGCGATTGGCATGGAGACTTTTTTCATTGCCTTGGCCAAGGCAATGGACCTGCCGGGTTTCGGCGAGGACGCGCTACGCGACACCGAGGGCAATGCTTTTCCCCTGAACGGTCCCGAGGATTGGTATCTGCGCGCTGGTGCCAACATCGCCTGGCAGGGCAAGGAGCCGGTCGCCGATGCCACCGAGGAGGATGTGATTCTTTCCGGGGTCGAGCGTCTGCGGCCCTTGCTGGAGAAAACCCTGAAGCCGGAGGAGGTTGCCAAGGTTGCCTTTCTGCTCAGTCGTGGCGGCCGTTATCAACCCGGCAAGGACGCCTACGATGAAGAAAATGCCGCGTGGATGCGCAACCCGATGAAATTCATGAGTCACCTGTGGAACGAAAATGTCGGTGCTTCGAAAAACAGCCTGTCAGGCAAGCGCAATCGCGGCTGCGGCAGCTGGATCGAGCCTGCGTTTGCCGATGGCACGCCGGTGCGGAGTATTTACCCCGCCGAACAATGGCCCATGCAACTGGTGAGTTACAAGTCTGCGCTGCAGAACTCATACTCGATCGGCGCCACTCGTCTGCTTGGTGTGCATCCGGAAAATCCGGTGCTGATCCATCCCGACGACGCGCTTCGCCTGAATCTGGCAATGGGCGACCTGGCGGAGATTTCCACGCCGGGCGGCAGCCTGAAGGCGCGCATCATGATCCATGCCGGTATCATTCCGGGCGTGGCCGCCTTCGAGCACGGCTTCGGCCACCGGGAACTGGGCGCCCGCGCCCACCGACTCGGCAGTCATCGACAGCCAGAGGATAAACGGCTGGCGGCTGGCGTTAACCTGAACGACATCGGTCTCATGGATCCGACCCGGCCCGACAAGGCGCCCTGGGTTGACGCCATCTCCGGCGCTTCGGTACGGAATGGTCTGCCGGCGAAAATCCGGCGGATGTGAAGGGTGCCGAGCTAGTCCAGGGCAGCCGGATTGGCCCGCAGCACGAGGCGAGCCAATTCGGCAGCGGAAGAGACGCCGGCCTTTTCCATGACATGTTGGCGATGAATGTGCACCGTTTTTTCGCTGATTCCGAGGGCGGCCGCGATCAGTTTGTTGGGCTGCCCGAGCGCTACCAGGCGAGCGACTTCCTGTTCGCGGGGCGACAGGTTGGCCAGCGCGGCTCCGGCAGCGTCACGCTTCTGCGTCTGGCTCAAGGTTTCGGCACCGCTCCGCATGGCAGCCGCCACGGCGTCCAGCACCATCTGATCCTTGAATGGTTTTTCGATGAAGTCACTGGCGCCCGATTTCATCGCCTGAACCGCCAGCGATACGTCGGCATGCCCGGTCATGAAAATGATCGGCAGCTCAATGCCGCGCTCGCGCAACACCTGTTGCAGTTCCAGACCGCTCATGGCCTGCATGCGAATGTCGAGCAGCAGACAGCAGGGTAGAGCCGGCAACTCTGCAGTTTCGAGGAACTCCTCGGCGGAGGCATATAAGCTGACCTTCCAGCCGACCGATTCGAGCAGGAAGCGTAATGATCGGCGCAGGCCGGCATCATCCTCAACGACGTGAACAAGGCACTGGTCAGGCAGATTGATCATGGCAGGGTAAAGAGAAGGAAAAGCGCATGCCGGGGCCGTCCGCGTTAGGCGCGGCCCACAGGCGGCCACCGTGGGCCTCGATGATGGTTTTGCAGATGGGTAGGCCCAGGCCCAGACCATCGGGCTTGGTGGTGAAAAATGGTTCGAACAGATGCGTCTGCTGGGCTGCGTTCAGGCCGATGCCGCGGTCTATCACGTGCACCAGCAGGCGGGGTTCGGCGGTTTCGATGATGATCTGGATGCCTCGGCGCTCGGCTGGCAGATCACGGCTGGCATCGAGCGCATTCTTGATCAAATTGAGTAGCACCTGTTGAATCTGCGGCCCGTCCGCCAGTGCCTGGCAAGCCCCGGTCAACTTGTTGTCGATGGTGATTCCCGGCGGGCGATCCAGCATGCCGAGAATGAGCCGTCGGGCTTCTTCCGCGATTGCCACAAGATCTGTCGGTTCGCGCAGCGCTGCGCGTTTTCTGACGAAATGACGGATGCGCTGGACGATGCCACCGGCCCTCTCGGATTCATTGACAATTTCTGTGCAGGCTTCGGTCAGCGCTGCGGGAGTCAGGTTCCCGCCGGATTGCCGCAACAGTACGCTGCGGGCGTAGTTGCCGATGGTGGCGAGAGGCTGGTTGATTTCGTGTGCCAGATTGCCGGAAAGTTCGCCCAACACGGATAGCCGGGAAAGGTGCTCCATCTGTTCCTGGCTTTCACGCATGCGCGCCTCTGCCAGTTCGCGAGCGTGCAGTGAATCCCGCAACTCGGCGGTCCGGCGGTGAACCAGGTGCTCCACCCTGACGGTATGAATGATCCAGGCCATCAGCAGGGCTAACGCACCCAGCAGCCATGGCCAGAAGCGGCGAACCAGTCCCTCGGGGGTGATTTCCCTGAGGTAGGCGTAGGGGCCGATACGCAAGTCGCGGTAAAGGTCGTGAACCGGCTGGTAGTCGGCGGGCACGGACCAACTCATTTTGCCTTCCCCCTCCGGCATGGCCAGCAGCGCCCGGGCAACGGCCTTGGCCAGTGCCGGGTCGGTCTGCCGGGTTACGGCGATGGGCCAGTCAGGGTACAAGGGCGTCGACAGGGCGCAGGCCAGGCCGCCTTCCTGCCGGGGCGAGAGCACCCGAAAATCCTCCAGTTTGAGTTGCCCCTGGCGAGCCATCTGTTCGAGCAGGCAGGCACGGACGATCCCCGCATCTACGCGACCGTGTTTAACCGCATCGATGATTTTTGTCATCGGCAAACCGACAAAGACCGTCTCCTTGATGTCCGATTCGGGGTCGATGCCTAGTCGCAGCAGTTCCCGGGCCGCCGCCAGATAACCGCCAAATGCCTCGGGAGCGACCGCTGCGACCCGCTTGCCGGCCAGATCGGAAAGTTCGTGCAGATCCTGGCGACTCGCCCGGACAATCACCGCCGAGCCGATTGCCTGGGTCGCTGTGACAGCGTAAGGAGAGACAAGTGTCGCGATGCGGCTAAGCCCGAACTCGGTCTCCATGGTGACGTAGTAGCCCGGGTTGGTGATCACCAAGTCAACGCGCTGTTCGGCAATGGCCTTTCGCAGCCCCTCCACGTCGTAGTTGTCCAGCCGGAAACGGTGGCCTGGTACGGCATCATTCAAATAGGCAATGACCGGTGACCAATCGGATATGGCAGCCCGCTCACCCTGATAGGCAAACACCCCGATGGCGACATCCCTTCCGGTTGCACCAACCGGAGAGAGAATAAGTAGGGAGGCGAGGCCGAAGATGAACCTCAGTCCCCATGAGCGCTGATCAGCAGAGAGTCGCATAGGCCCGACAAGTATATACAGGCAGAGGTGGCAGCCCGGACCTAAGCAGGGTTTTTGCCTCAGTCCGATCGGTTAGAATTTACACTTTGCGGCATTGTCCCCGACCCTACTGCCCATGACCGCCCGACTGCGGGAAATCCCCTACAACACCACTTCGTTTTCAGACCGCGAGATCATCATCCGCTTGCTGGGTGAAGAGATGTGGGCGGTGCTGGATGTATTGCGCGGCCAGCGGGTCACCGGCCGATCGGCGCGCATGCTGTACGAGGTGCTGGGCGACATCTGGGTGGTGCGCCGCAACCCCTATCTTGAAGACGACCTGCTTGCCAGCCCGGAGCGCCGCCAGGCGCTGGTTGGCGCACTCAAGCATCGGCTGGCTGAAATCGAGCGGCGCCGCGCCGGAAACGAGGCCGTGGCGCAACTCCTCGTCGCTGCGGAGCAGGCGGTGGCCGAGTTCGAGCAGTGGTTCGCCAACACGCGCGCGCTACGCAAAAAAGTGCTGCAGCGGCTGGCCCGCCACACCCATCGCGACAACATCGGCTTTGACGGTCTGTCACGGGTGGCGCATGTGACGGATGCCACCGACTGGCGGGTCGAGTACCCCTTCGTTGTGCTGACGCCCGATACCGAGGAGGAGATCGCGCCGCTGGTGCGCGGGCTGATCGAACTCGAGCTGACCATCATCCCGCGGGGTGGCGGCACCGGCTATACCGGGGGCGCCGTGCCGCTTACGCCCCGCTCGGCGGTCATCAATACCGAAAAGCTCACCGACATGGGCGCGCCGGTTGAAACGCTGCTGCCCGGGTTGACGCAGCCTTACACCACCCTGTTTACCGTCGCCGGCGTCGTCACCCGGCGCGCCATTGAGCGGGCGGAAGAGGCCAGCCGCATCTTCGCCTGCGACCCGACCTCGGCCGATGCCTCCTGCATCGGCGGCAACATCGCCATGAACGCCGGCGGCAAGAAGGCCGTGCTGTGGGGCACGGCGCTCGATAACCTGGCCTCATGGCGGATGGTGGACACACAGGGCGCGTGGCTGGAGGTGGAGCGGATCGACCACAATCTGGGCAAGATTCACGAGCAGGAGACGGTCACTTTCCGCATCAAGCACTTGAGCGACAGCGGTGCCGTGATGAGCGAGGAGATGCTGGCCATCCCCGGCGGCACCTTCCGCAAGGCCGGTCTGGGCAAGGATGTCACCGACAAGTTTCTCGCCGGCCTGCCCGGCGTACAGAAGGAAGGTTGCGACGGCATCATCACTTCGGCCGTCTGGATATTGCACCAGATGCCGCCGGTGACGCGCACCGTCTGCCTCGAATTCTACGGCCAGGTGCGCGATGCCGTGCCGAGCATTGTCGAGATTACCGACTACTTCAAGCCGGGTGGCGCGGGGCTGGCCGCCGGTGTGCGGCTGGCCGGCTTCGAACATCTCGACGAGCGCTATGTGAAGGCGGTCGGCTACGCCACCAAGGCCAAGCGCCACGGCCGGCCGAAGATGGTGCTGATCGGCGATATCGTCGGTGCCGACGAAGACGCAGTGATGCGCGCCACCTCGGCCGTGGTGAAAATGGCCAACGCACGCAGCGGCGAGGGTTTCATCGCCGTCACCGCGGAGGCGCGCAAGCAGTTCTGGCTCGATCGCGGCCGCACGGCGGCGATTTCCCGCCACACCAACGCCTTCAAGATCAACGAGGATGTGGTGATTCCCTTGCCGCGCATGGGCGACTATTGCGACGGCATCGACCGGCTCAACATCGAACTGTCGATCAGCAACAAGCTGGCCCTGTGCACCGCCCTGGAAGCGTTTTTGCGCAGCGACATCGGCAACTGGCCGCTGCACCTCGGCGACACGGCGCAGACCGGACTGAATGCAGAGGCGGTGGTCGGTGAGCGGCGCGATCTGGCCCTGGAGGCGGTGGCCGAAGTGCGGGCGCGCTGGCAAGCTCTGCTCGATGCACTGAACGCCGATGACACGGTATTCCACCAGTTGCAGGATTATTCGACGCGCGTCTCCTGGAAGATCGAACTTAAGCCCTTGATGGAGGAGATCTTCGTCGGCGTTGCCTATGGTCCATTGCTTGAGCACATCATCGCGCTGCATCGGGAGGTTTTGCGCGGCCGCGTGTTCATCGCCCTGCACATGCACGCCGGCGACGGCAACGTGCATACCAACATCCCCGTCAACTCCGACAACTACGCCATGCTGCAAACCGCCTACCGCACGGTCGAGCGCATCATGGTGCTGGCGCGGGATCTGGGTGGCGTGATTTCCGGGGAACATGGCATCGGCATTACCAAGCTGGAATTCGTCGAGGACGAGGAAATTCGCCCGTTCCGCGAATACAAGCAGCGCATCGACCCGACCGGCCGCTTCAACAAGGGCAAGCTGATGGCCGGCGCCGACCTGCGCAACGCCTACACGCCCTCGTTTGCCCTGCTGGGCATCGAATCGCTGATCATGGAGCAGTCCGAAATCGGCCGCATCACCGATTCGATCAAGGATTGCCTGCGCTGCGGCAAGTGCAAGCCGGTCTGCTCTACTCATATTCCGCGCGCCAATCTGCTCTACTCGCCGCGCAACAAGATTCTCGGCGTCGGCCTGCTGGTCGAGGCCTTCCTCTATGAAGAGCAGACGCGGCGCGGCATCTCGCTCAAGCACTTCGAGGAATTCTCCGATGTCGCCGACCACTGCACGGTCTGCCACAAGTGCCTGAAGCCCTGCCCGGTCGACATCGACTTCGGCGACGTGTCGATCGCCATGCGCAACTTCCTGCGCACCCAGGGCAAGAAACGCAGTTCGCCCGGCACGCGGCTGGCCATGGCCTTCCTCACCGCCACCGACCCGACCACCATCAAGGCCATGAAGGCCGGCATGATCGACCTTGGTTACCGCGCCCAGCGCCTCGGCCACCGGGTCGCCAAAATGCTCGGGCTGACGCAGGACATGGTGCGCCGTCCGCCTGCCTCGCTGGGCCGGCCGAATGTGCAAACGCAGGTGATCCACTTCCTCAACAAACCGCTGCCGGCCCATGTGCCGCGCCGTACCGCGCGCGCCCTGCTCGATGTCGAGGACAGCGCAATGATTCCGGTGATCCGCGACCCGAAAAAGGCCAGCGAGGAATCCGATGCGGTGTTCTATTTCCCCGGCTGTGGCTCGGAACGCCTGTTCTCGCAGGTCGGACTTGCCACCCAGGCGATGCTCTGGCATGTCGGCGCCACCACGGTGCTGCCGCCCGGTTACCTGTGCTGCGGCTATCCGCAGACCGCGTCGGGCGATGACGACAAGGGGCGCGCGATCACCACAGCCAATCGCGTGCTGTTCCACCGCGTCGCCAACACGCTCAACTATCTCGACATCAAGACGGTGATCGTCAGTTGCGGCACCTGCATGGACCAGTTGCTGAAATACGAATTCGAACGCATCTTTCCCGGCTGCCGCCTGCTCGATATCCATGAGTACCTGATGGAGAAGGGCGTCAAGCTGGAGGGTGTGGCGGGCGTTCAATATCTCTACCACGACCCCTGCCACACGCCGATGAAGTCGCATAACCCGATCACCGTGGCGAGCACTTTGCTGGGCAAACCGGTGCTGCTTTCCGACCGCTGTTGCGGCGAATCCGGCACGCTCGCCGTGACGCGCCCGGACGTGTCGACGCAGGTGCGCTTTCGCAAGCAGCAGGAAATAGAAGATGGTGTGGCGAAACTAAAACGGAGCACGGCGGAGTTTCAGAGCAGGCTAATGCCCGCGCCAGCGGGCGTTATGCCGG
Source organism: Rhodocyclaceae bacterium (assembly GCA_030682175.1). Lineage (GTDB taxonomy): Bacteria > Pseudomonadota > Gammaproteobacteria > Burkholderiales > Rhodocyclaceae > Sulfuricystis. The sequence goes on from JAUXOM010000036.1 coordinate 118,995, forward strand.
AACTAAAAGTCGGCTCTGGCGCTACGGCGGGCAGCACGACAAAAATCCTTACCTCCTGCCCGAGCTGCCTGCAAGGCCTCGCGCGCTACCGCGAAGATGCCGCTGTCGAGGCCGATTACATCGTTGTCGAACTGGCCCGCCACCTGCTCGGCAAGGACTGGCTCGAAAAATATGTCAGCACGGCGAATGCGGGCGGCATCGAACGCGTGCTGCTTTGATTCATTCCTTGGGGCGCGATAGATAGCGCGCATTGCCACGATAGCAACGATTCAATGGTCGACGTCTCCCGCACGGGGTAGGCTGCGCCATATCGATAGTCATTGTTAATCGATAACTATTCAATCACTTTACATAACTATCGCCATGAGCAAAAACTCACTACCACTGGCGAAGCGGACGAAAACCAGGGAGGCCACCATGGACAACAGTGTCTGGCGTCACCATCAAATGGCGATCGGGTATGCCCTGATCGCCTTCGGTATCGGTTTGGCGGGGGTCGCGGTCGGTGAAACCGTCGCTGGCCCCGGCATGGACTGACGGGAGGCAGGCATGAGCGCGGAATCAGTCGCCCTTTCCTCTCACAGTTGGTTTGCCTTGTTGCGCGAACATGCCCGGCGCCATGTCTTCGCGGCGCTGGGACTGGGGATCGCGCTGCTGGCCGTGACAGTTTTGCTGGTGCAAAGCCTGGTGCAGATCATGGCCGGGGAGGCGACGGCGGCGCTGCGTTATGCCCTGCTCGGCGGTGCGGCCGGCTTTGCCGCTACCACGCTCGGCGCCCTGCCGGCGCTGGTGCTGCGTGGCATCCCGCAAAAGCTGGAGGACAGCCTGCTCGGCATGGCGGCGGGCATGATGCTCGCCGCGAGCGCCTTTTCGCTGTTGTTGCCGGGGCTGGCCGCCGGTGCGGAGATCCTCGACAGCAAGCCCCTCGGTGCCGCCGTGGTGGTATTGGGCATGGCGCTCGGCGTGCTGCTGATGCTGGGGCTCGATGCGTTCACGCCCCATGAACACGACAAGAGCGGACCGTGCGGACCGGGTCACGAAAGCTGCGGCCGGGTCTGGCTCTTCGTTTTCGCCATCGCGCTGCACAACCTGCCGGAGGGCATGGCGATCGGCGTCAGTTTCTCGCAGGGCGACCTGACGGTCGGCCTGCCGCTGACCACGGCGATTGCCCTGCAGGACATCCCGGAAGGCCTCGCGGTCGCACTGGCGCTGCGCACGGCCGGTTTGGCACCGTCACTTGCCGTGCTGGTGGCTGCCGCCAGCGGGCTTCTGGAACCGCTCGGCGCCCTGCTCGGTGTCGGGCTGTCGAGCGGCCTCGCTGTGGCCTACCCGATTGGTCTGGGCCTGGCCGCCGGCGCCATGATCTTCGTCGTTTCCCACGAGGTGATCCCCGAAACCCATCGCAACGGCCATCAGACGCCGGCCACACTGGGTTTGCTGGCCGGCTTCGCGTTGATGATGGTGCTGGATACCACTCTCGGCTGATGTTGCTTGCAGCCGGGCAGCGGTGTCACGCGCCAGGCTTGGAGTCACTCACCGGGAGTATTGCCGCCGCGCTGTCGGACGTGGTTGACCCATCCGCAGCGCCATGGTCGCCGCCATCGGCCGCAGCCTTGCCGGCGAGTTTTTGCCGACGCTTTTCTTCCTGCTTGCTTTTCTTTGCCAGATCTCTCTGGCGCTTTTCGAACTGATAATTTGGTTTGGCCAAGAAGCCTCCTAAGATCGCCACAAGGGCTTAAATAAATGCTGCAAACAATGTGCAAAAGTTCGGCGGCGCTAACCGCTGGTGGAACCGCCATTCTGGCTGTCTTCTCCGCTATCCCTGCTGCTGCGCGCTTCCTGCGTGCGTGCCTCGCTCACCGCCATGCAGCGACCGGCAAGTTCCTTGCCGTTGAGTCCGGCAATGGCGGCTTGCGCCTCACTGTCTGATCCCATCTCGATGAAGCCGAAACCCTTCGACTTCCCGGAGGCGCGATCAGTGATGATTTGCGCCGAACCTACCGTGCCAAACGGCGCAAACAGCAGTTCGAGATCGGCCTTGCCGACACTGTAAGCCAGGTTGCTGACATAAAGCTTTTTGCCCAAGGGAATTCTCCAGAAGTCGGGGGAGGCAGCAGGCTATTTTAACTTGCCTGCCGATGCCTTCGTCCCCGATTGTGCCGCCGGTTGATATTTCTTGAAGACATCCCGGGCGTCCTGGTGCGCGCGGTCCAGCGTGCAAAGCGCCGGATTGTCGTCGTGGCCGCTGAAGAAGTCGTCCGCCTGGGCGCGCATCACCATTTGTATCGCCGCTTCATCTTCGAGGCCGTATTTTTCGGTGATCAGCGTGGTGACTTCGTCGAGGTGCTGCTCATAGGTCATTGGCTTCATGTCATTTCCTGCTCTGGTCGGGTGACAGGTGGAGCGCGCGTACTTCAATGCAATCGCTGTCACCCATCGGGTAATCACGGCAGATGCCTGGCCGCCGCGCGTAGATGGTGCAGCGCATGGTGTCTCGATCCAGGGCCGCGCACCAGCCATCATCCAGGCGGAGCATAACCCATCCGCCCCACGGGTCCCTGGCGATGTATTTGGCTGGAATGTCATCCTCGCCCATCAGCATGACTTCCAGTCGGCAGCAGCAGGCAGCACAGTTGTTGCATGAAATGGCCGGGCTGGCGGCAGTGGCGTAGCTTGTGTTCATGGATGGGCATTGTTGCATGCGGCCGGCTGGCGCCGTACCCCATACGGGGCATTGCATACCGCCAGTCCCGCAAAAGGGATTTCCTTCGGTCACGCCGACTTTTGGTTACGGCCGCGCTATCGCGCTTAACCGGCTCATGCCGGTTAGCCTTCGCCGAAAGTCGGGATAACCGTTTGCACACTCGCCGTCTCGCCAGCACCGACTTTTGGTTACGGCCGCGCTATCGCGCTTAACCGGCTCACGCCGATTAGCCTTCGCCGAAAGTCGGGATAACCGTTTGCACACTCGCCGTCTAGCCAGTCCCGCAAAAGGGATTTCCTTCGGTCACGCCGACTTTTCGTTTTCGGAAATCCTGCGCTCCGGGAGATAATGCACCGATGCACCCGAGCCGATACACACCGCCACTCCACCTTTCCCGCGCCACCGGTGGCGCAGGCTTGTTGCCATGATCTTCGACCTGACCACTGCCCAACTGGGCGGCTTTCTGTTGGCCGCGCTGCTTATCACCCTGGCGCCGGGCCCGGATAACCTGGGCGTGCTGAGCCTCGGTGTGTCGCGCGGCCGACGCGCCGGCATCGGCTTCGGCCTGGGCTGTGCGCTCGGCTGCTTCACGCATACGCTCTGGGCCAGCCTGGGCATTTCGGCCGTGCTGGCCGCCTCGGCGACCGCCTTCACCGTACTCAAACTCGCCGGCGCCGCCTACCTGTGCTGGCTGGGCTGGCAGGCGCTGAAAAGTCCGGGCGCAAAGTTTCAACCCGCCGCGACGCAGGTCGCCGACACGACCGCCTTTGCCGTCTATCTGCGCCGCGGCTTCATCGCCAACGCCATCAACCCGAAGGTGGCGCTGTTCTTTCTCGCCTTCCTGCCCCAGTTCGTGACCGCCGCCAGCCCCCATACCCTTGGCCAGTCGGCCGTGCTGGGCCTGGTGTTCGCCCTGCAGACCACGCTGGTGTTCGGCCTGCTCGGTTACTTCGCCGGCATGATCGGTGGCTGGCTGCAACACCGCGCCAATTTTGGCCGTCGCCTCGACCAGGCCACCGGCGTGCTGTTCATCGGCCTTGGCCTGCGGCTGGCTGCGGAGTCGCGCTGATGAAACAGGCGACCACTAATTTCGCAGTCCACAGCAGCGGACGCGGGCTGTTCGAAATCACTTCTGAACTGCGCGACTTCCTGCGCCAGAGCGGCATCCGCACCGGCCTGCTGACGGTGTTCTGCCGCCACACCTCGGCCTCGTTGCTGATCCAGGAAAATGCCGACCCCGACGTGCGCCACGACCTCGAGGCGTATTTCTCGCGCCTGTCGCCCGATGGCCAGCCGGGCTGGCGGCACAACAACGAAGGGCCGGACGACATGTCGGGCCATATCCGCACTGCGTTGACGCAGACCTCGGTCGGCATTCCGGTGGTCGATGGCGCACTGGTCCTCGGCACCTGGCAGGGCGTCTTCCTCTGGGAACATCGCACCCACGCGCACCGGCGCGAGGTGGTGCTGCATTTGTCGGGTGAATAATGTGCGGCATCGCCGGTGAATTGCGGTTCGACGGTGCGCCGCCCGACCGGGCCGCCGTCGAACGCATGAGCGCGCGGCTGGCACGCCGCGGGCCGGATGCCGACGGCTACTGGCAGGCCGGCGCGGTGGCCTTCGCCCACCGGCGGCTGGCGATCATCGACCTGTCCGACCACTCGCGCCAGCCGATGGTGGATGCCACGGCCGGGCTGGTGCTGGTCTTCAACGGTACCATCTACAACTACCCGGAGTTGCGCACCGCCCTGCTCGATCTCGGCCACGCCTTCCATTCGGATGGCGATACCGAGGTCATCCTGCGCGCCTACGCGCAGTGGGGCGCGGCCTGCGTCGACCGGTTGCACGGCATGTTCGCCTTCGCCATCTGGGACAGCGCGCGCCAGCAACTCTTCCTGGCGCGCGACCGGCTCGGCATCAAGCCGCTCTACTTCGCGCGCACCGAAAAATTCTTTCGCTTCGCCTCGAATTCACAGGCGCTGCTGGCGGCGGGTGGAGTCGACACAGGCATCGACGCGGTGGCCTTGCACCACCAGTTCAGCCTGCACAGCGTCGTACCGGCGCCGTGCACCATCCTCAAAGGCATCCGCAAGCTGGAGCAAGGCACGACGCTGACGCTCGACGCCGCCGGACGCACCGCGGAAAAACGCTACTGGACGCTGCATGCGCAACGGCCCCACGGTAGCCATGGCGCAATGGACGAAGCGCAATGGACAGAGGCGATCCATGCGGCGCTGCGTACCGCCGTCAAGAAGCGCAGCGAGATCGCCGACGTCAAGGTCGGCGTGCTGCTCTCCGGCGGGCTGGATTCCTCGCTGCTGGTGGCGCTGCTCGCCGAGCTGGGCGTCAGCGACCTGATGACCTTCTCGGTCGGCTTCGAAGATCATCCCGAGGAAAAGGGCAACGAATTCGAATATTCCGATGCGGTCGCCGCTTACTTCGGCACGCGCCACCACAAGTATGCGATCCCCAACGCCGAGGTGCTCAAGCGCCTGCCCGAGGCGGTCGACTGCATGGCCGAACCGATGGTCAGCCAGGACGTCGTCTCGTTTTACCTGCTCGCCGAGCAGGTGGCGCAGACGGTGAAAGTGGTGCAGAGCGGACAGGGCGCCGACGAGGTGTTTGCCGGGTACTCGTGGCATCCGCAGATGGCGGCGGAAGCCGGGCCGGCCATCGAGCGCCTGCGCCGCCATTACCTTGACCGCGACCATGGCGAATTCGCGCAGATGATCACGGCGCCCTACCAGGTCGGCGACGTCACGTCGGCACTGCTCGCCGCCAAGCTCGCCGAACCCTTTGCCGACGAATTCATCGACCAGTTGCTGCGCGCCGAAGCGACGCTGCTGGTCACCGACGACCCGGTCAAGCGCGTCGATAACATGACCATGGCCTGGGGGCTGGAAGCCCGCGTGCCCTTCCTCGACCATCACCTCGTCGAGCTTGCCGCGCAGATGCCGCCGGAACTGAAGCTCGGCTCGGGCGGCAAGCATGTGCTGAAACGCATCGCGCGCGGCCTGCTGCCCGCCGCGGTGATCGACCGGCCGAAAGGCTACTTCCCGATGCCCGCGCTCAAGTTCGTGCGCGGCGAGTTTCTCGAATTCATGCGCGCCATCCTCGATTCGCAAGCCTGCCGCCAGCGCGGCATCTACCAGCGCGCCTATGTCGAAAAACTGCTCGCCGAGCCGGAAAAACACCTGACGCGCATCCAGGGCAGCAAGCTCTGGCACCTGGCGCTGCTGGAATTCTGGCTGCAACGGAATGTTGATGGCACGCAATAAAAATCGGCGTGACCGAAGGAAATCCCCGTGGGACTGGCAGGGCAAAGTGCCCCAAAGCGGGTATGGAATGCCCCGCAGCGGGTACGGCACTGCCGTGCAAGTGGCAGACTGAAGCTCGCGCTGAATGGAACTGGTCGATCCGCGCACCTTTCTGCTGGTTGCCAACCTGCTCGGCATGCTCTGCGCGCTGGTGCTGTGGGTGCAGGCGCGCAGTTTCCCCGACGACATCGCGGGCCTGCGTGACTGGGCGCTGGCCGTGGTGCTGATCGGCTTTGCCTCGGGGCTTGCTTCCTTCCGCGGCGTCCTGCACGACGGCATTGCCATCGTGCTCTCCAGCGGCATGCTGCTGTTCGGCCAGTTGCTGCTGATCATCGGGCTGCAGCGCTTTTCCGGGCGACAGCCGGTCTGGCGGCCGACCGTCGATGTGATCGGCGCGGTGCTGCTGTTGATCATCTGGCTGACCTTCGGCGCCTACAACTATCCGGCGCGCATCTTCATCATGGCGCTGGCGCATATCGGTTTGTTTGCCTATGGCGCGCTGCTCGCCTGGCGCGTGACGCCGGCCGGCTTCGGTAGCCGTTTTCTCACGGCGGTCTTCCTGCTTGGGGTGGCAGTGGCCGCCTGGCGGCTCGCCACGCTGTCGCTGGCGACCGGGGCTGCCGATGCCATGTTCGATCGCAACCTGATCCAGCAGATCTACCTCGGCATGTTTTCGCTGGGTGTGCTGGGCCTCTCGATCGGCTTCATCCTGCTGGCCAACGAGCGCCTGCGAGTCGAGCTGGAGTTCATGGCGACGCGCGACCCGATGACCGGCCTATTCAACCGCCGCGCCTTCTTCAGCCAGGCCGCAGTCGAGTGGTCGCGCCGCGAGCGTTCCGGACGACCCTTGGCGATCATCACTGCTGACATCGATTTCTTCAAGAAGGTCAATGACCAGCACGGCCACCATACCGGCGACCTGGTGATCAAGGATTTCGCTCGGCGCGCCGGCCTGTTGCTGCGCCTGCCGGACATCCTCGCGCGCTTCGGCGGCGAGGAGTTCGTCATCCTGTTGCCCGATACCGGCCTGGCGGAGGCTGCCAGGGTCGCTGAACGCATCCGCAAGGAAATCGAGGCGCGCCCCGACAGGAAACTGCCGCGCTATACGGTGAGCCTTGGCGTCGCGGTCACCCAGGGGACTTCCGGGCAGTCCGCCGACATCGAAGCCCTGATCGCCGCGGCCGACGCCGCGCTCTACCGGGCCAAGCAGGGCGGTCGCAACCGGGTGGTTGCCTGACAGCTAACCGGGGCGGGGCCTGGCGAAAGTCGGCGTGTCCGGAGGAAATCCCGGGGACCGGTGGAACGGTGGCTTGCGGTTAGACTGAAGTTGCCCTCCGATAATCTTCGCTAAACGCTGGGAATCGGCGTGAAATAGGTGAATATAGACCCCGCAGCGACACTTTCGCCACCCTTATTCGTGGAGACGATGACCGGGTCATAAGGATGCTATGCCTTCGACCGATGCTGCCGTTGTTGCCAGGCCTTTTCGCCTTCCATGATCGCCATGACCCCGAGGGCGACGGCGGCGATTTCCCCCCAGGCAGCCAGGCTGATGGGGGCCGTGCCGAAAACCTGCTGGAAAGCGTCAAGATAGGTGAAGGCGAGTTTTAGCAGCAGCATGGTGCCGGCGCCGAACCAGACCCAGAGGTTCGAGAAGGGCGCCACCTGCCACAGCGGTCGCGACAGCGAGCGGCAGTTGAACAGGAAAACGGTTTCGATCATGACAAAAACGTTCACGGCGATGCTGCGCGCCTCCGCCAGTTCCGCGCCACGTGCCAGCGCGAGCTGGAACAGGCCGAAGGCATCGCCACCGTCCAGTGGTGCGTGCAATAACGCTCAGCGCGTCACCCGCGCGGCGAGCCAGGTGATCGTTACGGCGACCGCCATCAGCGCGAAGGCGATACCGACCTGGCTGATCCGCTCGGGGGCAATCAGCAGCAGCCCGCCGAGCTGGAGCATCATCAGGCCGGAGAGCAGCTTGAGCAGGCGGCCTTCGCGCTCGGTGAGCTTGCGCGCGCCGAGCGTGCGTGCGAAGACGACGACGATGGCGGCGAGCGGCAGCACGTAGATCAGGTTGTAGGCGGCAAGCCAGGCGTAACGCGTGCCAACCGGCAGGTCGGCCAGCGTCAGCAGGCGCGTATAGACCATCGGGAAGCCGGCCGTGCAGAGCAGCTCGTAGAAGTTCGCTGCGACGGCGAGGACGATTGTGGCGGCGAGCATCGCCGGCAGGCTTTCGGCCACGAGGATGGCGCGGGCGCGGCGGAAGATGTCGGGCTTCTTCGATTCCGGGATCGACAGCGACACGCCCTGCTCGAACCAGAAGAAGTCCTTGACGTTGACGACGCCGACGAAGACGGCCAGCAGGCCAGCCGCCAGCGTCACCCAGGCGAGATGGCCGAAGAGCTGGAAGACGTTGAGCCACGCGGCCATGAAGGCGAAGTACATCAGGCCGGAGATGGCTACAAAGACGCCGCCGATGAGCAGCATGCGCCACCGGCTTTTCTGGTGCGCCATCATCGACAGCAGGAACAGCAGCACGAAGAAGGCGCAAGGGTTGAAGGCATCCAGCCCGGCCAGCACCAGCGTCAGCGCCGGCAGCGAGAGGCTCGCGGCGTCGACGCCGCCGATCAGCGGGAGGTCGATGCGTTCGGCCGCCCGCGCTGCGTCGATGATGGATGCTCCCGCCGCCACCCGCGCGCGGCAGGCATCGAGCCGGTCTGCCAGCAGCGTGCCCATGCCGTCGGGACTGTCCCAGCCGACCTGCATCTCGCCGCAGAAGACGAAGGCCGGTACCGCCGCGGCTTCGCCGCCGATCCGGCGCGCGAGCGCTGCGTAACGCGCGACGTTGGCATCGCTGCGCGACAGTTCCAGCTCATGTACCCTGACCCACGGCCGCTGTTCGGGAATCGCGACGACATGCGAATGTGCCGCCGGACAGTGCGGGCAGGTCAGCGACCAGAAGAAGTAAAGCTGGATCTGCGGCTGGCCGGTGGCGTCGGGGACAGTCCACGGATCGTCCTCGGCGCGCGCACCGAACACCGCGCACAGAAGCACCAGAAGGGGCAGAAGGGGCAGCAGCCACTTGCGGGCCATCGATGCTTCAGCCGGATTTGCGTCGCAGCGCGCCATGGAGGACGGTTCCCGGAGCCACGGTATTCAATACCGTGCCGTAGCGTTTCACGTTTTCGTGCAGCAGTTCGAGGCGGCGTTCGTCCTCATCGCTGTCGACGACGATCTCGTAGTCGATGGACTCCATGCCTGGCGGCACGTCCCGGCGCACACCATGCACCTTGACCTCGACGCCGCGCCACTGGAATTTCAGGATCGGCGTGACGCGCTCGATGCCCTTCAGCATGCAGGCTGCCAGCGCGGCGAGCAGCAGTTCGGCCGGATTGAAGGCATCACGCCGGCCGGCCAGATCGGTGTCGAGCACGAGTTCGGCATCCTTGCAGCGGACGAGGCTGCCATGCGCGTCGATGCGCCTGGCAGCGACGTTGAATTCCATTTTTTGGGCGGGTTTGGTCATCGTCGCGTTCCTATCAAAAGTCGGCGCTGGCGGGACGGCGTTTCAGCGAATTCAACCACGCATCGTGACGACCGGCGGTGTCAATTCGGGCCGGGTGATGGCGAAACGGGCGCATCCGTACCGCAACCGGACAGCCCCGCCGCCAGCAAGAGCAACCACCAGCCCTTTCGCATTACTCACAGGATCGCATTGAACAGATAGCCGACCACGACGATGCCGGCGGCAACGATGGTGACATAGATCGCGATCAGGCGCAGCTTGAGTGCCTTGCGCAGGATGATCATCTCGGGCAGCGACAGGGCGACGACGCTCATCATGAACGCCAGCAGCGTGCCCATGGCGGCGCCCTTGCCGTACAGCGCTTCGACAATCGGAATGACGCCCGCGGTGTTGGTATACATCGGCACGCCGATGCCCACGGCCGCCGGCACCGACCACCAGGGCGCATCCTTGCCCATGATCGTAGCCATCATCTCTTCCGGCACGTAGCCATGGATGCCGGCGCCGATGGCGATGCCCACCATGACGTAGGGCCAGACGCGGCCGACGATTTCCTTGACGCCGCTCCAGGCGCTGGCGAAGCGCTCCGGCCAGGTGGGGCGGCCCAGATCGGCACTCACCGCGCCGCCGCGCTGGATGGCGACCACCCAGTCTTCCAGGTAGGGTTCGAGGTTGAGACGGGTCAGGATCATCCCGGCGATCACCGCCAGGGCAATGCCGAAGCCGAAATACAACGCGGCAACTTTCCAGCCGAACATGGCGAAGAGCATGACGACCGCGATCTGGTCGATCATCGGCGCGGCGATGAGGAAGGTCAGGGTGATGCCGAGCGGCACGCCGGCCGACAGGAAACCGATGAACAGTGGCACGGCCGAGCATGAACAGAAAGGCGTGACGGCGCCGAGCAGCGCGGCGAGCAGGTAATTGACCGAGGCCGCCCGGCCGGCGAGCAGCGCACGCGTGCGTTCCGGCGTGAAGAAGGTATGCACGATGCCCATGACGAAGACGATGCCGGCGAGCAGCAACAGCACCTTTGGCGTGTCGTAGACGAAGAAATGCACCGCCTCGGTGAAGTGCTTGCCGCGTTCCAGCCCGAGCGCCGCGACGAGGGCGTCGGCGAAATCGGTGAGGTGGCTATAGACCGCCACCCAGACAACGGCGGCGACGGCAATGCCGACGAGCCATTTCGCCAAAGTCGGGGCTGGCGGGACGGCACCCGCGTTGATTTTGCTCATGCCGCCAGCCAGCCGTCGATCTTGTCCTTGCTTGGAATGCCGCCGGCGTGCACCACCTTGCCGTCGATGACGACGCCCGGCGTGCTCATCACACCGTAGCTCATGATGTCCTTGATCTCCTCGACCTTTTCGAGCTGCACGGCAACACCCTTGGCGGCGGCGGCTTCCTCGATGAGTTTGAGTGTGGTCTTGCAATTGGCGCAGCCGGTGCCGAGGACTTTGATGTTTTTCATGGAATTCGCTCCGTTCGTATCAAGAATAAGGTGGTTCAGCAGCAGGCGTTGCCCTTGGCGGTGGGTGTGCAGCCGCAGCTTTCGGCCCCGGCAGCGCTCGGCGCTGCCGGGGCGCAGCAAGCCGTAGAAGTCGGTGCTGGCGAAACGGCGAGTTTCGACTCCACATTGAACTCGGCGTCGAGCATCTGTCCGGCCTCGTCGCGCAGGTGGCGGGCGATGTCGACCACCATGTCGATCTGTGCGTCGGTCACGCCGTAGCCGCGCAGCCGTTCGATCTGGCACAGGCCTTTCTTCGGATGGTTGGCGGCGATGTTCGCGGCCAATGAGACCAGCGCGATGATCGATGGGTGCAGCGGCGTGGTGTTGCTCATGCGGTTTCCTTCCTTTCATACCAGGGTTTCGTGGCATTCACCACCTTGACGACCAGCAGCATCACCGGCACCTCGATCAGCACGCCGACCACGGTCGCCAGCGCCGCGCCGGACTCGAAGCCGAACAGCGATATGGCTGCGGCGACAGCGAGTTCGAAGAAGTTGCTGGCGCCGATCAACGCCGAAGGACCGGCGACGCTGTGCTTCTCGCCGACCTGCCGGTTGAGCCAGTAGGCGAGGCTGGAATTGAAGAACACCTGGATCAGGATCGGCACCGCCAAGAGCGCGATGATCAGCGGCTGCTCGATGATGGCCTGGCCCTGAAAGGCGAACAGCAGCACCAGCGTGGCGAGCAGGGCCGTGATCGACCAGGGGCCGATCTTCGCCATGACCGCGTCGAAGTGCGCCTGCCCCTGCTTCAGCAGCGCCTTGCGCCACAACTGCGCCAGCGCCAGCGGGATGACGATGTAGAGCACGACGGAAGTCACCAGCGTGTCCCACGGCACGATGATCGCCGAAATGCCGAGCAGCAGGCCGACGATGGGCGCGAAGGCGAAGATCATGATCGTGTCGTTGAGGGCCACCTGCGAGAGTGTGAACAGCGGGTCGCCATTGGTCAGGCGGCTCCAGACGAACACCATCGCCGTGCAGGGCGCGGCGGCGAGCAGGATCAGGCCGGCGATGTAGCTGTCGAGCTGGTCGGCCGGCAGATACGGCGCGAACAGATGGCGGATGAAGATCCACGCCAGGAGCGCCATCGAGAAGGGCTTGACCAGCCAGTTGACGAACAGCGTGACGCCGATCCCCTTTACATGGGTTTTCACTTCGGCGAGCGCGCCGAAGTCGACCTTGATCAGCATCGGGATGATCATGATCCAGATCAGCAGGCCGACCGGCAGGTTGACGTTTGCCACCTCCATGCGACCGAGCGCCTGGAAGGGGGCCGGAAACCACTGACCGAGGCCGATGCCGACGACGATGCAGATGAACACCCAGAGCGTCAGCCAGCGCTCGAAAAAACTCATCGGCGCGCCCGGGGACGCAACTGAGGC
>JAUXOM010000131.1 GCA_030682175.1 Rhodocyclaceae bacterium
CGATGTGGACGTGTCGGGCTTGCTGCAACGCGAGATGAACCTCGATCAGGCCGGCGACAAATTGCTGGAGTGCATGCTGCGCACCGCCAATGGCCGCCTCACGGCCGCAGAAGCACTCGGCCATCGCGAGTTCGTGCTGACCCGGCTGTATGAGAGTGCTTGATGTTTGATTGACCACGAGTAATGAAACAGGTCCTCGCGCTGGGCGAAGACCGGTTTCTCATTATTAAGGGAAATGACCATGTCAGTTAAGTATTTGAAAAAGGCTGCAAAGACGCCGGAAACAGAAACCGCGACCGCACAAAAGGTCGTCACCGAGATGCTTGCCGAGATTCAAAAGAATGGTGAGAGCGCGGTGCGCGAATATTCGCGCAAGCTCGACAAATGGGAAGGCGACATCATCATGTCTCCGGAAGCCATTGCGACTGCCACCAAGGATGTTCCGGACAGCGTCAAGCGCGATATCGAATTTGCTTCAAAGCAGGTGTATGACTTTGCCATTGCCCAGAAGAACAGCATGCTCGAGTTTTCCACCGAATTGCATAAGGGCGTTACGGCCGGACAACGCGTGATCCCGGTTAACGTGGTTGGCTGCTATGCGCCATCGGGGCGCTATGCCCATATCGCCTCCGCTTACATGACAGTGGCAACGGCTAAGGCCGCCGGCGTAAAAACCATCATCGCCTGTTCCAGCCCGTATCGCGGCGGTGGCATGCACCCCTACCTGCTATATGCATTCAAGGCGGCCGGTGCGGATGTCATCATGACCCTGGGTGGGGTGCAGGCGATTGCCACCATGGCCAATGGGCTATTTACTGGCAAGCAGGCCGATGTCGTGGTCGGCCCGGGCAACAAGTTCGTCGCTGAAGCAAAGCGCTCGCTGTTCGGCAAAGTCGGTATCGATGTTTTCGCCGGCCCGTCGGAAGTCGCGGTGATCGCCGACGAGACTGCCGACCCGTACATGGTTGCCAGCGATCTGGTGGGTCAGGCCGAACATGGCCATGAGACGCCGGCCTGGTTGTTCACCACCGACGAGCCCCTGGCGAAGGAAGTCATGCGCCTGGTGCCGGAGCTGATTGAAAAACTACCGCCCATTGCCAAGGATGCTGCCGGTTCAGCCTGGCGCGATTATGGTGAAGTGATTGTGTGCTCCACGCGCGAAGAAGTCGCGGAAATCTCCGACAAATATGCCAGCGAGCACCTTGAGGTCCATGCCAGGGATCTGGATTGGTGGTTGGCCACCCTGACCTGCTACGGTTCGCTGTTCCTCGGTGAAGAAACCACGGTTGCCTATGGCGACAAAGCTGCGGGTCCGAACCATGTCCTGCCCACCATGGGTGCCGCCCGCTATTCCGGTGGACTGTCGGTGCATAAGTTCATGAAGATTCTGACCTGGCAGCAACTGACCCGCGAGGGCAGTCGTGACATCGGCGAAGTGACCGCCCGCATCAGCCGGCTGGAAGGCATGGAAGCTCATGCACGGACTGCCGATGATCGGATCCGCAAGTACTTCCCGAACGACAAGCTTGATCTTGGCGCACCCGTAAAAGAGTGAGGGACTGCAAATGAGCAAAGAATCCAATATTGATGTACCCGGCCTGTTCGATTTGCGTGGCCGGCAGGCCCTGATTACCGGCGGCAGCAGTGGTATTGGAGCCGCCATCGCCTATGCCCTGGGAAAGTCCGGTGCGTCGGTGATTCTGGCTGCGCTGGAAAACGGGCTTGACGGGGCTGCAGCTCAGTTGCAGGTGGCTGGTGTCAGGGTGAGCGGTACCATCGTTGCCGATCTGGGCTGTCATGACGGTATTCAGAAGCTCGCTGACACCGTAAAAACGGGCCACGGCGCAATTGACATCGTGTTCAATTGCGCCGGGGTGAACCTGCGTCAGCCGTTCATGGAAATCACCCCGAAGTCCTGGGATATTCAGTTGAACATGCATCTGGCAGCGCCGATGTTCCTGACCCAGGCGCTGGCGCCGGGCATGAAGGAGCGTGGCTGGGGGCGGATCGTCAATATCGCCTCATTGCAAAGCTATCGCGCCTTTGCCAATAGCGCTCCCTATGGTGCGGGCAAGGGCGGGATCGTTCAACTGACGCGCGCCATCGCCCAGGAGTGGTCGCGTTATGGCATTACCTGCAACGCAATTGGCCCCGGCTTTTTCCCGACACAATTGACTGCGGCGGTGTTCAACGACAAGGACCTGGTCCGCAAGCACGCCGAACAAACGGCAATTGGCCGCAATGGCGTGATGGAGGACATTTACGGTGTTGCCGTATTCCTCGCCAGCGAAGCCTCGGCCTACATCACCGGCCAGACCATCATGCTGGATGGCGGCTATACAGCCAAGTAAGGGGGAATCATGCACGCCCTGGTCTATACACAACCGAATGAGGTCTGCCTGCAGGACAGGCCTTACCCGGAAATCGCCGACGGCGAAGTCATCATCAAGATTGAAGCCGCCGGCATTTGTGGCAGTGACATGCATGCCTATCATGGCCATGACCCAAGACGGAAACCCGGCCTGGTGCTGGGCCACGAGTTTGCCGGCTCGATAGTTAAAAGTCTCGATGCCTCGCTGGCTGAAGGCGACCGGGTTACGGGGAATCCGTCAATAACCTGCGGCACCTGCGACAACTGTGTACAGGGACGCAGCCATTTATGCACAAACCGTGGCATGGTCGGCATGACCCGGCCGGGGGCGTTTGCTGAATACATGAGCATTCCAGCAGCGGCCCTGATCAAGTTGCCAGCCGATCTCGCCAGTGATGCCGCAGCCCTTACCGAGCCTGCGGCAACGGCGCTCCACGCCATCAATCTGGCTCAGCGGGTCATGCACCGGCCGCTTCAGGAGGGTAGGGTTTTGTTGATTGGCGGGGGCGCCATCGGCATGCTGGGTGCTTTGCTGCTGAAGCACTATGGGGTTGATCAACTGGCTGTGGTCGAGCTGAATGCCATGCGCCGGCAGTCGATTGCCGACCACGTCGGATGCGAGGTGATCGATACCATGCAGCAAACGCTGGCCGAGTCTTCATACGATCTGGTGCTCGATTGCGTGGGGGCCGCGGCTACCCGCAAAGTGGCTTTCTCGGCCGTCAAGGCGGGTGGTGTGATCTTGCATGTCGGTTTGCAGGACTGGGCGAGCGAGATCGACATGAGAAAACTCACCCTGGGCGAAATCACCCTGATGGGCACCTTCACCTACACCCTGGCGGATCTGCGGGCTACGGTAAAGGCACTGCATCGTGGCGTATTTGGCGATCTGGCCTGGGTGGAGAAACGCAGCCTCGCCGATGGCCCGGCCGCCTTCAGCGATCTGCATCAGGGCAAGACCGCCGCCGCCAAGGTGCTGCTCAAACCGGAATAAATCGCTTCAAAGTTGATCTGTATCTGTTTGGATTGCCGGTAGGGATATTCCGCACCGGGTACTTAACCGCAGTGATATGAGGAGATACATCATGAAGACATTCAAGTTGGCAGTTACCGCGCTGGTTGTTGCGTTTGGGATGGGCCAGGTTTCCGCTGCAGATTACAAAGCCATGACCATCCGTGCCGCTACGTCAAACCCCGATGGCAGTTTGCATACCACTGCCATCAACAAGTTCAAGGAAGTTATCGAAGCCGAGTCGGGTGGCAAGATCAAGGTCCAGACTTTCTATGGTGGCTCCATGGGCGATGAACAGGCGAACGTTCGCCAGTTGCGCAGCCAGGAAATTCACCTGGCTGTCCTGGCAGTTGGCAACCTGACGCCATTCGCCGCCCAGGCAAACATTTTTTACATGCCCTACATGTTCCCGGAAATCGGGGCTGCCTACAAACTGCTCGGCAATGAAGCCTTTACCGGCAAGGTTGGCGACAAAATTGCCGCACAAAGCGGCACGCGCCCCCTGTCCTGGCTGATTGGTGGCTACCGGCACCTGACCAACTCGAAGCGGCCCATCACCAAAATAGATGATCTCAAGGGGCTGAAAATTCGCGTACCGCCAGTCGCCGTGCAACTGGAATCTTTCAAGGCCTGGGGTGCCGAGGCGCACCCGCTGGCTTGGTCGGAAACCTTCAACGCCCTGCAACAAGGGGTCATCGACGGCCAGGAAAACCCCCACACCGTCAATCGTGACCAGAAATTCTGGGAAGTCCAGAAGCACATTACCGAATTGCCCTACATGTTGTGGGTTGGCCCGATGCTGGTGAGCGACGCCTGGTACAAGGGGCTGGATGCCAACACCAAGGCGCTTGTCAACAAAGCCGCGAAAGAAGCGGCGGCATTTGAATGGAAGTGGGCTGCCGAACAGGACAGCGTGGCCAAGAAACAATGTCTCGACAAAGGCATGACGCTGAGCGTTCTCACCGATGGTTCGGTGTGGCAGGAAAAAGCCCGGACCGTCTGGCCCAAGTTTTATGAACAGGTTGGCGGCAAGGCCATGCTTGATGAAGCAGAAGCCATCATGGCGAAGAAATAATATTGCACCAAGTTAACACTGATAAATCCGTCGCACTGGCGCAAGCCGGAAACCAGGAATAGCAATAACCTGGTTTCCGGCTTGCGCCGGAATTACTCAGCGTTTCCAAATCCAATAAGGAGGGCGACCATGGACAAACCATCACTGGCCCGCAAGCTGTATGACCATTTTGAGGAAGTGTTCAGCGTGGTCTGTATTGGCACCATGGTTGTCTGCCTTTTTTTGCAGGTTGGCATGCGCTGGACAACCGGCGCCGGCATTCCCTGGAGCGAGGAGCTGAGCAGGTTTGCCTTTCTCTGGGCGGTGTTCTCGGCAGCGCCGGTATTGGCCAAGCATGGTGGGCATGTCAGGATTACCGCCCAGTTTTTGCTAATGCCTCCGAAGTATCGGCTGGGCTTCAGGTTCTTTGCCGACATCTTGTGGATTGCTTCCAATTTCCTGATTGCCTGGTGGTGCTGGGAGGTTGTCCGGAGCGGCCTGGAGTATCCGGAACTTTCCCCGACCCTGAATATCGTCAGGGGATACGTCGAATTGATCATTCCCATCAGTTTTCTGCTGATGAACTGGCGGATCGCTGAAGGTTACATCATCCGCTGGCGACAAGGCACCTTGCTCGACCTGGTTCTTGAGCAGTCTGAAAAGGTGGAGGCTTGAGATGGAAATTTCAACTTTGACCATTGTGTTGGTCAGCTTGACGGCCCTGTTCCTGCTGGGCATGCCGATTTTCATGGCCCTGGCAATTTCTTCTGCCGCCGCCCTGGTTTTTGGCGACTACCTGCCAATGTCCGTCATCCACAATTCCATCTTTGATGGCCTGAACATCTTTCCGTTGCTGGCCATTCCCTGCTTCGTCATTGCCGGCTCGATCATGGAGTACGGCAACATCACAAATCAGATCATCGATGTTGTCAAGCAGATCGTCGGCCGCATGTATGGCGGCCTGGGCATCACCACCATCCTGGCTTGCACTTTCTTTGCCGCGATCTCCGGTTCCGGACCCGGCACCGTGGCAGCGGTTGGTGCCCTCATGGTGCCGGCCATGATTCGCTGCGGCTATAGCAAGGAATACGCCGGGGCGGTTTCTTCCTCCGGAGGCACCATCGGCATCCTGATTCCGCCAAGCAACCCCATGATCATTTATGCGATCCTGGCCAACGTGTCCGTCACCGGGATGTTCACAGCGGGATTTATCCCTGGATTTATCGTCGCTTTTGTCATGTCGTTCACCGCCTGGTTGATTGCGCGCAAGCATGGTTTCCGTGGCGACGAATCGATGCCCCCTTTCAAGATGAAGGACTTCCTGCTTAGTTGCCGCAAAAGCATTTTTTCCCTGATGACCCCGGTGGTTATTTTGGGGTCCATCTATTCCGGGTTCGCTACGACGGTTGAAGCCTCGGTGGTGGCGATCGTCTATGCGCTGTTTGTCGGTGTTGTCGTCAACCGCGCCATTAAACCCATCCACTTGTACAAGGCCTTGCTGGAAGGTGCCATGATGTGCGGAGCGATATTGATCATCGTCGGCACCTCGACCTTGTTCGGCAAGATCATGACCTACGAGGAGGCGCCGCAACGTTTGGCTGCGGCTGTGCTGAGTATTTCCCAAGACCCCACGACAATCCTGTTGTTGATAGTCGGCGTGCTCGTCATCTTGGGCATGTTCATGGAAACGCTCTCCACCATCATCATTCTGGTACCGGTGTTGGTCCCCATGCTCAACATGGTGGGCATCGACCTGATCCACTTCGGCATCATTCTGGTACTCACCAATGAAATGGCTTTGCTGACACCACCGCTTGGCATCAATTTGTTTGTCTCATCACGAATATCCAAGGTGCCCGTCGAGCGTCTCAGCATCAGCGTACTGCCCTATCTCGCTGCACTGTCCATGGTAATCCTGCTGGTTATCTATTTCCCGAAGATTGCCACCGGATTGCCTTATGCCCTGGGCTTTGGTCAGTGAGTGGTTGCCAGCGAAGCGCACCCGATTTGGTCGAGTAAAAACCGGTTCAGTCATGGGCCGGCCTTCCCTGAGCGGTATTGCGCCGGTTAGGGAACGGGCAGGCACCGGAGCCGCGGCGGGCACGCCGTCCCGCAGCCGGGAGGCCGTCAGGCCGGAAGCGGCCCGAAGAGGCTGCGCCGACTTTCTACTTGCCGAGCGCCGCGATGACTTCCGGCGGCGCCTGCACCAGTTCGATCAGCACGCCTTCGCCGCCGATGGGAAACTCGTCGCTGGCCTTCGGGTGCAGGAAGCAGATGTCGTAACCGGCCGCGCCCTTGCGGATGCCGCCGGGGGCGAAGCGCACGCCCTGCGCGGTGAGCCATGCGACGGCCTTGGGCAGGTCGTCGATCCACAAGCCGACGTGGTTGAGCGGTGTGGCATGAACGGCGGGTTTCCTTTCCGGGTCGAGCGGCTGCATCAGGTCGACCTCGACCCTGAACGGGCCGGCGCCCATGGCACAGATGTCTTCGTCGACGTTTTCGCGTTCCGAAATGAAATTGCCGATCACTTCAAGCCCGAGTTTGTCGACCCACAGCGTGCGCAGCTTGTCCTTGGACAGGCCACCGATGGCGATCTGCTGGATGCCCAGTACCTTGAATGGTCTTGTCATCTATCCTTCCATTTGAAAAACAACACAATGCCGACGACGATCATGGGCAGCGACAACCATTGCCCCATGCTGACCAGGTAGGATTGGCCGAACACGCCGATATCGGGCTCGCGGAAATATTCCCCGATCCAGCGCGCGCTGCCGTAGCCGATGAGGAACAGCGCCGACACCGTGCCGCGCGCGCGTTGCCTGCCCGAATACCACCACAGCAGCAGGAACAGCAGCAGGCCTTCGCCGAGCGCCTGATAGAGCTGCGAGGGGTGGCGCGGCAGTGCGTCGACCAAGGGAAAGACCATCGCCCACGGCAGGTCGGGTGAGGCCACCCGTCCCCACAGTTCGACATTGATGAAATTGCCGATGCGGCCCGCGCCGAGCCCCAGTGGCACCAGCGGAGCGATGAAATCGGTGATCTGCCAGAAGGACAGGCCGCGTTTCCTGGCGTACAGCGCCATCGCCGCCAGCACGCCGAGGAAGCCACCGTGGAAACTCATGCCGCCCTTCCAGACGGCGAGGATTTCCAGCGGATGGGCGAGGTAGTAGGCCGGCTCGTAAAACAGCACCTGACCCAGCCGGCCGCCGATGATCACGCCGAGCACGCCGTAGAACAGCAGATCGTCGAGCGCCGCGGGTTTGAGGCCATGCCAAGGCTGCGTCGCCGCGCGGCGACGGCCGAGCAGCAGAAAGGTGACAAAGCCGGCCAGATACATCAGGCCATACCAGCGCACGGCCAGCGGGCCAAGGCTCAGGGCAATCGGGTCGAACTGGGGATGGATCAGCATGGTGTGCGGGGGCGTGGGGTCGATGGAATGCAGGCCAGCCAAATTCTAACCGGCCCCGCAAAGTCGGGGTGACGGCAGGGAATCCCCTTTTCGGGACTGGCGGGACGGCGTTGCCGCAGGATAGAATTGCTTTCCGTTTCGGCATCCGAATACTACCCCCGCAGGAGAAATCAATGGCCCCCACGCTCACCTCGTTCGCTGCCCCCATGAAATCACCCGAAGCGGTGACGGGGGGCGCCGCCTCCCTCGGGGCGGCCCATCGGGAGGCTTGATCATGCCCGCCTACCGTTCCCGCACCTCTACCCACGGTCGCAACATGGCCGGCGCCCGTGCCCTGTGGCGCGCCACCGGCATGCAGGATGGCGACTTCGGCAAGCCGATCATCGCCGTGGTGAATTCCTTCACCCAGTTCGTGCCCGGCCATGTGCATCTGAAGGACATGGGGCAACTGGTCGCGCGCGAAATCGAGGCGGCCGGCGGCGTGGCCAAGGAGTTCAACACCAACGCGGTGGACTACGGCATCGCTATGGGCCACGGCGGCATGCTCTATTCGTTGCCCAGCCGCGAGCTGATCGCCGACTCGGTCGAGTACATGGTGAATGCCCACTGCGCCGACGCCATGGTGTGCATTTCCAACTGCGACAAGATCACCCCGGGCATGCTGTTGGCCAGCCTGCGCCTCAACATTCCGACCGTGTTCGTTTCCGGTGGTCCGATGGAGGCTGGCAAGGTGAAGTGGGGCGGCAAGATCATTCCCGTCGATCTGGTCGATGCCATGGTCAAGGGCGCCGATAGCACGGTGAGCGACCAGGAATCGGATTCCTACGAGCGCTCCGCCTGCCCGACCTGCGGTTCCTGCTCCGGCATGTTTACCGCCAATTCGATGAACTGCCTGACCGAGGCGCTGGGTTTGTCGCTGCCCGGCAATGGCTCGGTGCTCGCCACCCACGCCGATCGCAAGATGCTTTTCCTCAAGGCCGGCCGGCTGATCGTCGAATTGTGCCAGCGCTTCTACGAGAAAGACGACGCCTCCATTCTGCCACGCAGCATCGCCAGCTTCGCGGCCTTCGAGAATGCGGTGAGCCTCGACGTCGCCATGGGCGGTTCGACCAACACGGTATTGCACCTGCTGGCCGCCGCGCATGAGGCGCAGGTCGATTTCACCATGAAGGACATCGACCGCATTTCGCGCCGCGTGCCCTGTCTGTCGAAAGTGGCGCCGGCCAAGTCGGACGTCCATATGGAAGACGTGCATCGCGCCGGCGGCATCATGGCCATCCTCGGCGAGCTGGATCGCGCCGGGCTGCTGAATCGCGAATGCCCCACCGTGCTCTACCCGACCATGGGCGAGGCGCTGGACTGCTGCGACGTCAAGCGCAACAGCGACAAGTCAGTGCATGACTTCTACCGCGCGGCGCCCGGCGGCGTGCCGAGCCAGACCGCGTTTTCGCAGTCGCGCCGCTACCCGACGCTCGACCTCGACCGCACGGGCGGCGTGATCCGCGACAAGGCGCACGCCTTCTCGCAGGATGGCGGCCTCGCCGTGTTGAGCGGCAACATCGCGCGCAACGGCTGCATCGTCAAGACCGCGGGCGTCGATGACAGCATCCTGAAATTTTCCGGCCCGGCGCGCGTGTTCGAGAGTCAGGATGACGCCGTCACCGCCATCCTCGCCGACCGGATCAAGGCGGGCGACGTGGTGGTGATCCGCTACGAAGGCCCCAAGGGCGGCCCCGGCATGCAGGAAATGCTCTATCCGACCTCGTACCTCAAGACCAAGGGGCTCGGCAAGGACTGCGCCCTGCTCACCGACGGACGCTTTTCCGGCGGCACCTCGGGCCTGTCGATCGGCCACGTCAGCCCCGAAGCGGCGATGGGCGGCGAGATCGCGCTGGTGGAAGAAGGCGACATCATCGAAATCGACATCCCCGGCCGGACCATCAACCTCGCCGTGGAAAAGTCGGCGCTGGCGGCACGGCGCGCGGCGATGGAAGCGAAGGGCCCGGGCGAACATGGGGCGTGGAAGCCGGTCAGCCGCCAACGTGAGGTATCGGCGGCGCTACGCGCCTATGCCGCCATGACCACCAGCGCCGACACCGGCGCAGTGCGCGACGTGACACAATTGGGCTAGCGTACGCTTTCCCACTTCATATCCCACGACCCATGAGCGACTTTCATAATCTCCATACCGGCCGCCTCTGGTCGGTGATGACCTGGGAACAACTGACGGGCTTCTGGACGCGCATCGATCCTGCCGCCGGCTGGTATCTGTATGCCGTCGGCGAACCCGCGCCAAGAGCACCCGCCGAGGCCGGGCAAGTCAGCGCCTTCATCGCGCAGATGGATGCCCTGCTCCGCAAGGAGCACCAGCACGATTATTGCGGCATCGTTTATGCTGATCAGCTGGATGCGCCCAGTTTTGTAAAGATTTTCGACCCGAACAACCTCGGCGTATCCTGTGGTTTTTCCGATAATCCGCCGTTGCCGGGCTGGATCCTCTGCCGCGTGCCGCCTGAGGATCTCAAGCCTGCCGGGCCATTGCCGGAAGGGCGCAAACGCTGGTGGCGGGCGCTGTTTGGATAAGATACAAACAAAGGGGAAACCATGAAGAAGGCCGCAGTCAGCAAACCCAAGTCCGGCGCCAAAGCTACCGCCGTAACACCCGTCAAAAGGCTTGTCGCCAAAGCTAAAACGGTAACGGCGAGAAAACCCGCCGCAAAAAAACCGGGGCAGTCCACCGGCCAGGTTCTGAGCGAACTGAAGCTACTGGCCAGAGAGCTTAGCCAGGCAGCCAAAGGTCTGGGCAAGCGCTCGGCGAGCAGCCACCCGAAAGAGGTTTCGTCCATTCTCGTCAACGTCGAGCGCATGACCGCCGAGGCAGCCACCAAGTCGTTGATCGAAGCAGAGTCTGCCAAGCAACTGGTGAGCGAAGCGCTCGCCTCGCTCGGCAAGGACTGGAATCGCCGGGAACTCGATAATGCGCTGAAAGGGGTCGGCAACCACCTCACCAATATCATCGTCGCCCAGGAATTTCAGGACCTGGCCGGCCAAGCCCTGCGCAAGGCCGTGAAGGCACTGGTCGGGGCGATCATCGTGGTCGAAGGCGGCGGTTCCACCGATGAGCAGCGGCTTTCGCAGCGCGACGTCGACTCCCTGCTGAAAGACCTCATGCCCTGACCGGCAAGTAGGCGACTAATTTAATCGGGTATAGTCGGGTTTCCGTTCCGGAGACCCGAGATGAGCGCCACACCGCAGAACAAGTTAGCCGCCGCAAGCTCCCCTTACCTGCTGCAGCACGCCGACAACCCCGTCGCGTGGTTCCCCTGGGGTAAGGAAGCACTCACCCAGGCGCGCAGCCTGGACAAGCCGATCCTGCTTTCCATCGGCTACTCGGCTTGCCACTGGTGCCATGTCATGGCCCATGAGTCGTTCGAAGATGCCGAAGTGGCGGCGGTAATGAACGAGCTGTTCGTCAATATCAAGGTCGACCGCGAGGAGCGCCCCGACCTTGACCAGATCTATCAGACCGCCCACCAGATGCTGGCCACGCGCCACGGCGGCTGGCCGCTGACGATGTTCCTCACCCCCGATGGCACGCCATTCTTTGGCGGTACCTATTTCCCGAAAGAGGCGCGTTACGGTCTGCCCGGTTTTGTCGGGCTGTGCCGGCAGGTCGCCGAGGTCTGGCGCACGCGTCGGCCGGATGTCGAGGCGCAGAACAGCGAGCTGCGCCGCGCCCTCGCGCAGAGCCCTGCGCCGGCTGCCGGCCCGGCCCGGCTTGACGCCAAACCGATCCAGTCCATGCTTGCCACGTTGCTGGGAAATTTCGACCCGGAGTGGGGTGGCTTCGGCGGTGCGCCGAAGTTTCCGCATCCGACCGACCTAGCATTTTTGCTGGCCCGCACGGACGACCCGGCAGCGCGCGAAGCCGCATTGCTTACCCTGCGGCGCATGGCGGCAGGCGGCATCCATGACCAGCTCGGCGGCGGGTTTTGCCGCTACAGCGTGGATGAGCGCTGGGAAATCCCGCATTTCGAAAAAATGCTCTACGACAACGGCCCATTGCTGGCGCTGTATGCCGACGCCTGGGCAGTCAGCGGCCTGGCCGATTTTCGTCGCGTCGCCGAGGATACTGTCGCCTGGACGATGCGCGAGATGACCGGGCCGACCGGGGGTTTTTATTCGTCTCTCGACGCCGATTCGGAAGGCGAAGAGGGCAAGTTCTATGTCTGGGATCGCGCCGCGGTCGAACGCGTGCTGACGCCGCAAGAGTCGGCGCTGGCGGGACGGCACTGGGGACTGGACGAACCGCCCAACTTCGAGAACACACACTGGCATCTCAAGCGCACCGGTGCCGTGGCGGAAGATGAAGTCGCCCTGCTCGAATCAGCACGCCGCAAGCTCCTTGCCGAGCGCGCAAAACGCATCCGCCCCGCACTCGACGACAAGATACTGACTTCATGGAATGCCCTGATGATCGAGGGGCTGGTGCACGCGGCACGGGTATTCGACCGACCGGACTGGCTGGCAGCGGCACAAGGCGCGCTCGCCTACCTGCGTCAGACCCATTGGCAGAACGGCCGCCTGCTGGCTGCCTCGCGGCAGGGGCGCGCCCATCTGCCCGCCTATCTCGACGATTACGCCTATCTGATTGCCGCCCTGCTGGAATTGCTGCAGGCCGAATTCAATGCCGCCGACCTTGACTTCGCGTGCCAGCTTGCGGATGCCCTGCTCGAGCATTTCGAGGATCGCGCGGCGGGTGGCTTCTATTTCACTGCCCACGATCACGAAACGCTGATCCACCGGCCGAAGAGTTGCCAGGACTCTGCCATGCCGGCAGGCAACGGCGTCGCTGCCCTGGCCTTGCAACGCCTCGGCCATCTGCTTGGCGAGACGCGCTACCTTGCTGCAGCGCGGCGCACGCTCGAGGCGTTCTGGCCGCAACTCGAACGCCAGGCCGCAAGTTGCGCAACCCTCCTGCAGGCCCTCGAGGAATTCATTACGCCTCCCACCATCGTGATCCTGCGCGGCCCGGCGCGAGCCCTGCCGGAATGGCAGCATCAGCTGGCGTGCCGGAAATCGGCAATTGCACTGGCGCTCCCCAACGGTTTGACCGGTTTGCCGCCGGCGCTCGCCAGGCCGGAAACCCCCCACGTCAACGCCTGGGTATGTCAGGGCGTTAGTTGTAGTGCGCCGCTGTCAGATAAAGATGAACTTGCAGCGGTGTTTGCCAGCACGCAAACCGCGCCGTGGCCAAGTTTGCAAGCCTGATGTTTTCCGCTAGACTTTCACGGCCCGGTTATTCAAGCAAAACAATACCAACCACAGCACACCCGCAGAGGATTATTATGAAACTGATCATTACCGCATTGTTTGCCGCCAGCGTGCTGGCCTCCGCCCCGGCCATGGCCAACCTGGATCTGGCGAAGAAAAGTAACTGCATGGCCTGCCATACAGTGGATAAGAAGCTGGTCGGCCCGTCCTATCGGGATGTCGCCAAAAAATACGCCGGCAACAAGGATGCCGTTGCCCTGTTGTCCGGGCATGTGAAGAAAGGCAGCAAGGATGTCTGGGGTCCGATCCCGATGCCGCCGAATGCCGCTGTCAAGGATGCCGACATCGAAACATTGGTGAAATGGATTCTGGCCGGCGCCAATTAGCCAAGCATTGCGGAGCGCTATCCCGGCTCCGGCCGCGGTTTATCGGCCGTCCTGCGTGCTTAGCCACGATTGACAATACCGCATACTGAAGTAACAATCCCCCGTTGCAAATTCCCCCCCGCCCCCAATCACCCTTGGAGAACCGCATGAACGTTCCTGTCAAAGTTCTGTCCTTGTCTGTAGCCGCCGCCGTCCTGATGATGGGTTGTGGCAAAAAAGAAGAAGCCCCCGCACCGCAGGCTGTCGCTCCGGCTGCTCCTGCCGTTGTCGTTGTCAAAATCGGCCATGTCGGACCGCTGACGGGTGGCATCGCTCACTTGGGCAAGGACAATGAAAACGGCGCGCGTCTGGCAATCGAAGAAGCCAATGCCGAAGGGATCACGATTGGCGGCAACCCGATCAAGTTCGAGCTGGTGGCTGAAGATGACCAGGCCGACCCGAAAATCGGCAACACCGTTGCGCAAAAGCTTGTTGATGCCAAGGTGGCCGGCGTCGTCGGTCACCTGAACTCCGGCACGACGATTCCCGCCTCGGCGATCTACAATCAGGCCGGCCTGCCGATGATTTCCGGTTCCGCCACCAACCCGGCGCTGACCGCCCAGGGCTTCAAGGCGGTGTTCCGCGTCGTCGGTCGTGACGACCAGCAAGGCCCGGCCGTCGCCAACTACCTGATCGCCACCGCCAAGCCGAAGACCGCTGCCGTCATCGACGATGCCACCGCCTACGGCGAAGGTCTCGCCAACGAGGTCGAGAAGGCGCTCAAGGCTGCCGGCGTCACGGTGTTGCCGCGCGAGAAGGGCACCGACAAGACGGTTGACTGGAAGGCCATCCTGACCAAGGTCAAGGGCAAGAAACCCGACGTCGTCTTTTATGGCGGCATGGACGCCACTGGCGGCCCGCTGCTCAAGCAGGCGCGCGAACTGAAGCTCGGCGCGGTGTTCAGCTTCGGCGATGGCGCCTGCACCGACAAGATGGCCGAACTCGCCGGCGCTGCCGCCGAGGGACTGGTCTGTTCGCAGGCGGGCATTCCCGTGCAGGCTTCTGGCAAGAAGTTCCTTGACGGTTACAAGGCCAAGTTCAACATCGATCCGATCCTCTACTCGCCCTTCACCTACGATGCCGCGAAGCTGCTGATCGAGGCGATGAAGACGGCCGATTCGGCCGACCCGGCCAAATACCTGCCGGCACTGGTCGCCAGCAACTACAACGGCGCTTCCGGCAACATCCAGTTCGATGAGCTGGGTGACCGCAAGGACGCCGAAATGACCATCTTCACCATGAAGGAAGGCAAGGTCACGCCGCTCGCCATCATCAAGGGCGGCAAGTCGCTGACCCTCGACGAGTATGCTGCCCTGAACGCTGTCGCACCGGCTGCCGCTCCCGCCGAGATGGCCACACCGGCCGCGACGCCCGCGGCGCCGGCAGCCCCCGCAGATCCCGCGCAGAAGTAATCATTACGCAGCAAAACGGCAACGACACTCCCGGGTGTCGTTGCCGTTTATTACTTTCGTGTATCATGCGCGCCCGTGGAAATCTTCGTCCAGCAAATCATTAACGGCCTGACCGCCGGTAGCGTCTATGCCCTCGTGGCATTGGGCTACACGATGGTGTACGGCATCATCCAGCTGATCAACTTCGCGCACGGCGAAGTCGTGATGATCGGCGGGATGGTTGCGCTCACCGTCATCACCACACTGGTTGGCATGGGCTTGCCATTGCCGCCGATCGTGCTGGTACTGGCCGGCATACTCGCCGCCATTCCCATCTGCATGGCCCTTGGTTATCTCCTCGAGCGCGCCGCCTACCGGCCACTGCGCCACGCGCCACGCCTGGCCCCCCTGATCACCGCCATCGGCATGTCGATGGTCCTGCAACAGGTGGCCTTGCTGATCTGGGGACGCGACCCGAAGGCCTTCCCGCAGATCATGGAAAACAAGAGTTTCATCATTGCCGGCGCTTCAATCACCTCGGTGCAGATTGCCATCATCCTGATGTCGGTGCTGATCATGGCAACCCTCACCTGGTTTGTTTACCGCACGCGCTTCGGCATTGCCATCCGCGCCACGGCCGAAAATGTGAATGTTGCAGCCCTGATGGGTGTCGACGCCAATCGCACCATCGCCGCCACCTTCGTCATCGGCGCGGGCCTGGCTGCCGTGGCCGGCGTGATGTATGGCACCTATTACGGCATCACCCACTACACGATGGGCTTCATGCTCGGCCTGAAGGCGTTTTCCGCCGCCGTGCTGGGCGGCATCGGCAATCTCGCCGGCGCCATGCTGGGCGGTATTTTGCTGGGGCTGGTCGAGGCGCTCGGCGCCGGCTATATCGGCGAATTCACCGATTTGTGCCGCTGGCCGCTGGTCGACGGCCTGCTCGTCGAACGCTGCGCCAACGGCGGTCATGTGGTGCTCTTCGGCAGCAACTACCAGGACGTGTTCGCCTTCATGGTGCTGATCCTGGTGCTGGTGTTCCGGCCTTCCGGCCTTCTGGGCGAGCGCGTCTCGGAAAGAGCATGATGACCCCCATCCCCCCGCCCCCCTTCCCGAGGAAGGGGGTGACTGGTGTTCAGCCGCGCTGCGGCTTCCGGTTTGTTGGCTTGCTGCCTCCTTGGGGCGGCCCGGCGGAGGCAGCATGAGTACGAAAAAATGGATTGGCCTCGCGCTGGTCGCGCTGGCGCTCCTGGCATTGCCGCTGGTGCTGACGAGCGTCGGCACGGCCTGGGTGCGCATTACCAACCTGGCCATACTCTTCATCTTTCTTGCGCTGGGGCTGAACATCGTCGTTGGCATGGCCGGGCTGCTCGATCTGGGCTACATCGCGTTTTTCGCGGTCGGCGCCTATGTCTACGCGCTGCTCGCCTCGCCGCACTTTGGCCTGCACCTGCCGTTCTGGGTCATTCTGCCGCTTGGCGCCCTGTTTGCCGGTATGGCCGGCGCCATTCTCGGCGCGCCAACCCTGCGCCTGCGCGGGGACTACCTCGCCATCGTCACGCTGGGTTTCGGCGAGATCGTGCGTATTTTCCTGAACAACCTTTCGCAGCCCTTCAACATCACCAACGGCCCCAAGGGCATCACGCGCATCGACGGCCTGAATATTGCCGGCATGGATTTTGTAAACACCCACACGCTGTTCGGCATCCCTTTCACTGGCCCGGCCAAGTATTACTACGTGCTGCTGATCCTGTTGCTTCTGGTCATCGTCGTCAATCTGCGTTTGCAGAAGTCGCGCATCGGCCGCGCCTGGGTTGCCATCCGCGAGGATGAGCTTGCCGCCAAGGCGGCCGGCATCAATACCCGCAACATGAAGCTGCTGGCCTTCGCCATGGGCGCCACCTTCGGTGGCATTGCCGGTGGCATGTTCTCGGCCATGCAGGGTTTCGTCAGTCCGGAGAGTTTCATCCTGCACGAGTCGATTCTGGTGCTGGCGATGGTGGTGCTGGGCGGCATGGGCAATGTCTGGGGTGTGATTGCCGGCGCGATGCTGCTCTCCTTCGTCCCGGAATTGTTACGTTACACAGTCGATCCGGTGCAGCAGATGCTGTTCGGCAAACTGTTGATCGATCCTGAAGTGCTGCGCATGCTGATCTTCGGTGGCGCACTGGTGTTGACGATGCGTTTCCGTCCCGCCGGCCTGTGGCCCGAATCGCGCCACAAGCTTGAAATGAGCGAGAACCGTTCATGAGTGTGGTGTTGCTGGAAGCGCGCAACATCGGCAAGCGTTTTGGCGGAGTACAGGCCCTGAAGGATGTTTCGCTGACCATCCGCGCCCAGGAGATTTACGGCCTGATCGGCCCGAACGGCGCCGGCAAGACCACTTTCTTCAATGTGATGACCGGGCTTTACCCGCGGGATGGCGGCGAAGTGTTGTTTGGCGGCGTCCCGCTCGAACTCGATACACCCTACCTTGTCGCCCAGGCCGGCATCGCCCGCACCTTCCAGAACATCCGTCTGTTCGGCAACATGACGGCGATCGAGAATGTCATGGTCGGCCGCCATGTGCGCACTCACGCCGGCGTGTTCGGCGCGATTTTGCGCACGCCGGGCCAGCGCGCCGAAGAAGCCGCGATCCGCCGTCGCGCCGAAGAGTTGCTGCACTACGTCGGCATTCCCCATCGCGCCAACGACCTGGCGCGCAACCTGTCCTATGGCGACCAGCGCCGGCTCGAAATCGCCCGCGCCCTGGCGACCGAACCGCAACTGCTGGCGCTCGACGAGCCCGCTGCCGGCATGAATGCCACCGAAACGGTTGCCCTGCGCAAGCTGATCGAGGGTCTGCGCGCCGATGGCCTGACGGTATTGCTGATCGAGCACGACGTCAAGCTCGTGATGGGCCTGTGCGACCGCGTCGCCGTGCTCGATTACGGCGAAAAGATTGCCGAGGACGTGCCCGGCGTTGTGCAGAAAGATCCCAAGGTGATCGAGGCTTATCTCGGGGCCGGCGGTGACTGAAAAACTAACGCCGGAGCGCTACGCCATGTTGCAAGCGGTCAATCTCGATGTGCATTACGGTGGCATTGCCGCGGTGCGCGGCATCTCCTTCGCCGTTGAGAAGGGCGAACTCGTCTGCCTGATCGGCGCCAACGGCGCGGGCAAGACCTCGACGCTCAAGGCGATCGCCCGAATGATCCCGTCATCCGGCGAAATTCACTACCGCGACATGCGGCTGGACAATCTCCCCAGCCATGACCTGATCCGTCACGGCCTGGCGCTGGTGCCCGAAGGGCGCGGCATTTTCGCCCGGCTGACGGTTGCGGAAAACCTCACCATGGGCGCCTATCACCGCAATGACAAGGCCGAGATCGGCCTCGACCTGCAACGCATCTTCGAGATGTTGCCGCGCCTCAAGGAGCGTGCCGCCCAGGTGGCCGGCACCCTGTCGGGCGGCGAGCAGCAAATGCTCGCCATCGGCCGCGCCCTGATGGGACGTCCCCAACTCCTGCTGCTCGACGAACCCTCGATGGGTCTGGCGCCCTTGATGGTCGAAAAAGTCTTCGAGGTGATCCGCGCCGTCGCCGCCGAAGGCGTAACGATTTTCCTCGTTGAACAGAACGCCCGGCTCGCCCTGCAAACCTGTTCACGCGGCTATGTGATGGAAAGCGGCGAGATCACACTGGCCGACACGGCGGCCAATCTGCTCGCCGACCCGCGTGTGCGGGAAGCGTATCTGGGCGAGTGAGCAAGCGTCTGGCTTTGTTCAGCCCGACGGACAATCGAAGCATCGGGGGCGCTCCCCCCGTTTTTTTGGCATAATGCTTCAACACTTCTGGAAATAACGAAACGATGACCCCTGCCACCGCTGTCGATGCCCTGGCCGCCCTTGCCCAGGAAACTCGCCTGAACGTCTTTCGCCTGCTGGTGACGGCCGGGCCGGTCGGCTTGGCGGCGGGCGAGGTCGGCGCGCAACTGGGCATACCCGCCAATACCCTGTCTTTTCATCTGAAACCGCTGTCACAAGCCGGCCTGGTCGTCTCGCTTCAGGAGGGGCGGTTCATTTTCTATGCGGCCAATTACCCGACGATGGATGACCTGATTGCCTTTCTGACCGACAACTGCTGCAGTGGCGGCCAGTGCCTGCCCAAGGCGGATGCCGTAT